>JAYTYD010000186.1:0-4044 GCA_043742625.1 Methylovirgula sp. | reverse complement strand
CAGATGCGGCGTATCAGGCAAGCCTCAAAAATAGCTTAAAAATCAAGCTTGCATAGCGGCATATTTGCCTATATAGGAAACATATCCTTGTAAAATGCGTTCCTGCAAATAGTTTAGCCGTGCGCAGACTTTTATTCCACTTATGCGTGGGCTATCCACGCAGCGTTTGAACGGCACACTTATGTTAAATCACGATCAGATCTGGAAGGCGTTGGATGTTCTGGCCGAGCGTCATAGCATGAGTCCTTCGGCATTAGCCAAAAAAGCCGGGCTTGACAGCACCACCTTCAACAAATCCAAGCGCATGTCGCTTGATGGCCGTCCACGCTGGCCGTCCACTGAGTCTATCGCCAAGGCGCTGGAGGCAACCGGGTCCAATTTGAACGAGTTTCTCCGGCTTGTCAGCAATAGCGCGCCACCTGTATTGCAAACCATTCCATTAATTGGATTTGCTCAAGCCGGTGATGGCGGCTTTTTTGATGACGGCGGCTTTCCAGCCGGGGCAGGGTGGGACGAAATCGCCTTTCCCAACGTCGGCGATGATCACGCTTACGCTTTGGAAATTGCCGGCGACTCAATGTTGCCGCTGTATCGGGATGGCGATACCATTATTGTGTCACCCACAGCGTCGGTGCGGCGCGGTGACAGGGTTGTGGTGCGCACCACCGATGGCGAAGTATTGGCCAAAGAGCTCCGCCGCCAAACGCCAAAAACCGTTGAACTGCGCTCGCTCAATCCTGACCATGGCGACCGGATTTTGCCGATTGAAAATGTCGCGACCATTGGCCGGATTATCTGGTCCAGCCAATAGTTGATCAGGCTGAACCTTACAATTCAAGCGTTCGTAACCCGTAAAACAGTGAGCAATGAAATCGCGCCCTGCGATCCGAATCCTACGCCCGTGCCGCCAAAAATGCTGCATGTTCGTCCACTAAGCCGCCGCTCAACGCCTTTTCAATCAGGGTGACAGTTTCCGGCACACCATAAAGCGCAGCGAAAGAGCCAAAGCGCGGGCCTTTAGGTTCACCAAGCAGAATTTCATACAGCGTATTAAACCACGCGTTGGAAACTCCGGGGCGCTCAGGCGTCGCGCCTTTGGCTTTTATGTCCTGATAGCGCGGAATTGGCCGGGCCACGTCGTAGAGTGTCGCTTGAATTTCTTCCGCCGAAGCCCCGGCGGGCAGGGCTTTCAACTTAGCCGCCAATGTGCGCAAGGCGTCTGCTTCGACATCATCCGCGAGCCGGTATGTCTTCGCCGGACGGACAAAATCACGGTAATACCGCAAGGCGTAGTTCACAGCTTGATTCAATTTTGGATGGGTTTCCGGCGATACACCGGGCGCATAACGCTGCACAAATCCCCACAGAACCTTCGGCTCTTCAGAATTTGCCACTGCAACCAAGTTTAGTAACATCGCAAAGGTCAAACCCGTACCGGAAGTGTCCAAAACTTCCGCCGCAGGAGCATTGCCGCCGTGAATATGCCACGCCGGATTGGACAGTTTCGCCCTGTCATCCTGCTTGGGCAGTCCGGACAAAAACTGCGCGTAGTCATCCATGGCGCGCGGAATCACATCAAAATGCAAGCGCTTGGCTTCACGCGGCTTTTGATACATGAACAGTGAGAGGCTTTCAGGATGGGCATAATTCAGCCACTCTTCGATCGTCAGGCCATTGCCCTTGGATTTCGAAATTTTTGCACCGGCCGAGTCGAGAAACAGCTCATAGTTAAAACCCTCTGGCGGCATACCGCCAAGCGCCTTTACGATTTCCGCCGACAATTTGACGGAGTCAATCAAATCCTTGCCGGCCATTTCATAGTCAATGTCAAGCGCATACCAGCGCATGGCCCAGTCCGGCTTCCATTGCAGCTTAGCCTTTCCTCCTGTAACCAGCGTGTCGAACACTTCGTTTGATGCCGGGTCGCTCCAGCGTATAAGTCCGGTTTTGGCGTTGAGCACCTCGACCGGAACCTGCATCACCACGCCGGTTTTCGGGTGAATCGGCAAAAATGGCGAATAGCTGGCCGCACGCTCTTCACGAAATGTAGGCAGCATAATCGCCATCACCTGCCGGTAGCGTTCCAACATGCGTAACAGGGCCGCGTCAAATCGCCCGGACGTGTAGGCCTCCGTGGATGACATAAAGGTGTAGTCAAAGCCAAACTGGTCCAGAAAATTCCGCAGCATGGCGTTATTGTGCGCGGCAAAGCTTTCGAATTTTTCAAACGGATCCGGCACGCGCGTCAGCGGCTTGCCCAGATGTTTGAGCAACATATTTTGGTTCGGCACATTGGTCGGCACCTTGCGCAGGCCGTCCATGTCATCAGAAAAAGCGATTAGTTTGGTCGGGACACTGTCTTTTGTCAGCAAACGGAAAGCCTGCCGCACCATGGTGGTGCGCGCAACCTCACCAAATGTGCCGATATGTGGCAGTCCCGAAGGACCATAGCCTGTCTCAAATGTGACTTCCGCCTTCTTGGTTTTTTCGAGACGCGCTACCAGCTTGCGGGCTTCCTCAAACGGCCAGGCGGAGGATGTTTGCGCGGCCTCAACCAGCGCGGCAGGAAAAACTTCGGTCATCGGGTATCCAAACTGTTGTAGAGCTGCAAACTGTGCCAGACCTGAAATCTGTTGCAAGCTTGCAAACATCAAGACTGCAAGCCCGCAAACTGCAAGCTGCCTCAAACACGCAGACTGCGGTAAATTTAAACGTTCTTATCGGAAACCTAGGGTCCAAGCGCAAGCAATTAATCAGACAGTGAACTTG
This sequence comes from Methylovirgula sp., assembly GCA_043742625.1. Lineage (GTDB taxonomy): Bacteria > Pseudomonadota > Alphaproteobacteria > Rhizobiales > Beijerinckiaceae > JANXSV01. The sequence goes on along the minus strand of JAYTYD010000186.1, from coordinate 1,275 downwards.
CAAATCCAATTGGCATAGTTTACATGTAAACAATCGAATTTTTATCAACTCGCTTCCAATTGGATCAAAGCGGGTTCATCATGCTGAAAAGACCGGGAGAGACCCATGCCAAGTTATAAGGCCCCAGTTCAAGACACCTTATTTTTGTTGAAAGATGTTTTTCACTATCAAAACTATGGCAACCTTCCCGGCTTTGCCGATGCAACCATTGATGTCGTCGAGGCGGTGTTAGAGGAAGCCGCTAAATTTTCTGAAGAAGTGCTGCAACCCATAAATCATTCGGGTGATCTTGAAGGCTGCACCCGTAATGCGGATGCTTCAGTCACCACCCCGAAGGGCTTCAAACAAGCCTATAAGGCTTTCAAAGACGGCGGCTGGGTTGGAATTTCAGCCCCAGCCGCCTTTGGCGGGCAAGGTCTGCCATACGTCTTGGGTTCAGTGGTGATGGAATATTGCGCCTCTGCCAATATGGCCTTCACCATGTATCCAGGCCTTAGCCAAGGCGCAACGGCGGCGCTGCTCCAACACGGCAATGACGCGCAAAAGGCTATGTTCGCCCCGAATATGATTTCAGGCGAATGGACCGGCACCATGAACCTGACTGAGCCACATTGCGGTACGGACCTGGGACTGCTCAAAACCAAAGCAGTACCCAAGGGCGACGGAACCTATGCGATAACCGGACAGAAGATTTTCATCTCTGCCGGAGAGCACGATATGGCGCATAACATCATTCATCTGGTGTTGGCGCGCATTGAGGGTGCGCCGCACGGAACCAAAGGCATTTCGCTGTTTCTGGTACCCAAATTCCATGTTAACGCCGACGGCTCTCTGGGCGCGCGCAATCCGGTGTCATGCGGCTCAATCGAGCATAAAATGGGGATTCACGCTAATTCCACGTGTGTGATGAATTATGACGGCGCCATCGGCACCTTGCTCGGCACTGAGAATAAAGGCCTCAACGCTATGTTCGTGATGATGAACGAAGCGCGCCTCGGTGTTGCCATTCAGGGGCTTTCGCTCTCCGAGGTGGCTTATCAAAATGCCGCCGCCTACGCCAAAGACCGTTTGCAGGGCCGCTCGATTTCAGGCGCAAAAGAGCCCGGGAAGGCTGCCGACCCCATTCTGGTTCATCCGGATGTACGGCGGAACCTGCTGAGTATCCGTGCCTTTAACGAGGCAGCGCGGGCAATGGTAATTTGGACGGCGCTCAAAGCCGATGTCGTGCACCACTCCACTGACGAAAAAGCCCGTCAGGCGGCAGAAGATCATTTG
>JAYTYD010000185.1:0-2929 GCA_043742625.1 Methylovirgula sp. | reverse complement strand
CCATGTCGACCATGGTCATGACGACTCCAACAATATGCCCGCCTGCAGTCTGCACATCCTTAACTGTCGCGGAGACATCCGACACATCGGCAGACCCCCAACGGGCACAATAAATCACACCGTCCACGCTGCTTGCAATGAGCCGGGCGTCCGGCTTGGCCAAGGCCGCCGAGCTGTCTAAAATGACGAGGTCAAAGCGTTTTGCCCAGCGCAACACGTTGTCGAGGTTGCCCCCTGCCAACAGCTCGCTAGAATTTATCAGTGTCTGGCCTGCTGGAATGACGAAGAGATTGGGGGCATCTGTGGCAAAAATTGCCTCTTGCGGCTTAATTGTCCTGCGCAAAACTCCGGCCAAGCCTTCTGAATCTGCTAAATTGAATAATTTTGAAAACACAGGACGTTGAAAATCACATTCCACCACCAAAACGCGTCGGCCCGCGATTGCTGCAGTTTGCGCCAGAGCCAAAGCAGTGAATGTTCGACCCTCCTGAGGCGCGGCTGAGCTTATCAAAATTGATCGCACGGTTTTGGCCATGCCCTTGGCGCGAATGGATGCAAAAATTCCATTTATGGCGGATAGGAATCCCGCATCAGTTTTCGCGGCCGTCAGCGCCTCCATCAACGGCAAGTTAGTCTGGCCTGATACCATGTGCGATAGACTAAGGCGGTTTGAACGCAAAAGCGGGAGCTCTGAGATCACGGGAAACCCTGTGCCGGAACTTAGCGCGGAAGCACTGCGCAATCCTTGATCTTTCCGATCAAACATCACTGCAAATACAAAGCCCAACAGGGCACCAAGGGTTAAACCGCCTGCCAGAAATGGAATTTTCTTGGGAAAAAACGGAATAATCGGTAGTTCAGCCGTACTCACCAGGCGCGTGCTGCCAGCGAGCACGCGTTTTTGGGTTTCCAGATCGCCAACTTTTTTCGTCAACTCGGTGTATTGCGTCCGTTTGATCTCTGCATCCCGTACCAAATCAGCGATCGAGGCCTCGTCGTCGGACGCGGCACCCGCGTCGGATTGCACCTTGCCAAGTTGCTGCCGCAGGCTTGATACAGTGGCGTTCGCAGCGTCAAAATTGCGCTGGGCGCTGGCGGCGATAGCGTTCATTTCCTGATCGAGCCGCCGCCGCAACGAGTCTTGTTCCTGCTGTAACGCAATGAGCGAGGGGTGTTTCGGCCCCAAGGTCGCGGCATTGCTGGCGATTTGCCCGGCTATCGTTGTCATTTGTTGCTTTAAATCACCAATTGTACGGCTGGCTATGACAATAGGTAAGTCGGTTAGACCTGCGTTTTTTGCATTTTTGACTTCGTTCAACCGCCCCAAGGCCTCCGCACGCGCCGATTCTGCCAAATTCAGACTTTGGCTGGCACTGGAAAGTCGCTCAGAACTGATGGGCGCAACCCCTCCCTTTACCAATCCATTTTTACGTCGAAAGGCTTGAATGCGATCTTCATCTTCTTTCAAAGACCCCTGCAACTGGACCAACTGCTGCTTAAGCCAATTGGCCGCTTCCTCACGATTGTGAATGGCAGCGGCGCGGCGGTCTCCCAAAAAGGCGTTGGTAAGCGCATTCGCCATGGTTTGGGCAACTTCGGCAATCGGCGAATCATACGAAATATTGATTACACGAGAGCGTCCCACGGCAGAAATTGAATAGTGCTGCTGAATCTGCTCAAGCAATTTATCGTTGGATTTTACATCGCCCGCGCAGGACACGTCCGAACCTAACGGGATTATGCCAAACAGTTTTGATGTGCCGCGGGACTGACATTCACGAAGAATGGCAGATTGTGCTTCTGGCGTATCAACCGCCAGTCTTAAAACCCGCGCGGCTTTGATCAATAATATCTGGCTTTCCATGTCTGCAGGATCACCCAATTTATCAACGCCGTTTGGTGCTTGCGCATCAAGGCCGATTTCGGGCTCCGCTACAATAACGGAGCCGGTTGCCACGTAACGGGTCTGAATTACAATCAAAGCTAAAATTGATAGCAGCAAGGTACCGAAAAAGGCGCTTAAGAATGCAACTTTGTGCCGGAGCAGAATCGAAATGAAGTCATTCCTCGTCTTCGAAACTCTATGTGGTGCCGGTGCGGATAAAGACTCCTGATGTTGCATCAGACAGTCTCATGTTCATGGATGATTTCATTGGCAGTTTGATGTGCGGTTGAAGTTTTTTCAATATCAGCTGCAATCGAGGGAGCGTGAACACGATCAAACTGCTCCTGAACAAAAGTTGTAATTTCTTCGCGAAAGCGGGCAGCGGAAAACCGTTCGGCTTGCTTGCGACACGACTGGCGCGAAAATTCGGCTTCAACTTCGATAAAAGCACGGACACAAGCCGCAATATTCCGGGGCTTAGGCTCAGAAAAGAACATTCCGGTCTTATCGGTGCCGGTGGCTTTCACCGTCTCCAGCGCGCCGCCACGACCGAGCGCAAGCACGGGCGTACCCTCCGCTTGAGCTTCAACCGGTATTATTCCAAAATCTTCCTCAGCCGCAAAAATGAACGCACGTGCAGTGGTCATAAGCTGGCGCATTTTCGCATCTGTAACAAAGCCTTCAAATGTCACGTTCGGCCCGGCCATGTCCTTAAGTTTCTTTGCGTCCGGCCCGTCGCCTGCAACGGTAAGCTTCAGGTCGGGAAGTTCCGCAAAAGCTTTCACAATAACATCAATATTTTTATAGGGCACCAAACGACTGGCCACCAGAAAATGGTCTCCGCGCGCAACATCTTCCGATGCTTCAGATAAATCAACCGGGGGATTAATCACCTTGGCGATCCGGCCATAGATCTTCAAAATTCGACGCGCGACGAAGCCCGAGTTTGCGATCATTGCGTCAGGCCCGTGGGCGGTGCGCACATCCCAGATGCGCATGTGATATAAAATGATGCGCGCAATGATGCTGCGAAGCCCCTTATCC
>JAYTYD010000184.1:0-1139 GCA_043742625.1 Methylovirgula sp. | reverse complement strand
ACCGGACGTTCGGGCTTTTCGAGCGCCTTGGTCAGCGCATCAAGTTCCTGCTGCATGGTGCGCCCGGCAAAGGCAGGCAGGAGTTTCGCCAACCCTTCTGTGGAGGCGTGCGCGCGGTGCGCCGCTGAAAACGCATCATTGACAAAAATATCGCCGAGCTTCGCCAGTTCGGCAGCATGGGCGGGATCGTTTTTTTCCTCACCTTTATAAAACCGGGTGTTTTCCAATAGCAAGATATCGCCGTTGTGCATTTTGGCGATGGCGCTTGCCGCCACAGATCCGATGCTGTCCGCCGCAAAAGCCACTGGAGCGCCCAAGTGCAGCGCCAATGCCGCGGCCACCGGCGCAAGCGAGTTTTCCACGTCCGGGCCATTTTTCGGCCTGCCAAAATGCGCCAGCAAAATAACTTTGCCGCCCTTGGACGAAATTTCGCGCAGAGTGGGCAAAATCCGCTCAATGCGGGTGGCATCCGAGACTTTGCCGTGTTCCATCGGCACGTTCAAGTCCACCCGCACCAACACACGTTTGCCGGACAGATTTGCAGAATCGAGCGTGTTAAAATCAGACATGTGAAACCTCGGTTTTTAGGAAAGAGTTCGCTTGATATTTGGCAACAGCAGCGCCAGCAGCCCGATGGCAGGCAAATAGGCACAAAGCTGGAAAGTATAGTCAACACTGGTTTTATCGGCGAAGACACCCAAGACAGCAGCACCGACGCCGCCCATGCCAAAAGCAAAACCAAAGAACAGTCCGGCAATGACGCCGGTGCGCCCCGGCACCAGATCTTGCGCATAGACCACAATGGCTGAAAACGCCGAAGCCAATATCAGCCCGATCGGTACGGTAAGCGCCGCCGTCCAAAACAAATTGGCATGCGGCAACAGCAACGTGAACGGCAATACTCCCAAAATCGAACCCAGCATCACCGGCTTGCGCCCGATTTTATCGCCCAGCGGACCGCCGAGAAACGTGCCCGCCGCCGTGGCAAACAGAAACAAAAACAGGAACATCTGCGCCGCCGACACCGAGACCTGAAATTTCGATATGAGATAGAACGTCAGATAGGTGCTGATTGAGGCCAAATAGACAAATTTGGAAAACATCAGTGCGATGAGAATGGCGATAGAGCGTAAAACCAC
>JAYTYD010000183.1:0-7446 GCA_043742625.1 Methylovirgula sp. | reverse complement strand
GGAGCGGCCCCGAGGAAAACCAGAAGCCGCCCGCGATTTTCCCGCGACGAAAGTGCCAGCAACGTGTCCGGATTTGGGCGCCGGTCCTTGTCACGGTCTTCAGCTTGCAAAGCTTAAATCTCCAGAGTTGTCTTATATCGCATCCAGCGCCATGTTTAGAATTAAGACATTGACGCGTTCTTCGCCAATAATGCCCAGAACAGGATGGCTCGTATTCTGTTCAATCAGGGCTTGCAGCTTTTCAGCGGACATATTCCGCGCCTTGGCCACACCCTCGGCTTGGGCCTGTGCATTGGCCGGAGAAATATCAGGGTCAAGCCCGGAGGCCGAAGTCGTTACCGCGTCCGCCGCAATCGGAGTCTTGGCAGAATCTTTGGCAGAATCTTGGCTATGTCGCAGTTCAACATCGGTTTTAATGCGGTCCTGTAGCTTTTGCGAGGTTGGACCAAGGTTTGAACCCGATGAATTTGCAGCATTATAGGGTGCGTCCACGGTTTTCGTAGAGTCACTTGGATCAGCAGCCGAGGTTGCCGATGGCCGACCGTGAAAATATTTGTCGGATGTAAAATTCTGGCCAATGAGCGTGGACCCAACAATTTTAGCTGTTCCCACGAGGCTTCCATTGGCTTGATAGGGCATGACGATTTGCGCAATGCCGGTTATCGCCAGCGGATAAAGCAAACCGGTCATGAGCGTAAGTAGCGTTATAAGCACGAGTGCAGGGCGAATTTGCGAGAGCATAACCGTCTCCTCAGGCGAGATGCAGGGAATTGATCACCAGATCGATGATCTTAATACCGATAAACGGCACGATAACGCCGCCAAGCCCATAGATGGCAAGGTTGCGCCGCAGAAGCGCTCCCGCCCCCACAGGACGATAGCTCACGCCCTTCAAGGCTAACGGGATCAAGGCTATGATAATCAGCGCATTGAATATCACTGCGGACAGAATCGCGGATTTGTCAGAGCCGAGATGCATGATGTTCAGCGCATTCAGCTCGGGGTAAGCCGCCACAAACAGCGCCGGAATAATTGCAAAATATTTCGCAACATCATTTGCTATCGAAAACGTGGTGAGAGCGCCGCGTGTCATAAGCAGCTGTTTTCCTATACCGACAATTTCGATCAGCTTGGTCGGGTCAGAGTCAAGATCGACCATATTGCCGGCCTCGCGCGCCGCCTGCGTTCCGGTTTGCATCGCCACGCCAACGTCGGCTTGCGCCAATGCAGGCGCATCATTCGTGCCGTCGCCGCACATGGCAATTAAACGACCCCCTTGCTGCTCCTTACGGATGTAGGCGAGCTTGTCCTGCGGAGTTGCCTCTGCAATGAAGTCGTCTACCCCCGCCTCGGATGCGATTGAGGCAGCTGTGAGCGGGTTGTCGCCCGTAACCATTACTGTTTTAATGCCCATAGCGCGCAGTTCAGCAAACCGGACGCGAATATCCGGCTTTACGATGTCTTTAAGGTGGATCACACCAAGCAACATACCGTTTTCTGCCAGAGCCAGCGGAGTGCCGCCGGAGCGGGCAATCCGGTCTACGGCCAGATTGAAATCTGCCGGAGCAAGCGACCTGGTGAGGTTACACAGCTTTAAGATTGCGTCCACGGCTCCCTTGCGTAAAATGCGGTTTGGTAAATCTACGCCGGAAAGGCGCGTCTGTGCCGTGAATGGGACTATGACGGCTGACGCCGGATTGGCGGGAGCTGCAATAGAGTAACGATCTCTTGCCAGGGCGACGATGGAACGTCCTTCCGGCGTTTCATCCGCTTGGCTGGCCGTAAAGGCACCTTCGGCGATGCTTTGCTCTGAAATGCCGCTGACCGGGACAAATTCATCCGCCATACGATTGCCAAAAGTGATGGTTCCGGTTTTATCAAGCAGCAGCGTATCCACGTCGCCTGCAGCTTCCACGGCACGCCCCGATGTGGCGATGACATTGAAGCGGATCAGCCGATCCATTCCGGCAATACCAATCGCGGACAGCAATCCGCCGATGGTGGTTGGGATCAGACACACCAACAGCGCAATAAGCATGCTGACTGATAAGACACTGCCTGAATAGGCGGCCAGAGGCCAAAGCGATACACAAACAATCAAGAAGATTATGGTCAGGCCAGAAAGCAAAATTGATAGCGCCAGCTCATTTGGAGTCTTCTGACGTTCCGCACCTTCAACCAGCGCGATCATGCGGTCGATAAATGTTGATCCTGCTGCGGCCGTGATGCGCACCTTGAGAAAGTCCGAAAGCACTGTCGTACCGCCCGTGACTGCAGAACGATCACCGCCCGCCTCACGGATCACCGGCGCGGACTCTCCGGTGATGGCTGCCTCATTAACAGATGCCAACCCTTCGATAATTTCGCCGTCGCCCGGAATTATATCGCCCGTTTCAACAAGAACCACATCGCCAACGCGCAAATCAACAGCATTGATGCCGGAGTAAGGTCCGTTGATTTCCGTTGGATTTAAATAGCGTTTCGCAGGTGTATCACTGCGGCTCTTGCGCAAAGTGTCGGCCTGCGCTTTGCCGCGCCCTTCTGCCACCGCTTCGGCAAAATTGGCAAATAAAACCGTAAACCAAAGCCAACCGGCAATTTGTCCGGTAAACAATGGCGAGCCCTGTTGCCAAATTACATCGCGAATAAACAGCAGACTAACAACTATCGAGACAATTTCAGTCACAAAAATGACCGGGTTTTTGGCAAGAACGCGCGGATCAAGCTTCTTCAAGGCGTCAAACGCCGCACTTCGGATGATACGCATATCAAACAGTACTTTAGTTTGGGTTTGGGTAGACATGATGTGTTTCCGATCTCACTAAAAGCTGCGGCCACTAAGCATTATGAAATGCTCGACAATGGGCCCGAGCGCCAAGGCTGGGAAATATTGCAGCAGGTACAGGATGATAATCACGCCAATCAGCAGTCCGATGAACAGCGGCCCTGTGGTTGGGAAAGTGCCGGACGAGGGAGGAGCTTTCTTTTTGGCAGCAAGAGACCCTGCCAGCGCTAATACCGGGACAATAAAAGCGAAGCGTCCCAGCAGCATGGCGATGCCAAGCGTCGTGTTGAACCACGGCGTATTACCGTTCAAGCCTGCAAAAGCCGAGCCATTATTTGCAGTCGTCGAGGCATAGGCAAAAAGGATTTCTGAAAGGCCGTGCGGTCCGGAATTGCCAAGGCTGTCCAAGGCGGTTTTCAACAGAACAGACGCCCCTGAAAAGCCCAAAACAAGAGCCGGATAAATAAGGATAGCGAACATCACCAGCTTCATCTCGCGGGTTTCAATGCGCTTGCCCAAATATTCAGGGGTGCGCCCAACCATCAATCCGGCTATAAACACCGCGACGATGGCGACAATCAGAAATCCGTAAAGTCCGGAACCTACTCCGCCAGGCCAGATGCACCCTGCCAGCAGATTAAACATCGGCACCAAACCGCCTATCGGCGTCAATGAATCGAACATCGCATTGACTGCGCCGGTGCTTGTGCTGGTCGTGGCAGCCGTGAAAAGTGCAGACATGGCCTGACCAAATCGAACTTCTTTTCCTTCCATGTTTCCTTGCAGCGGATTGACGCCAAGGTGTGCAATGGCGGGGACACCGGCAGTTTCGGCCCAATAGACGATGTAAACACCGCCAACCATTAAAATGCTCATAGCAATCAGAATGGCACGGCCCTGCTTGATGTCACCAACTGCGCGCCCAAATGCCAATACAGATGCCACCGGAACCAATAAAAGCGCCCAGATCTCGAGCATATTTGTCCAAGCGCTGGGATTTTCAAACGGGTGCGCAGAGTTGGCATTGAAGAAGCCGCCGCCGTTGGTGCCAAGCTGCTTAATCGCTTCCTGGCTCGCAACCGGACCAATTGAAAGTGCCTGCTTGACGCCCTCCAGCGATGTTGTTTCAACGGAGCCTGCCAGCGTTTGCGGCATTCCCAACGCGACAAAAGCCAACCCGAGCAACAGCGACAAGGGCAGTAGAATGTACAGCGTGATGCGGGTCATATCGACCCAGAAATTGCCGACCGTTGTAGCGCCCGAGCGCGAAAACCCGCGCACCAGAGCAAAAGCGACAGCCAGGCCGGTGGCAGCCGATAGAAAGTTGTGCACGGTGAGGCCGAGCATCTGGGTCAGATGCGACATCGTGGTTTCACCCGCATAATTCTGCCAGTTGGTGTTGGTGATGAAACTCACCGACGTGTTGAAGGCAAGATCAGGCGCCACTCCATCAAAATGTTGCGGATTAAGCGGTAGGTAACCTTGGAGACGTTGTAAGGCATACAGCGTCAAAAACCCCGCGACTGAAAACGCAATCATGGCCACAGCATAAGCCAGCCAGCTTTGTTCGCTGCGGTCGTCGACGCCCGCAGCGCGATAAAGTCCGCGTTCAACAGGAAGAAGAATCGGGGAAAGCAGAGTGCGTTCGCCGGTAAAAATATGGTTTATATAGCTGCTCAATGGTATGGCAGCGCCCAAAACGGCTACCAAAACGAGCGCAATTTGCAACCAGCCGGTCAAGGTCATGGGGTCACCTCTTTAGAATTTTTCAGGATAGATGAGGCTGTAAAGCAGATAGGCCACGAGGCCCGATGCAACGATAAGTCCGAGGATTGGTTCACTCATGCGCGCGCCTCACAGTTTTGCACAGAGACTGGCGTAGGCCACCATGCCGTAGAGCACGAGCATCGCCAGAGCGGGATAAAAAAATTCAACCATTTTTAGCGCCTCCATATCGGATGTATCGGCGAAGATGGCATAAGTGTTCCATTCGGAATGCAATCACCCGTATAAGGAATGTGTAAAGATTCTACATAATGAGAAATTGCTCCGCAAAATCCAAAACCATGTTCGGCGGGTGAGGCGTAGAGCTTCGTTGATAAGCGGATTTTCGAGGACCATCCTGACCTCGTGCCATTTTGCAAGATAGTCTCGTGGACTTCGAGGCAACGCCAATAGCCGCATACATTTCTGCGTCATCGTCGGCAGTCCAGCCCGCGCTCCGTCGCATCCGCGAGAGCGTTCGCGGCGCGGCTCCCGAAGCGGAAGAAACAATTAGCTACCGGATGCCTCCATTCCGAGGTCATGGCATTCTGGATTATTTCGCGGCTTTCAAAAATCACATTGGACTTTTTCCCGCTAACGAAGGCGATGCGCGTCTTGATAGAGCGCTCGAGCCCTACCGTGGCCCGAAAGGCAACCTCCGTTTTTCCTTGGACGAGCCAATACCCTACGACTTGATCGAGTGCGTTGTGCGACTACGGGCTAAGCAGGATCATGCCAAGACTACCGCGCTAAAGCGAAGCAAACGTTTGCGAGCCTAACTGCGTGCATAATTCAAAACTTTTGCACCAAAACCAATCCACTGAAATATTTACCCGATATTGGTGCATCAGTCCGGGGCGAACGGGCAATCGAATAGCAGCGTTTTTAGTATGATTTATTCATACCTTGTATTAGAATGTTTGTAATAGGAGGCCATCCTATATCCAACGTTGAAAAGCGCAGTTTTAGCCTGCCGCCCGAACACACCGCATTTATTGACTCTCTCGTGTCCTCCGGGGGCGTATGCCACAGGGAGCGAGGTTGTTCGGGCAGGCCTTAGGGCCTTGCAGGAGTGTGATGCAGCCGTGCGTGCGCGATACGCGGCACGGTTGAAAGAGGGCGCATGAAACGCCGCTAAAGGTTATTTTCTCTTCAGTGCGCTCAGACTACTTCACCAGTGCGTGACGCCGTCAAGATTAGAAATTGAAATGCTCTTGCGCCGACGCCAGTTTGTTTGGCGAGCAATTTCATGAATGAAGGCACCTCTTGAATTGGAAGCGCGGAATGATGCTTTACGCGCCTAACCCGTGACCGCTTTGGCAACAATGCTTCCAAATGGCCGCGCCAACGTGCCGGGTTTTCGCCAGAGCGAAACCCGAGCACAGTTGCCCAGCGGGACACCGCGTCAATTCTGCCTCTGGTGCGCGAAGCCGTTTCAGTCTTGAGTGACTATATTGGCGGGCGCGCCCCTTCAGCATGAACCGGAATATCGACGATTTCAAACCGGTGGACTCTACTTGAAGATAAGGTCAGCCTCCGTCAGAGTGGTGATTCATCTTTTTTGTGATTTTTCACACCCGGCGTCGTTAGAATTCCACCTTTTCGAGCCATAAATGGCCTTTTTTCTTAAACTTGCCCTTCCGGAGAAAATCCAGCCCGTTGTAGCCGCACGATCGCGAGATCCAGTGCCGAAAGATAGGCTGAGCGTTGTCTGGGTGAAAACGGCGCCGGGCCGCCGGTAATTGCGCCTATGGAACGCAGGTCATCGTGCAAGTTGCGCATCGCCAACGCCATGCCAATGGCCTGCTTTGAAAAAACCACGCCATTTGGCGCAATCACATCGGCTCCGGCGCTGACACAGCGGTGCGCCAGCAGGACGTCGGCGGTAATGACAATTGCACCGGCCTGCGCCCGGGCGGCAATCCAATCATCCGCCACGTCCGGCCCGACCGCCACCACCACGCGCTCAATCAGCGGCTCGCGCGGGATATTAATGCGCGCGTTGGCGACCACAAAAACCTTAAGGCCATAGCGCGCCGCAACCCGGTAGGTTTCGTCTTTGACCGGGCAGGCGTCGGCGTCGATATAAATTTGGAGCGGCGCGGCAGTCATAGAACTATCCTGCCACGACCAGCGCCGTAGCATACATGCCAAGCGCGAAAACAGTATGGGCAATTAGGTTCTGTGCTCGCACCGCCCACGGCCTTGCCGTTTTGGCGGCTGCCCAGCCCAAGCCAAGGCCCGGTTGTAAGATGAACCAGCCCGCACCCACAGTAACAATGCCAACAATCAAGGCGGGCAAAAAACGCGGGTGGGCCAGCCAGCCACGCCCGGCAACGGCCACCACGACGAAGCCATAAAAAATGCCGATAGCATAGTGTGCGCTCCAGCCCAGAGCCGCCTCATGCGGAATGGCTGGTGTCGTCGCGATGTCTTCATGTAAAAACCGCCCCCGCAGCAGATATGCAAACCACCGCCCCGCAGGCCCCCAATTTGGCGCGGAGCCCCCGAAAAACTGCGCCCGGATAAGTGCCCAAATATCCATAGCGACCGTGCCGCCAAGGCCGACAACAGCGGCCCGCCAGATCATTTCCCACATTGAATTGCCTCTAAGTCTAAACCGCGCCGATTGAGGTTTATCAGGCAATAGCTCAAACACCTCAGGAAGGCGCGCGGTATTTTGCGTAAAAAATTAGGGTTAATTGTTAGGCTTAACCTCCAATTAACAAGTCTGTGGCAATTTTCCTGTGTCGAACTATTCGGGCTGAAGCCCATAATTGATGAAGGGAATATCTCATGGGCAGCATTAAAGCCCTTACTCTTTCTGTAGCCATATTTGGCAGCTTGGTAAGCGGCGCTTTTGCAGCTGACATGCCTGCGCCGCCGCCATTGATGCC
>JAYTYD010000182.1:0-6136 GCA_043742625.1 Methylovirgula sp. | reverse complement strand
TGATCGACGGCGTATTCCAGTCCAGCACCTGCCATTGCAGCCGCATAAGGCCTTCGCGCTCGCAGCGTTTGGCAAGCGATTTGAGCAACATCTTGCCATATCCCAGCCCGCGAAACTGCGGGCGCACGTATAAGTCTTCCAAATAAATGCCGTGGCGGCCATTAAAAGTGGAATAATTGTAAAACCACAGCGCAAAGCCGGCGGGTGTCATTGCCCCGCTTTCTTCAACGCGCTCGATGATATCACAAAACACCTTCGGACTACGCCCGAACAAAGCCTCTGTTAGCATCGAAGGTGTCGAAGTCACTTCATGTTGCAGCTTTTCATACGCTGCCAGCTCGCAAATAAATTCAAAAATGAGACCGGCGTCGCTCGCCTCAGCCTTGCGCAAAATTGCCGACACAATACCCTCCCCGTGTGTTAAATATATCTTAAACAAGTTCCGCCATGTGTAAGCAATGGTGCGTAGCGTAAAGCCATATTTGACAGCTGCTCTCCTGCTTGGAATTTTGGCGGGCTGTTCTGCTTTCCGGCGTGAAGAGCGGCCCGCATGGCGCTCTCAGGCGGAAAGCGTTTGCCTGTCGCAAAAGCTCGTTCAGACCTCCGCCTATGTCCAGCCCGCGCCCTCCATTGATGGTCCCGGTATTTGCGGCATGGACCATCCCTTCAAAACCACCGCCCTTGCCCAAGGCTCTGTCGCGCTGGACAGCCGCGCCACGCTCGCGTGCCCGATGTTGCCAATGCTCGATCAATGGGTGACGGAGGTTGTGCAGCCCTATGCTCAGGCCAGGTTTGGCGAGCCTGTTGTTAAAATCAACACCATGGGCTCCTACGGCTGCCGTACCGTAGATCACATCAAAGGCGCATCCTTGTCTGAACATGCCTTTGGCAACGCCATTGACATTGCCGGCTTCAAGCTTGCCTCAGGCCGTGAAATTAACGTGCAAAAAGCCTGGAAAGGCCCCGATGAGCAGGAGCGCGCCTTCCTGCGCGAAGTTCAAGCTGGCGCCTGCACATATTTCACCACTGTGCTCGCGCCCGGCTCGGATATGTTTCATTACAACCATATCCATGTTGATCTTGCCCGCCACCGTATCTTACGGGACGGTACTATGTATCGTGTCTGCAAGCCTGTGCCTACAGATGTGTCCACACTTTTGCCGGATACTGCCACGCCCGCTGACGTCAATGCCGAGGGGGAAGACACCAATGGCCAGATGGGCATCGTCAGCCAGTCTCCTGTTGTGCCTGTTCAAGCGCCTCAGGCCAGCTTCACACCCCGGCCGCGCAACGGTTCCAACATTATGCCCCCCGCCGCCCTTGGCGCTGTCAGCCCGCAATATCGCCAGCCCGCTGCGCTTCAACCCATGTCGCAAGGCACCGGCGAGGAAGATACGTCGCAGTTTGACTTGCCTGCCATGTAAAGCGCGCAGAATGTAAAGCGTACTTCGGCACAAAGACGGGGTAATCATGCCGCCGGCGACTGGTCTAAGCCGTCCCCGGCCGCGTAACAGCCCCATGGTTAAAATGCGAAAAAAATCAGACTTGCCCGAAAAAACCTGCATCACCTGCAAACGTCCTTTCGTGTGGCGCAAAAAATGGGAAAAGGTCTGGGAGGAGGTTAAGTTTTGCTCAGACAAATGCCGGGCATCAAAGCCCGCTCAAGCTAAAACGGCAGCCAAATGACTGCGCTCCGGTTTATCCTCGGTGATCAGCTTTCAAGCAACATTTCCTCTTTGCGCGGTGCAACCCTGCAAGATGTTATTCTCATGGTCGAGGTGGCGGAAGAAGCGACCTACGTGCCGCATCACCGCCAGAAATTGGCATTTGTGTTTTCGTCGATGCGCCACTTTGCTCACGAATTGCGCGGGCTTGGTCTGACCGTCGATTACGTCACGCTGGATGACCCCGCCAACACCGGCTCTTTCACCAAAGAACTTGCCCGCGCGCAGCGCCGCCACATGCCAAGCTCAATCGTCATCACCGAGGCCTCTGAATGGCGCGTGATGCAAATGATCGAGACGTGGGCGTTCCCCTGCTCTATTGAGGTGCTTCAAGACACCCGCTTCTATGCCTCTCAGGCATTTTTCGCCAGCTGGGCCAAGGGCCGAAAAAACTACCGTATGGAGTTTTTCTACCGCGAACTGCGCCGCAAAACCGGCATTCTGATGGAGGGTGAAGAGCCTATTGGCGGCCAATGGAACTTTGACGCGCAAAATCGCAAGCCCTTGCCCAAAAATCTGGCCACCCCGCAGCGCCTTCGTTTCGCGCCAGACGCCCTAACGCAAGAGGTTCTCGCCCTTGTCAAAGCCCGTTTTCCTGATAATTTCGGCGATCTGGATGGTTTCGGATGGGGCGTAACCCGCGCTGATGCGTTGCAGGCGCTAGAGCATTTCATTGCCGATTGTCTTCCTCTGTTCGGGGATTTTCAAGATGCGATGAAACAGGGCGAAGACTTCATGTTTCACGGGCTGATATCGCCCTATCTCAACATCGGCCTGCTCACCGCCCGTGAGGTGATCAAGCGCGCTGAACTGGAATATTCAAAAGGGCGCGCGCCGCTAAATGCTGTTGAGGGCTTCATCCGCCAGATTTTGGGCTGGCGCGAATTTGTCCGCGGGCTTTATTGGCTGGAAATGCCGGCATACAAAGACACCAATGCCCTTAATGCGAGCCGCAACCTGCCGTCGTTCTATTGGAGCGGAGACACCAAGCTGAATTGCCTGAGGCAGGTTATTGATGTCACCAAGCGCACCGCCTACGCCCACCACATCCAGCGTTTGATGATCACCGGAAATTTCGCCCTGCTGCTCGGTGTGGATCCGGCACAGATTGAGGAGTGGTATCTGCTGGTCTATCTCGACGCCTATGAATGGGTTGAGCTGCCCAACGTGCACGGCATGGTGATGTTTGCCGATGACGGCCTGCTCGCCTCAAAACCCTATGCCGCGTCGGGCGCTTACATCAACAAAATGTCGGACTATTGCAGCGGTTGTTATTATGACCCCGCCTTGAAAACCGGCCCGCGCGCCTGCCCGTTTAACCCGCTCTATTGGAATTTCCTGATTGAAAATCAAACCGTGCTGAAGGGCAATCCGCGCATGGCAATGCCCTATGCCACCCTATCAAAAATGACCGTCTCGCGCCGGGACGAGATCACCCGGGACGCTGTTGCATTTTTTCAAGAAATCGGTGTTTAACAAGAACCCGGAGTTCAGCTAGAAACCGGCAGGTATTTTCAATACATTAGCCTATACTCTGCCATATCCGCCCCCCGTTGGTGTGATGATCGTCACCGCCTCTCCTGCCTGCAAAACCGTGTCATCGCAGCCTTGCAATTCTTCAATTTCGCCGCTCACCCTGCGCACAAAATTACGGCCAAGCTGTCCTGCATCTCCACCGTCAACGCCAAAATTACGCACCTTGCGGTGGCCGGATATGATCGCCAAATCCATCGTTTCGAGAAACCGCAGTGTCCGGCTGGTGCCGTCCCCGGCGTTCCATTTGCCTTTGCCGCCTGACCCCCGCGCGATAGAAAAATCCTCCAGCACGACCGGAAACCGCTGCTCTAATATTTCCGGATCGGTTAAGCGCGAGTTGGTCATGTGCGTATGCACCGCCGCAGCGCCGTTGAAGCCATCCCCGGCCGGGGCGCCCGAACACAGCGTCTCATAATATTGATATCGGGCATTGCCAAAGGTCAGATTGTTCATGGTTCCTTGGGCGCTGCCCAAAGCCTTCAGCGCCCCGAACAGACAGTCGGTCACCGCTTGACTTGTTTCAACATTCCCCGCAACCACTGCCGCCGGATAAGCCGGGGAGAGCATCGAGCCTTTAGGAACAATAATTTTGATCGGCCGCAAGCACCCGGCGTTGATTGGAATGTCGCTTTCAACCATCACGCGGAAAACATAAAGCACCGCCGCCCGCGTTACCGGCTCCGGCGCATTAAAATTGCTCGCCACCTGCGCTGATGTGCCGGTAAAATCCACGGTCGCTGCGCGCGCCGCACGGTCAACCGTGATTGTCACCGCGATCACGTTGCCTTGATCAGTTTCATAGGCAAAGCTGCAATCCTGCAATTTGTCCACCACCGCGCGCACGCTTTCGGCGGCGTTGTCCTGCACATGGCTCATGTAGGCCTGCACGCTTGCCAGCCCATATTCACCCACCATCCGGACCAACTCGGCAACGCCCTTTTCATTTGCGGCAATTTGCGCCTTCAGATCATTGATATTCTGCATCACGTTACGCACCGGATATTTTGCCCCCAGCAGCAGCTGGCGCAGCGCCGCCTCCTGAAACCGCCCTCGTGACACCAGCTTAAAATTGTCGATATAGACGCCTTCCTCATCAATATGCGTCGCTTTGGGTGACATGCTCCCGGGCGAAATTCCGCCAATGTCGGCGTGGTGCCCGCGTGACGCAACCCAGAACAAAATCCGCTGTTTTGCCTTATCAAACACCGGCGAACATACCGTTAAATCCGGCAGGTGGGTGCCGCCGTTGTAAGGCGCATTCAGCAAAAACACATCACCAGCCGTGATTTTACCGGCATTTTGCTGCGCAATGGTGGCAACAGAGGCATCCATAGACCCCAGATGCACCGGAATATGCGGCGCATTTGCAATCAGTTGCGCCCGCGCGTCAAACACAGCGCAGGAAAAATCCAGCCGCTCTTTGATGTTCACCGAAGTGGCGGTGTTTTGCAGCGTCACGCCCATCTGCTCGGCAATCGACATAAACAGATTGTTGAAAATCTCCAGCAACACCGGATCAGCTTTTGTGCCGGGGGCGCTTCGCGGCAAACGCTCTTGCGCCCGCGTCAACACCACATGATTTTTCGTGGTGATTTGCGCCTGCCAACCTGGTTCGATAACGATGGTTTGGTGTGGTTCAATCAGCAGGGCCGGGCCGCTCAAACAGGCACGGCCAATTTCGCTGCGCACATAAACCGGGGCCGCGTGCCAAGCCCCGCCCGAATAGAAGCGGCTGTGTTTGACGACAGCGGGCGTCAGATTGGCATCCTGCAAAATTGTCCGCTCGGCAAATTTCGCTGCCCCGCCCACGGCTTCAACGCTGACCGCCTCCAGTAAAAGCGCTTTGGTTTTGTCAATAAAGCCGAAGCGGGCGCGGTGGGCTTTTTCAAAAGCGCGGTGCAGGCGCGCCAGCCCGTTTGCGCCGGGCGGCACCGCCAGCACCAAAGCCGTATCGGTGCCCGCGTAGCGAATATGCGCGCTAATATGCAGCCTGATTGCCCGTTCCGCAACGCCTTGCGTCGCAACTTCGCGCTTTGCATCCGCGCCCAGCCGCCCGCCCGCTTCGGCAATTTCCGCCATCGCCGCCGCATCCAGCGGCCGCTCCATTCCCTGTGCGCGGTGCGCCCGAATATCCGCCAGCCCCATGCCATAGGCAGAGAGCAACGAAGACAGCGGATGAACCAGCACCGTGGTCATGCCCAGCGCATCGGCCACGGCGCAAGCATGTTGCCCGCCTGCCCCGCCAAAACAATTCAGCGCATATTTGGTGACATCATAGCCGCGCGCCACCGATATTTTTTTGATTGCACCGGCCATATTTGCCACCGCAATTTGAATGAAACCGTCGGCAATGTCCTCAGCGCTTTTACCGGTTTCAGCCGCCATGGCGTTAAACGAAATCCTCACCGCGGCCACATCCAGAGGCTCATTCTGTGCAGGCCCGAAAATACGCGGGAAAAACTCCGGCAGCAGTTTTCCCGTCATCACATTGGCATCTGTCACCGTCAACGGGCCATTATTGCCATAGCTTTTTGGCCCCGGATAGGCACCCGCCGAGTCCGGCCCCACCCTGAACCGCGCACTCTCAAAATGCAGCACAGAGCCTCCCCCCGCCGCAACCGTATGAATCAGCATCATCGGCGCGCGCATCCGCACCCCTGCAACTTCCGTTTCAAATGCCCGCTCAAATGTGCCGCTATAGTGCACAACATCCGTGGAGGTGCCGCCCATATCAAAGCCGATAACTTTGCCAAATCCCGCCGCCTTCGCCGTTTCCGCGCAGGCCACCACGCCGCCCGCCGGGCCGGACAAGATCGCGTCTTTGCCCTGAAACAGCTTTGCCGCCGTCAGCCCGCCGGACGACATCATGAACATCA
>JAYTYD010000181.1:0-2824 GCA_043742625.1 Methylovirgula sp. | reverse complement strand
GTGCCTGTGCCAACCTGTGGCAGCGCCGGGCGCAAACCGCCACTCCATGATCCGGGTGGTGTCGTCCTCATGCAGCACAGTGCCTTTGGCCAATTCGCGGCAAATGCGGGTCATCAATCCTCCGGCGCGTCTAGAATCGGATCATAACTTTTCGCGTCAAACCCCAGCATATCCCAGCTTTTGGCCATATGCGGTGGCAATGGTGCCGTTACATCGATCATCCCGCCTTTTGGATGCGGCAAAATCAACCGCCGCGCCAGCAGGTGGAGCTTGTTGTCCATCCCATCGGGAAGCATCTGCAACGGGTCGGTGCGGCGCGGGTCAGTTTTGGCCAGCAGCCCATATTTCGGATCCCCGATAATAGGATTACCAATCGCCTCGGCATGGGCGCGCAATTGGTGGGTACGCCCGGTAATTGGCTTCATCGATAGCCACGACACCCGTTGCGCCGCCTTTTCCACCAGCGTATAATACGTGACAGAATGCTGCGCGTCCTCATCACCATGTTTGGCGACACGCATCCGTTCAAACCCAAGTTCGCCTGCGGCGTTGCGTCCGCCCAAGGCCTTCGGGCGCTGCTCGCCGCGCTCAAGCCCCATGCCCTCGCCCTTGGCAAGAAACAGTGATATCCGCCCCTGAATGGGCTTTGGAACGCCGCGCACCAGCGCCCAGTAAATTTTCTTGGTTTGCCGGGCGCGGAATGCTTCGCCCAAATCCGCCGCCATCTTGCGGGTTTTGGCAATCAACAAAACGCCCGCCGTATCCTTGTCCAAACGATGCACCAGCTTTGGCCGTTCGCCGTTTTTGTTGGGCATGGATTCCAACATCCCGTCAATATGATGCAGCGTGCCCGAGCCGCCCTGAACAGCCAAGCCAAACGGCTTGTTTAAAACCATCAAGCCCGCATCTTCAAACAGGATCATGTCCTTCAGAGCCCGCGCGTCGGCCTCGTTCGGGCCGGAGCGGATGTTGACTTTTTCAGGCGCAAGATCAAGCGGCGGCACACGTACAATCTGCCCCGCCTCCAGCCGCGAGTTTCCCTCCACCCGCTTGCCCGAAACGCGCACTTCGCCTTTCCGGCAAATTTTATTGAGATGTGACAGCGACAAATTTGGCACGCGCCGTTTAAACCAGCGGTCAAGCCTCATGCCGTCTTCATCTTCGGTCACAGTTAGATTTTGTACACTCACGTCAAAGCCCTCATAAAATACAGGCCAAGAAACAAGCCCAAAACCGACAACACCACCGACCCGCACACATAGAGCATGGCCGCCACCAGATCACCACGCTCAATCAGATTTACGGTGTCCAGCGAAAACGCCGAAAAGGTTGTATAGCCACCCAAAATGCCCGTGGCCAGAAAAAGCCGCGCATCTTGCGTAAAACCACCTGTCCGCCCTACAAAATACCCGGTCACCAGGCCCATCGCCAGCGAGCCGGTAATGTTGATCAGCATCACCCCGAACGGGAACCCGGGCCATGCGACCAGGCTCCCGGCAGTAAAGCGCTCTGCTGCCCATCGCATCACCTGAACATTGGTCACAAAGCGCGCCCCGGCACCCAGTCCGCCCCCGAAAAACACCAAACAAAGCTCTTTCATCTCACATTTATAGCGCACGATTGGAAAAAAATCGACGGTCGAATTTCGCTTTGAATACTTATCTCAATACCTTTTTTTATCTCCCTTTCCCGCAAGTTCATTACTTCAAAACTCAATAAAGCAATCCGGCTCACCCACACATTTTGCTTGGACTATAGTATTAAATAGTCTTAAATACTCAAATTTAAAGTATATATTAATTTTATATAATTTAGTCTATTTTTTGCCTGAAGTTCACGCATATAGCCTGACTTTTGAGCCTATTACACAAGTACACAAAATGTATTTTTTGTAGACTCACATCTATCACTCTGATATCAGACCAAAATTAGTGAGTATCAGTTTAGGTACATTTTTAAGATATCGGCGCAGTTCTTAGCCGCGCCGCCTGTCGAGAGTAAGGAGTTTTCGAATGAGCAAAGCTGCTCGTAAAGCGTCAGTTCTGGCTGCTATTTTAGCCTTCGGCTTCAACGCCACATCAACCCCCGCCGCTGCTGATGAAGGCGCATTCCTCAAACAGCCGCAAACCCGCACAGGATGCGTCAAGGCCGAGGTTTGGGGTATCCTAAACCGCCTGAAAGCCAAGGTTGGCGAACTTGAACTCACCGCAGGGTGCAACGGCAAACACGCACGTCACTCTTACCATTATCGCGGCATGGCAATGGACTTTCGCGCAGTCAACGCCAGTCAAGCCACAGTGATGAGCTTGCTAAAATCCGACCCCGCCGTGGGCGGACTTATCGCCGAACATGACGGTTTGGTTCACGTTGATACCGGCCATCGTGGCAACATAAAAACCTGGGTGGCTTGGTATGGCGGCCGCCATTTGAAACACCGCGGCGCTTACGCGTCGCGTTGACTGAATTTGGCCGCCAATAATTCGGCCCTTACGCTTCAAGCGGCCTAAAATGCTGCGAACCAACCCGGAGCCAATTTTCCGGCCGACAGAGCTGGCCATGCTTTTCGCGGTCGATGTAACCATTTTTTGCGCGGCGGAAACCCTTTTTGCGCGGGGGTATTTGGCGCGGCGCGCGTGCCGGCATTTGCGCGGTCAACAACCGCAGCATATTTGGCCGCCAATCCCGAACTTGCGCCTGCTCCCCATGCAACAGAATTGTTCGAAATTTGCACACCTGAATTCTTACGAAACGGCCCCCGCAAGGCCAACAACTCTATCATTCTCTCTTTGAGCCTAAAAACAGGCCGTTTGGCCATGTTTGGCCG
>JAYTYD010000180.1:0-4324 GCA_043742625.1 Methylovirgula sp. | reverse complement strand
ATAAGCCCGATTTATGTCAATTTTTCTGTCCGGCAAGATTTGCTGGATGAGCTTCGCGCTTCCATGAAGAGCAATGAAGGCGAAGCGGCGGCAACGCCTCAAGGATCCCAGACCAAAATAACGGGCAAAATTTCAGTCATTGACAACTCTGTGGATGCTGCGACCGGCACCATAGGAGTCAAGGCCATTTTCGAAAATATCGATGAAACACTTTGGCCCGGTCAACTTTGTAATTTGCGTATTGTCTTACGCAACGAACCAAATGCGGTCACAGTGCCACGTGCCGCGGTTCAAAGCGGGCAGAGCGGCAATTTTGTCTATGTCATCGATGCCGGCAAAGCGAAGCTGGTGCCTATAAAGGCTGGCGCTACCATTGATGACGAAGTGGTCATCCGGTCTGGTTTAGAGGGCACTGAGACTGTCGTCATAGAGGGCGCTTTGTTGCTGAATACTGGCGCAGCGGTGAATGTCCGTGAACCGGCGGCGGCCACAGGTTTGCCGAAGGCCGAATTGCCAAAAACAGAGGCCGCCAAAACCAATTAAGTCCCTGTCCGCGAGGATTTAACTCCCAAGGATTTACCGCTTATGTCTTTGCCTGAACTCTGTATTCGCCGTCCGGTGATGACCATCCTGCTGATGTTTTCTTTCGTGCTGTTCGGAGTTCTGGGCTACACGAAGCTTCCGGTTTCGGCTTTGCCGCGTGTGGACTTCCCGACTATTTCCGTTTCGGCTGATTTGGCCGGTGGCAGCCCGGAGACCTTGGCCGCGTCGGTTGCCGCGCCATTAGAGCGGGTGTTTGCTACCATCCCCGGGGTGACCTCGATGACATCGACGTCATCACGCGGTTCAACAAATATTACCATGCAGTTCGACCTTGACCGCAGCATTGATGGCGCGGCGCTTGATGTGCAGTCAGCAATTTCTTCCGCAAGCAAGCAACTTCCCCCGGAAGTGACCGAGGCTCCCAATTATCGCAAAGTGAATCCGGGTGATGCACCGATATTGTTTGTTGTGGTCGCATCGGCCACCCTGCCCTTGACGACAACCAACGATTATGCCGAACAGATTTTTGCCCAGCAGATTTCACAACTGCCGGGCGTTGCGCAGGTTTCTATTTTTGGTCAGCAGAAATATGCCGTGCGTATTGAAGCCGATCCCGACAAGGTGCAAGCGCGCGGGTTGACTTTGGCCGATGTTGGCACTGCTGTAGCAGCTGCCAATTCGAGCAAACCGGTAGGTTCGTCGCTAGGCTCCAAACAAAACATCACCTTGGAGGCCACAGGTCAGCTGCAACGGGCGCAAGATTATCGCTCACTTGTCATTGCGTGGCGCAATGGTTCGCCGATCCGGCTGGACGAAGTTGCGAACGTGGTTGATTCGACCCAAAACTTGCAGAACGCAAGCTGGTTTGGTGATGATCGCGCCATAATTCTCGCCATTTTCCGGCAATCTGATGCGAACACGGTTGATGTGGTTGATTCCATCCGGGCGAAAATGCCGGTTTATCAGGCGCAACTGCCGCCGACGATCAGTGCTTCAATCGTCAACGACCGCTCGATATCAATCCGGCAGTCGGTAGAGGATGTGCAATTCACACTGATCTTATCCATTCTGCTGGTTATTTTGGTGATTTTTGTCTTTCTCAAAACTGTATCAGCGACGTTTATTCCAACATTGGCGCTCCCGGTATCGCTTATAGGCACCTTCGGCTTCATGTATCTCTTCGGATATTCCATCGACAATATTTCGCTGCTGGCAATAACGCTTTCAGTTGGGTTTGTGGTGGATGACGCCATCGTTATGCTCGAAAATATTCAGCGTCATATCGAAGAAGGCGAAAAACCGTTTCAAGCCGCGCTTATCGGTTCGAAACAAATTGCATTCACTATTTTGTCGATCACGCTTTCATTGGTGGCCGTGTTCATTCCTGTTTTAGGCATGTCGGGCGTGGTGGGAAGAGTTCTGCGGGAGTTTGCAGTCACGATTTCCGTTGCCATTCTGGTATCCGGCTTTGTCTCACTCACGTTGACACCGATGCTTTGTGCGCGTGTGCTCAAAGAAATCGACCATTCGGCTAAACAATCGCTGTTTGCGCGGCTTTCCGACTGGATGGTAAACGGAATTACCGACGGTTATCGATGGATGCTGGACATCGTGCTCAAGTTTCGGCTGGTTATGTTGGCGATCACATTTGGCACTCTGTGGCTGACCTACACGCTGTATGCGGATATTCCGAAAGACTTTTTTCCGCAAGAGGACACCGGCTTTGTCGTTGCCGCAACCGAAATGGCACCTGACACGTCTATCGAAGTGATGAGTGCAATGCAGAAGCAGGCTGCAGCGATTCTGAAGTCCGATCCTGCTGTGGACTATTTTAATTCGGTTGTGGGTGCGGGCGGTCAACCGAACCGCGGGTTTATGTTTGTTGCGCTCAAGGATCGCACTAAGCGTGACGCGGTAGAGGTTGTATTGTCCCGATTGCGCAAGGCGACTTCAGTTTTGCCCGGTTACCGCTTTTTGATGAATACAGTGCAAAACCTTAATTTCACCGGCGGACGTCCCTCTGCTGCAAAATACCAATACACAATGCAGTCGGGCGATTTGTCCGCGCTCTATGCCAAAGCTCCAGATATGGAAAAGCGCATGAGCGGGCTGAGCATCTTGCGTGACGTCAATTCGGACTTGCGCATTACAAATCCGCAACTGAGCGTTGATATCGACAGGGAAAAAGCGGCAGCCTATGGTATAACCTCGGATCAGATTAAATCCGCATTATACGCAGCATACGGCTCACGGCAAATTTCAACGATTTACACGCAAGCTGCCGCCTATCAGGTGATTTTAGAAGCCAACCAAGACTTTCAAAATAACCCGGCGGCACTCAGCCGGATTTATATTCGCCCGCAAACAAGCGCTACGGCAGCGCTCGTGCCGCTTGATCAGGTCGCCACCATCCGCCGGTCCGTGGGCCCGCTGTTGGTCAACAGGCAGTCTCAGCAGCCTTCCGTTACGTTCAGCTTCAATCTTGCCCCGGACGTGTCGTTAGGCCAAGCCACAGAGGCGATTCGCAAGGTGGAACAGGAGGCAGCGCTGCCTGCCACAATAACAACCAATTTTTCCGGAACGGCAGCGCTGTTTCAGGATGCGCAGCGGGGTCAAGGCGCGCTGCTGCTGGCGGCGGTATTGACGATCTATATTGTGTTGGGCGTGTTGTATGAGAGCTTCATTCATCCCATTACCATTCTATCCGGCCTCCCCTCAGCCGCACTAGGAGCGTTGTTGGCCCTGAAATTTTACAATTTGCCGCTAACCGTGATTGCCGTTATCGGCATTCTTTTGCTGATCGGAATCGTCAAGAAGAACGCGATCATGATGGTGGATTTTGCATTAGAGCGGCGCCGTGAAGGTGTCGACGCGCTGAGTGCCATACGCGAGGCTGCGCTCGTGCGCTTTCGTCCCATTATCATGACAACATTAGCAGCTTTGCTGGGATCTTTGCCCATTGCGCTGAATTCGGGTGCAGGTTCTGAATTGCGGCGACCTCTTGGCATCGCCATTGTCGGCGGTTTGTTTGTCAGTCAAATATTGACCCTGTTTATTACGCCGGTCGTCTATTATTACTTGGATAAAATTGATAGCTTTCTATCCGGTCGCAAAGAGATTGTGCCGCATGTGGAGCCTGAAAGCCAAGTGGTGCCAGCCGAGTAAAAGGGATATGCCGTGTCAAATCAATATTTCGAAGTTATAGATCCGCGTTTCGGAAAGCTCTTTAACGGTTCTGTTCACGTCGAAAAATTGTGGAGCGGAGCGCGCTGGGCTGAGGGCCCCGCTTATTTTCCAGCTGGAAAATATCTGGTATTTTCAGACATCCCAAACAACCGCACTATCCGCTTCGATGAAACGGATGACTCAGTTTCCGTTTTTCAACAGCCTGCTCACAACCAGAATGGCCATAGTGTTGATCTCGAAGGCCGCTTGATCTCCTGCGAGCATCAGGGGCGCTGCGTTTCGCGCGTTGAACATGATGGTTCGCGCACTGTGCTTGCCAGTCACTATCAGGGCAAACGGCTGAATTCACCTAATGATGTTGTGGTCAAATCCGACGGAACCATTTGGTTTACCGACCCGACTTACGGAATAGACACCCATTATGAAGGTGATGCCGCACAAGAGGAGATCGGGGGTTCTTATGTATACCGTTATGACCCCGCCACAAATGACCTGACAGCGGTTGCAACTGATTTTGTAAAGCCAAATGGTTTGGCATTTTCAGTCGATGAGAAGCAGCTTTACATAGCGGATACCGGATTTAGCCACGTTGAAA
>JAYTYD010000179.1:0-2555 GCA_043742625.1 Methylovirgula sp. | reverse complement strand
GCCCTTTTTGCTTGACAAAAAGAACGATCCCGCGCAAATAGTGCAAATGATGCGGCGAGCGGCCTCTGGCCACAACTCAGCGCTGCTGGTTGATTTATTTCAAGGAGCCTAAAATGGCGCGCCAAAACTATCTATTCACGAGTGAATCTGTTTCTGAAGGTCATCCTGACAAGGTTTGCGACCGGATATCGGATGAGATTGTCGACCTCTACTTTCGCGAAGCCGCTAAAATTGGAATGGATCCTTGGCAAGTTCGCGTCGCTTGCGAGACATTAGCTACAACAAATCGCGTAGTCATTGCAGGGGAAGTGCGTGGCCCACAAATCTCAACCGCGCGAATTAAGACTGCTGTTCGCAGAGCAATCAAAGACATCGGGTATGAACAGTCAGGTTTTCATTGGAAAACCGTCAAAATAGAAAATTTATTGCATGATCAGTCTGCAGACATTGCGGTTGGTGTCGATGCATCTGGCAACAAGGATGAAGGCGCTGGCGATCAGGGAATCATGTTTGGTTACGCCTGCAACGAGACGCCGGAACTGATGCCAGCGCCCATTTATTATGCGCACAAAATTTTACATGCACTGTCTCAAGCCCGTCGAGATGGCACTGCAAAGGCACTCGGCCCGGACGCAAAGAGCCAGGTTACGGTAAAGTATGAAAATGGAAAACCGGTTGCTGTAACTCAAATTGTTGTTTCACATCAACATGTTGAAGAAGACCTCACATCAGCGCAAATTCGCTCTTTGATTGAGCCATACGTCCTAAACTCATTGCCCAAAGGGTTTGTGAACCACGATACGGTTTGGCATGTTAACCCCACTGGAAAATTTTACATCGGCGGACCGGATGGTGACACTGGATTGACCGGACGAAAGATAATTGTTGATACCTATGGTGGTGCTGCACCTCACGGCGGCGGTGCATTTTCCGGAAAAGATCCAACAAAGGTTGATCGGTCGGCCGCGTATGCAGCGCGATATCTTGCGAAAAATGTGGTTGCAGCCGGATTCGCCGACAAGTGCACTGTTCAGCTCTCCTATGCGATTGGTGTTGCTGCGCCGCTATCAATTTATGTTGACACCCAAGGTACCGGAAAGGTTAGCGAATCCCGGCTTGAAGAAGTTCTGATGAACGTTATCAGCCTGACCCCGCGCGGAATTCGCACCCATTTGGGTCTGAACAAACCGATCTATGCCCGCACCTCTTCTTACGGGCATTTTGGCCGCAAGGCCGAAAAAGACGGTGGATTCTCGTGGGAAAAAACCGATCTGGTAGCGGAATTGCAGAAAAAACTGGCATAAATTGGCGATTTCGACTGAACATGACAGCTTGGAGTCCTATTCTCACGAGGGCTCCAACCTTTATGGTCGCCGTAAAGGCAAGAGGTTACGCCAGTATCATGAGGAACTGGTTGAACATCTGCTGCCAAAGTTGCGTCTTGATGTGGCCAAAAAACTGGACATTTCAGGGCGCAACCCGGCCAAAAGTCGGACATTTCCGGCCAACTGCACCTCATTTCAGCTTGAAATAGGTTTTGGCGGCGCTGAGCACCTGATTTCACAAGCAAAACTCAATCCTGACGTGGGATATCTCGGCTGCGAGCCGTTTATCAATGGCGTGGCAAAGGCTCTCGCCGCGATTGACGGCGGGCATATCGACAACGTCCGGCTTTACGACGGCGATGCGGCGCTGCTGCTGAACCAGTTGCCTGACGCCTGCCTCGACCGCGTTTATCTGCTGTATCCTGACCCGTGGCCAAAGCGCCGCCAGCGCAAGCGGCGGTTTGTCTCAGAACAAAACCTCGCCCGCATTGCGCGAGTGCTGAAGCCGGGGTGCGAACTGCGTTTTGCCACCGACATCGATGATTATGCCGGCTGGACTTTGGCGCGCATTTTGGCCAGCCCCGATTTTAAATGGAACCCGAAAACTTCCGACGACTGGCAGAAGCCGTGGGCGGGCTGGGAAAGCACCCGCTATGAGGAGAAGGCCTTCCGCGAAGGGCGCGTGCCGGCCTATTTCAGGTTTGTCCGCGTTTAGGCGATTGCGCGTTGCCTCAAGCAGGTGGCACGCGGCACTGAACCATGGTCGATTTGTGACCAACCAACGCTTCCCTGCCCCCTTGCGATTGGCTGCGAAACTCCCTACCATAATAAAATTGTAACGCCGGACATTCTAGATATAACTTGCCGGCAAAAAGGAGATTGAGCCATGGGTTTGGGCAAATTTGTTGAAGAAGTTGTTGGCGCGGTTGCAGCTGAAAAAGTCGTCGGCGCAGTTAACCCCGAAGCCGGATTTCTGGCGAAAACCGTTGCGGCGGTGGCCGGTTTTGAAGGGGTCAAAAAAGTGACTGAAAAGCTTCAGGACGGCTCAGACGATAAAGCTGCGGACGCGGCCGACACCAATATCTGAACCTGCTGTTAAAGCTGGACATAAACCTCAAAGCCCGGACTGGTTCCGGGCTTTTTTAATGAGGTTGCCGCAAAGCCGGATACATACTTCGCCATTGCGAGGCACGAAGCAATCCAGACCCAATGCGGCTGAACTCGCTGATA
>JAYTYD010000178.1:0-3602 GCA_043742625.1 Methylovirgula sp. | reverse complement strand
AAATGGACACTCCGGCGTTTCGATCACTCGTCCATATACTTGATGATCGCGGGAACTTACACTGCGATCCTGTCTCAGTTACCTGATCACACTCTGGCTTGGACTTTGGCGTCTGTGGTCTGGGCCGGTACATTTTTCGGTGTCGGGCTTAAGCTGTTTTTGCCGGGCCGCTTTGACCGCATCTCCATCCTTGCCTATGTCGCTTTGGGCTGGGTGGCAGTCATCGCATTTAAACCCTTGATGCAGGCGCTGCCATTTTCCACGTTGATGCTGATAGTCATCGGCGGCGTATTATATACCGGAGGTATCGTTTTCTACCGCTGGCACGCTTTGAAATACCAAAATGCCATTTGGCACGGCTTTGTCGCCGGAGCAGCCGCCTGTCATTTCGCTGCCGTAATCCTGGCCGTAGGGCGGAGTTAGGTCCTAGAGTATATCACGCAAAAGTGTCTAGCGGTTTTGCGAAAATGATATGCGTTATCAAAGAGATGGAAGAGCAATTTGCGTCTGTCAAGCGTTGAATTGTTCTAATCGAGCAGGCTGGAAACGCTTTCTTCGCGCGCCGTGCGCTGAATGGCTTCACCTATGAGCGGCGCAATTGAAATCACGCGGATGTTTTTCGCGACGCGCACAGCCTCTGTCGATTGGATGGTATCGGTAAGCACTAATTCTTTCAGCTTGGATGCGGCGACCCGCGCCACAGCCCCGCCGGACAGGACGCCGTGGGTGATATAAGCGTAAACTTCCTTGGCTCCCTTAGCCAGCAGCGCTTCCGCCGCGTTACAAAGGGTGCCGCCGGAATCAACAATATCATCCACCAAGATGCAGCTTTTGCCGGTCACGTCGCCGATGATGTTCATTACTTCAGATTCGCCGGCGCGCTCGCGGCGCTTGTCGACGATGGCCAGCGGCGCGTCGATGCGCTTGGCCAAAGCCCTGGCCCGCACCACACCGCCAACATCCGGGGAGACAACCATGACGTTGGAAAGCTCCATCCGTTCTTTAATGTCACGCACCATCACTGGTGCGCCATAGAGATTATCCACGGGTATATCAAAAAAGCCTTGAATTTGCCCGGCGTGTAAATCCACCGTCAAAACCCGGTCAACGCCCGCTTGTGTGATCAGATTTGCTACCAATTTGGCCGAAATCGGGGTGCGCGAGCTGGACT
The DNA here is from genome assembly GCA_043742625.1 of Methylovirgula sp. Taxonomy (GTDB): domain Bacteria; phylum Pseudomonadota; class Alphaproteobacteria; order Rhizobiales; family Beijerinckiaceae; genus JANXSV01. The sequence goes on along the minus strand of JAYTYD010000178.1, from coordinate 2,431 downwards.
TGCGATCCTGCCTCGCATAGCCAAAATACGGTACCACAGCCGTAATACGCCGCGCTGAAGAGCGCCTCAGCGCGTCAGTCATAATCAATAGTTCCATCAAATGGTCGTTGGTCGGATAGGATGTGGACTGAATTATGAAAGCGTCTTGCCCGCGCACATTTTCCTGTATTTCAACAAAAATTTCCATATCGGCAAAGCGCCGCACCTGACACTTGGTGAGCGGCTCTCCCAGATAGGCGGCGATGGATTCAGCCAGCATTTGGTTAGAGTTACCGGCGAGAATTTTCATCGATGAGGCCATCAGGCAAAGTCCCGCTTGTGTTTGCAGAGAAACCACACCAGCGCCAAAACGCAGGTCCGATACCAACTTAACGGCCTCTTAGCAGGGCATTACCCGCGAGACAAGCAGCGCAGCCCCTGTCTCCACCTAAACTTGACGGATATAACCTATTTTCCCCGCGCTTCGGGCATGTTGGACAGCACCGCCGCCAGGTCCTCTGCACTTTTGGCGGCTAAAGTGTTGGAAACCTCAACGCTTAGCAGTGCCATCGGTTCGCGGGACACGCCTTGGACAATCACAGCATCTGAGACTCTTTGCCGTAAATGCTGTGCGGCATCAAAAATATCCCAGACATAAATAAATCGTGTGGCCGGGCCCACGCTAAAGGCGCTGAAATAACCTTGCGCCAGGTATTTCGCCTTTTTGCCGTCAGCAAAAGAAACCTGCCGCACGCCAGCTTGTTTTTGCAGTTCCGCCACAAATGCTCCGGTCTGCTCTGGCGATAGTCCCTCGAGGCGCTCGATGCTCAGCGGTGCCGCCGCAACATTTGTATTCGGCACAGCGACAAGTTTAACCGCTTCCACGGCGGCGTTGGGATCAACCTCCAGCTTGCCGGCAGTGTCGACACAGCCCCCGAGCAGCAAAGACAAAAGCAAAAAAGCCCGATACGCCCGCATCAGCGCACCACCATCGTCAAGTCGGGCGCGTTCAGCGCCACTGATCCCGAAGCCGTCGTTACACTGGTGCGCCCCAGACACATCGCGGTTTCACTTAAAGAATCCATCAAAATCATATGCGCGAAATACACCTGATTTTCGGCCAACACAAAGTCGTTGCCTTCATAAAACATCGGCGTATCCATCCAACTGGGCGTGAATTTCGCCCCTAACGCATAGCCGCAGGCGTTGAGCCGGTGCGCATTCAGGTCGTGCTGGTCAAAAACCTTGGCATGGGCGGCAAACACATCGCGCGCGGTTCGGCCCGGCCTCATTTCAGCTTCGCAGGCCAGCAGGGCCTCCTGCGCCGCCGCGTGGTAAACCAAATGTAATGGCCGCGGTTTACCCACAATATGCGTTCGCATTAGCGCTGCGTGATAGTGGCGGTAGACACCGGCAAATTCCAATGTGATTTGATCTTCTGCGCTTAGCCTGCGCCGCCCGGACTTATACCGGCACAGCAGCGCGTCCCGGCCGGAACCGATAATGAATTCGTTGGCCGGATAATCGCCGCCATTGGCAAAAATGGCCGTGTGTTGCGCCGCTAAAATTTCACCTTCGTCAACACCGGCGCGCAGCACCTCAATTGCAGCCATATCGGCCAAATCAGACAATCGCGCTGCTTCACCGACAGAGACTATTTCCTGAGTGGATTTTGTCACCCGCAACTGCGATACCAAGCGCGACGCATCAACGAGTTTAAAGTTCTCCAGCGCCGCCTCTACCCTTTTCCCGTTGAAATGGGTCAATCCGTAGGCGTCCGCTTCAAGACCAAGCCGGCTCGTCGCGCCCAAATTTTCCAGCATCGCGCGCAAATCCAATGCCGGATTTGCCTCCGCCGCGTCTTTCCAAATCCTGATATCTGTCAAATTTGAAGTGTGTTGCGCCTGCCGCAAATCGGCTGAGCGTGTTAAAAGCGCCATGTCTCCCCTGAAACTGACATAAAGGCATTGAAAGAAGCAAAAGCCAAAACTGTCATAGCCGGTTAGCCAATACATGCTTTCCTGATTGAACATCAGCAAACCATCGAGCCTTTGCGCCTGCATTTCTGTCAGCAATAGCGCTTTCCGCGCTGCCATTTCACTTTCGGAAAAATGCACACTCACATGTAAACCCCGCAACGCATTCCAATATGTACTACAATAGCCGATAGAGCCTGCCGGGCAAGTCAGGGTTAATATAAGGTTAACGGCTGATCACGCGTTTTGGCATCGGGGATTTATGACGCCATCTTGACAAAGACCTTGCCCTACCCCTATAGCTGCGTCATCTGACGCGGCCTTTTAGCCGCGCTTTTCATATTGCGCGCTTTTGTTCGCACACATGAGGAGCGCATTGAACCAAGCCTCAGATATTCCCGCTGGTTTCAGCTGCCAAGAAGCCGTCTGCCGCTGTGTCTGAAAAGACACGGGTAAGACGGTTTGAACACGAGGAC
>JAYTYD010000177.1:0-1481 GCA_043742625.1 Methylovirgula sp. | reverse complement strand
AAGCCGCAGATATTGCGCGGCGAATCAGCCAAATATGCGGCATTTCGCTGCGCGCGCGCCGCTCTGGCTGCGTCCGGCACTGTCACTCTGGAGCTTGCTTTGGCTCAAGTGCCAACGGTTGTCGCTTACAAAGTCAGTAAATTTGAAGAGCCGCTTCGCTATGTCATCAAAGTTCCCTCGATTGTGCTACCGAATTTGATTCTAGGCCAAAATGCTGTGCCGGAACTTCTGCAGGAAAAATGCCAACCAGTATCACTGGCGGATGCACTCATTAAACTGATTGAACCAACGCCGGAGCGCGAAAACCAACTCTCGCAGTTGACGAGGCTAGATGTCTTGATGCAATTGCCGAACGGTTCTCCTGCCCAAGCCGCCGCACAAATCGTATTGAAATATGCACTGAACGGAAAAACAGGCGAGAGCGGTTGCTGAAATCGCACGTCATAGGTTACGCTGTGCATAACATGGCAGGATTTGATAGATGACCGTTTTGACCGTAATTATCACTATTGCCATCGGCTACATCTGCGGCTCAGTGCCTTTTGGCTTAATCATAACTAGACTTGTAGGCAAGCAAGACCTGCGCACGATCGGTTCCGGAAACATCGGTGCCACCAATGTCTTGCGAACGGGGCGTAAGGATCTGGCAGCGGCAACTTTGCTTCTCGACATGCTCAAAGGCACACTTGCAATTTTGATCTTCAATAGCCTCTACCATGCTCCGGAATTAAATCTTATTGCCGCGGCTGCAGCATTTTTCGGGCATCTTTATCCGGTTTGGCTGAATTTTCGCGGGGGTAAAGGCGTCGCGACATTTTTGGGCTGTCTGCTCGGCATCCATTGGCCGACCGCGCTTTTGTTTGCCGTGGTTTGGCTCGCGTTGGCTTATCTGTTTCGCTACTCCTCGCTCTCGGCACTGGTTGCAAGTGCCGTATCTGCGCTATCGCTGGAGGTTTTTTCGCTTGGTCAAGCCACTGTTGTATTCCTCGGGTTGACGGCGGTTTTATGGTGGAAACACAGTGACAACATCCGCCGCCTCTTGGCAGGTTCTGAAGGAAAAATCGGCCAAAAATGATGAAAACCGCGCTTCTTTCGCCAAGTCACAAACTTGATTGGCTGCAACTCACGCGCTGCGAAAATATCGGTCCTCGCAATTTTCAAATGCTGATCACTCGGTTTGGAAGCGCGGCTGCTGCGTTGAAAGCATTACCGGAGTTGAAGCGTTCTGGACGCCTCGCACATGTTGTGATTGCCCCGCGTGATGACATCATGCGCGAATGGGATGAAATTGAGCATCAAAAAATACAATTGATTGCTTTGTGTGAGCCGGACTATCCGCCTGCATTGCGTGAGATCGATTCGCCACCGCCCATGCTCACTGTGCGCGGTAATCGCGCATGCCTGCAAATGTCCTGCGTCTCGATCGTCGGTTCGCGCAACGCTTCCGCCGCAGGCCTATTGTTAACCGAAAGACTGGCCTA
>JAYTYD010000176.1:0-6775 GCA_043742625.1 Methylovirgula sp. | reverse complement strand
ACCAGCCCGCCAAAAAGCGTGACATTCATGGCGCGCTTGGCATCTCCCACCGCACGCAGTACACCGGAAAAACCCATGCCTAGCCCCATGAGCACATTTGCCGGCATGACGATGAACAGAAAATTTGCCGCTACCTGCGCTGTGCTTCCAGAGGCCCCTATCAAGCCCAGCAGTTCAAACCTGTAAAAAATGATCAACGCGGCAACAATCGCAGCGATGACTGCTGTCAAGGCCAAACTCGAAGCCGCAGTACGTCGGGCGCGTGGTCTGTCTCCAGCCCCTAATGCGCGCGCCACTGCGGCAGAGGTGGCAATGACCAGACCGATATTGATGGACATGCCAAAAAACATCACCGTGCTGGCATAACCCACCGCAGCGGTGAGATGCGTATCGCCCAAATGCGAAACATAAATCAGTGAAAGCAAATCCACGACAAATATGGCCATCAAACCAATCGAGCCTGTTGCCGTCATAACCAGTACATGGCGGAGGGTCGACCCTTGCGTGAAGGTCGGTTTCGGTTTTTGTCCGGCAAGGGACGTGGCAGGGGTCAAAGAATTAATCCGGCAATGGAAAGGAATGGCCTGTACATAAACCAAAGTGCAACCAGCACCAGTGCCGCCGTGAAACTTATTGCGCCGGGATTCACCGTCATTCCTAAATTTGTTCGCAATTGCGGCGCAAGCTTGATAGAAGCCAGAGGTGCAGGAGACGCGCGACGTGACTGAAATTTTACCGGATCTGGCATTGGCTTCACTGATAGACTTATCAAAGTCACATCAAGAGCAAAATCTTACCGCCTCCCACAAGGCCAATACGGTTTTAAAGTGCTTTTTGAATCACGGGTATGTCTTGGCCGAGCCAAGTCTGCTGCAGCCGGCTTCAGTTTTTCTTGACTTGTCCGGCGAAGACATCCGTAGCCGCTTGTTTGTGACCCACGACGCTGAGGGGCACGAATTGTGCCTGCGCCCTGAATACACAATTCCGGTTTGCAGGGACTATTTGACCGGCGGGCACGCAGGCACGCAGGCCGCCTATGCCTATTGCGGCCCGGTTTTTCGCGTTCGCGCTGGAGAAAGTGGCGAATTTATTCAAAGCGGTGTTGAAAACTTTGGTCGAACCGATTTTGAAGCTGCCGACGCTGACCTTTTTGCGCTCTGCCTGGAAGCGGGGAACGACACTGGCCTGAAAATTAAAATCGGTGACACCGCCCTGCTCAGTACGCTGTTAAATCAGCTCGATTTATCACCGTTTTGGCTGCGGCGCATTAAGCGCGGCTTGGGGTTCGGAAAACCTTTTGCCGATATTTTTAATCTGCCGCCGCGCGGTGCGGCGCAGGATCACTCTGGAGTGCTTAAAGCCCTTGAAGGTGTGGACCGCAAAGGCGCGCGAGCCTTGGTGGAAGATTTGCTCTCTATCGCCGGGATATCGACGGTGGGCGGGCGCTCTGTCGGAGAGATTGCTGACCGGTTTTTAGAGCAATCCTCGCTGAAATCCGATTCAGGATTGCTCCCTGAAAAACGCGCCATTTTGGAGCGGTTTTTAAACATTGCCGGGCATCCCGATTCGGCCAGCATAAAATTGAGGGTTTTAGCGAAAGAGGCCAGGGTGGATTTGAGTGATGCCTTGGACGCGTTTGACATGCGCAATGGCTTCATCGCAGCCCACGGCATCGCCTTGGAGCCTATTGAATTTTCCACGGCCTTCGCCCGTAACCTCGACTATTACACCGGATTTGTGTTTGAAGCGCGCCATGCCAATGCGAGCCGACCCAGTATTGGCGGCGGGCGCTATGACCGGCTTCTGAAGGCGCTGGGAGCCCCGCACGATATACCGGCGGTAGGTGCCGCACTTTGGATCGACCGGCTTAACGGGGTTAGAGCATGAGTGAGATTGTTTCCTCCCCGCCACCGGCTGCCGCAAACGCGGATACAACACCCTTTACCTTGGCGGTACCATCGAAGGGGCGGTTGCAGGAAAATGCCGCAACGTTTTTTGCCCGCGCCGGATTTCAGGTCGCGCAAGGGCGTGGTGTGCGCGATTATCGCGGCACATTGAAGGGCGTTGAGAATGTTGAGGTGGCTTTTCTTTCCGCCTCCGAAATTGTGGCGCAGCTTGCGGCCGGAACGGTGCATATGGGCATCACCGGCGAAGATCTGGTGCGTGAGACGCTTCCCAATGCCGATGCTTGTGTCAGCTTATTGACCCCGCTTGGCTTTGGCCATGCCAATGTGGTTGTGGCTGTTCCGCAGGCTTGGATTGATGTACGCACGATGGCTGATTTGGAAGACGTGGCGGCGGCCTATCGTTCCAAAAGGGGCCAGCCGATGCGCGTGGCAACCAAATATATCAACCTGACGCGGGCCTACTTCGCCGCGCACGGCGTGAGCGATTATCGCATTGTCGAAAGCCTTGGTGCTACAGAAGGGGCGCCTGCATCGGGCAGCGCCGAATTGATTGTGGACATTACCACCACCGGCGCGACGTTGGCGGCAAATGCTCTGAAAATCCTCGATGATGGCGTTATGTTGCGCTCCGAAGCCAACCTTGTGGCGGCTTTGCGCGCGCCTTGGACACCGGCGCACCGGCAGGCGGCTCGCACCATTTTGGGGCAAATCAACGCTGAAGAAGAAGCCCGCACAAGCCGCCAAATGCACGCATATATAGCCCAAATTCCGGCAGGGCTGAGCGAGGCGCTGTCGCGTTTTGGCGCAGGCGCGCCGCTGGGAAATGCAGGCAATGCCGGAGCGGTGACACTCCACTGTCCCAAAGAAAATGTTCCAGCGCTGGCGGACTGGCTGTTGGCGCATGGTGCCGAGCATGTGAGCGTGCAGGCGCTGGATTATGTTTTTGGTGCAAAAAACCCGCTGTATGAGCGTTTGGCAGCCCGGCTGGGATAATCAGCCTTGATTTTGCCGCCGTAGGGATGTTGCATGTTGGAAGATGAGGGGAATTCTATGAGCGAGAAATATTTGTCTGGTGTCTGCAAATTTATTGCCTGCACAGCGTTGAGCATAGGCCTTCTAAGCGGAGGCGCAGCGCTAGCAGCGGCCAAAAAGCCCAAACCGCCCGCTGATGCGGCAGACACCGGTGCCACGCCCCAACCGGACAAGAAATTTCCGACCAAGGCCAGCTATGAGCTGAAATCGGTCAATGGGAAACCCATTGCCAGCAACCTGATGGTAACATTTTCGTTGGACGAATCTTTCCGCGCCACCGGCAGCGCCGGATGCAACAACTGGTCGGCGACGATCTACCCGTCAAACGGACAGCGCTTGGCCGTGGGGCCGTTAGCGCTTACCCGCAAGGCATGCGATAAAGACGCCATGCAGATGGAAAAGCTCTACACCGCATTTTTGCACGCCTCGCCGTTTTGGGATGTCGATGGTTCAACCATGACGTTAAAACTGCCCAATATGATTATGGTTCTGCAACGGTCGCTGTAAGGCCGGGCTTGGGTGGGCCGCATCGACCTCTGGACATAATCGTGGCCATACTTGGATAGTTTTTGGCCGGACAGCGCCGCGAAGTGCGTGGATTCCTTATATATTAGGACACTGAAATATATAGGTATTTATTCAAATCAACACTATGCTGGCCAAGTTTATAAGGTTTTTTTTTACCAAATGGCCAACAAAGGGAATGCCCTAAACATTACCAGCTTGCATGTACGCAAGGCCGAACCCGTAGAGTTCAGCCGAAGTTTATCGCCGGAATAGCTCAGCCTTAGCTCTCAGGCCAGTTTAAACGTTCCGTCGCTCTGCTTTTCCATGCCGGTTTGGCGGGTAATTATGCCGTCCAATGTGGCGGAGTGCGCCACCGCCGCAATGGCGCAGTGCGGCAAGCGGGTGGACAGCATCTGTGCCAAATCTTTAGCGGAAGCTTCATCCAGCGCCGAAGTGGCCTCATCCAGAAACAGCACATCCGGCTTGAATAAAAGAGCTCTGGCAATACCCAGCCGCTGCTGCTCGCCGCCAGACAGGATATTCTGCCACAGGTCGGAGGTGTCGAGCTTTGCGACCAGCGCGCCTAGGCCGACATCGACAAGCGCTGCGATCACATCTGCATCAGTATAGGCGGCAGCAGACTGCGGATAGGTGAGCGCATCGCGCAGAGTGCCTGAGGGAATGTAGGTGCGCTGCGGCAGAACCAAAGTTTTGCCTGACACGGCAACTTTTCCGGAGCCAAACGGCCAAATTCCCGCAAAAGCGCGCAGCAAAGAGGTTTTACCTGAGCCGGACGGGCCCGAGATCAATACGCGCTCGCCTTGTGTCAGGTTAAATTTGTCCGCCGAAGTGATTGGCGTGCCGTCAAATCGTGTGACTAACATATTTTGCGCGGCGAATTCGGTGCCGTCGATTGCAGCTGTAATTCGAACGCCGGATTTTGCTGCAGCTTCGGCCGCACGAATGGACTCTTCGAAGCCTACGAGGCGCGTTACCACCGCCCTGTAATCTGCCAGGCTGGAGTAAGCATCGATAAACCAAGTCATACCGTCTTGAACGGAGCTGAAGGCCCCCATGGTTTGGGTGAGATTTCCAAGCTTCATCGGGCCGAAAAAATAGGCCGGGGCCAACAGTAGAATTGGGAAAACGGCAGAAATTTGCCCGAAAAATGCGGTAAACCAAGTCAGTTGTTTTTGCTTTTTGATGCGCGCCACCGCATTTGCCAATACGAACGCATAACGGGTCATAAGTCCCGTTTTCTCAGCGGACTCGCCGCCTAGAAGCGCTACCTGCTCGGAGTTTTCCCTAATGCGCGCCATTGAAAAGCGAAAATCAGCTTCATATCTCTGCTGTAGAAAATTTAAGTGAATTAACAAGCGACCAATCCAGTGGGTGATTAAAGTGCCCAAAACTGAATAGATCAACGCAACCCAGATAAGCCAGCCCGGAATATTGAAGGTAAAACCAAGACTTGTCATCGGGAAAGACTCGGACAACCCCCAAAGCACGCCCAAGAATAAGGCTAAACGCACCGCGTTGCCTATAAAATTAATGCTTAGTGACATCGTAGTTCCGACAAAACTGTGAATGTCCTCCGCAATACGCTGGTCGGGGTTATCCGCTGTGTTTCCTATCAAGCGCATCCTGTAATGAGCTGCAGGCTGAAGCCAGCGGCTGACAAAATGTTCGGTCATCCACAACCGCCACCGGATTTGCAGGCTTTGATTAATGTAGTTCCGGTAAACCTGCGTAACAATATGGAAAAAAGCCAGCACTGAAAATGTGTGCAGAGCCACGCTCCACGATGAGAAATTAAGGACCAGCGCCTTGAAGGTGGGGTAATCTTTGTCTTGCAACGCTGTAAAGAAATCATTGTTCCAAGCGTTAAATGCTTTTTGCAAATAAGAAAAAGCGACTTCCAAAATTAGAATAACGGCCAGAAGTCCGATAGCAATATAGCTCTCGCGGAACTTTAATGTTCCCAGCATCGGAATTTTGATTTCACCCGGGTCGCGGCTGGTAAAATACGGCACGGTAAGACGCCAAATATCTCGCAGCGCACTGAAAAAACCGCCCATTCCCACTTCTCCGCAAATCACCCTAGTCGTTTCTCATAACACGAAAAATTATGGTGCCAAGAAGGCATAAAAAAGCCCCAAGTCGGGCCGGGGCTTTTGAACTTTAATATTCAGCAATTTTTCGTGATCAGGCAGAAGTTTCCCGAATTTGGGTCGCCTAGATTGTTCCTGACCGGGGTTACTCCTGTCCTCTTGCGCCATCCACAGACCAATCACCGGCACCGGCAACCATCAGCGTGAGAAATCCGCCCGCAATTCCGAGATTTTTAAGGAAATGGATCATTTGGTTCATGTCCGAAAATTTGTTGTGGAACATCAGGGCTAAAAAGATGGTGAAGAGCGCCAAGAAAAGCGCGACCAAGCGGGTTTGAAAGCCGATCAAAATCAATAAGCCACCGCCAAGCTCGGCAATGATGGCCGGCCATACCAGCAAGCTGCCGGGCAGGCCGAATGAACTGATGTAACCCGCTGTTCCGGCGACATCGCCGATTTTGCCAATTCCGCCGAGTACAAAGAGTGCTGCCATTAAAATGCGCGCGGCGAGCAGAGCGAAATTAGACTGAGGATAGGTGGGAACCATGATGAGTTTCCTTTGATTGATAAATTTCAATTTACGTTGGGACGGGAGTTAACCAAAAGTTAAACACGCAGGGAAGTGGAAAATATAAAATAACCTCTATGCGATTTTGCAAAGGATATTTTTTCCAGGTATCTCAGACTTAAAAGTCTTTTGTTTTTTTATGAACAAATTCAACGAGTTGTTTCCTTGTCTTCAGAGTTTTGATAATGTTTAATGCTGCTAAAGTCCGCGTCGGGATGATATCGCGCGCGGTATCCTTTAAATTTTGTTGAAGCCGCCAACGAGAGCCACAGCCTCCGCCCCGATTGGACAGCGAAGAGACTGGCGGTGTATAGTTAGGCCCTCGCCCGAGGGGCTTCTATTCTGGCCAAGACTATGAGCCGTGCAGAGATCGCTGCTGACAGATTTGGTCATTGCGGCGTTGTTTGAAATTACTTTGTAATTATAAACCGAAGGAGGAAAGCCATGTCTAGCCCGAGCAAATTCGTCTGGCACGACCAGATGTCAAATGATCTGAAAGGTGCGGAGTCGTTTTACGCAGCGGTAATCGGCTGGAATATAGAATCAAATTCGATGGGACCGGAGCGCCCTTATTCTTTGCTGAAAGTTGGTGATGTGATGGTGGGCGGCCTGATGCCGATTCCAGAGCATGCCAAGGGAATGCCCGCTGT
>JAYTYD010000175.1:0-1221 GCA_043742625.1 Methylovirgula sp. | reverse complement strand
TGCTGCCGAAATCCGCGCTTATCGTGGACCTGAGCCTTACAAGGGCAAGGGTGTTAAATACGCTGGCGAATTCATCTTCCGTAAGGAAGGCAAGAAGAAATAAGGAGAGGCCACGATGGCTAAGGATCTACAAGCAGGAGACCGCCGCAAAGCGCGCGTTCGCCGCACGCTCCGCGCCCGGGCCTTTGGTCGCCCGCGGTTGTCGGTGTTTCGTTCGTCTAAGCAGATTTATGCCCAGATCATCGATGATGAAAACGGCGTGACTTTGGTAGCTGCATCGTCTTTGGAAAAAGATAATCGCACAGCTCTTAAGACGGGTGCCGATGTTGAGGCGGCAAAGACAGTCGGTAAGTTGATTGCCGAGCGTGCCAAAAAGGCCGGTGTTAGTGCCGTGATTTTTGATCGCGGCAGTTACATGTTCCACGGCCGTGTTAAGGCTTTGGCTGACGGCGCGCGCGAAGGCGGGCTGGACTTCTAATGTTCGGGGCGTTCTCGCCCCTTACTTTTTACGATGGGTTTACTCATCATTGAGGCAAAGAGCCATCTCGGCTCTCTTGTCATTTCGAAGCGAGCGGAGGGTTTCTCCGCGTTTAAGTGACGGATATTAAAATGGCACGTGAAGGTGAAAGCGGGGGTCGCGGACGCGATCGGGACCGCGAAAAGGTAGATAGCGAGTTTGTGGATCGTTTGGTTCACATTAATCGCGTCGCCAAAGTTGTTAAGGGTGGCCGCCGTTTCGGTTTTGCCGCGCTTGTTGTTGTTGGTGACCAGAAGGGTCGCGTTGGCTTCGGCCACGGTAAGGCCCGCGAAGTGCCTGAGGCAATCCGCAAGGCAACAGAGGCTGCAAAGCGTGGTTTGATCCGCGTTCCATTGCGTGAAGGTCGTACATTGCATCACGACGTTCTTGGTCGTCATGGTGCCGGTCGTGTTATCTTGCGTTCCGCGCCAGCAGGTACCGGCATCATCGCCGGTGGCCCGATGCGCGCCGTGTTTGAAACACTCGGAATGCATGACGTTGTTGCTAAGAGCCAGGGGTCTTCAAACCCATACAACATGGTTCGCGCCACGTTCGATGCTCTCAAGCATGAAGATTCGCCACGTTCGGTTGCGGCTCGCCGTAGCTTGAAGGTTTCGACCTTGCAGTCCCGCCGCGTTGGCGTGGACGCTGACTCTGTCGATTCGTGAGGCGACCATGACAAACACAGCACATAAATCTGTAGT
>JAYTYD010000174.1:0-1884 GCA_043742625.1 Methylovirgula sp. | reverse complement strand
CTGGTCCTCTTCCATGGCCCGACTTCGTGCTGCCATGGCGAGGTTGGGGCTTGTCGTTTTATGGTCCTAATCCTATATCTGTAATCTCATTCATTACAGAAAGCCCGCGCCATGATTGACCTGCATTATTGGCCCACACCCAACGGCCACAAGATCACGATTTTTCTCGAAGAGGCGGGTCTGCCTTACACCATTCACCGCGTGGATATCGGGGCTGGCGACCAGTTCAAGCCAGAGTTTTTGGCCATTGCCCCCAATAACCGAATGCCCGCCATTGTCGACCACGCGCCAAAAGATGGCGGCAAGCCGATAAGCGTTTTCGAATCCGGTGCAATTCTGCAATATCTTGCCGAGAAAACCGGACATTTCATGCCAGCCGACATTCGCGGTCGCTTTGATGTGATGCAGTGGTTGTTCTGGCAAGTGGGCGGTCTTGGGCCAATGGCGGGGCAGAACCATCATTTCAACCAATATGCGCCAGAGAAAATTCCTTATGCGATGGAGCGCTACACCAAGGAAACCAACCGCCTGTATGGTGTGCTGAACAAGCGTTTAGCTGACCGCGCATTCATGGCGGGTGAGTATTCTATTGCTGATATGGCCAGCTATCCGTGGATTGTGCCCTACGAACGCCAAGGCCAAAACCTGGATGACTTCCCCCATTTAAAGCGCTGGTTTAAGGCAATTGAAGCCCGCCCTGCGGTGGTGAAAGCCTATGCTTTGGCCACCACTCCAGCGCCGATGACTGATGACGCCAAAAAGGTGCTGTTTGGACAGACCGCGCAGAAGTGAATATACTTCCGGCGCGGTGGAACCCTGTGGCCGTTCCCATGGGGCTATCGTTTATCACGTCTGGCGTTTCCACTTTGATCGCGGCGGTGCGGGCACTGGTTTTTGAACCATCTCCCAAACCCTGACTTGACGTTTTGGCAGCGTGGGCGCAATTTAAAACGATGACGAACCGCCGCCCTTGTGCCATCTGTGGCATTATTATTATCTAGCTTTTATATCGCTGGCTGGGCGCCGCTTACTTAAAATTCCAAAGCGTATTCCCGGGTGGCTTTGAGCCTTGAGGAAGAACATGACGCTGCGCATCTATAACACGCTGACACGGACGAAGGAGGTTTTCACCCCCATCGATCCAACCAATGTGCGGATGTATGTCTGCGGCCCCACGGTTTATGACTATGCCCATATCGGCAATGCGCGCCCCGCGATTGTGTTTGACGTAATGTTTCGCCTGCTGCGCCACCTCTACGGCGAAACCCATGTGACCTATGTGCGCAACATCACCGATGTGGATGACAAGATCAACGCCCGCGCACTTCGCGATTACCCCGGCATGGAGTTGAACAGCGCCATCCGGGCAGTAACGGAGAAAACCTACGATCAATATCAAAAAGACGTTAGCGCACTGGGCTGTTTGCCGCCCACTGCTCAACCGCGCGCCACGGAACATATCGGCGGTATGGTAGAGATGATCCGTACACTGATCAACTGTGGCCACGCTTATGAAGCAGGCGGCGAAGTGTTGTTCGATGTGCTGGCGATGAAAGATTATGGTGCGCTTTCTGGCCGCAAGCAGGAAGATCTGCGGGCGGGTGCGCGCATCGCCGTTGATGCCCACAAAAAAAGCCCCGGCGATTTCGTGCTCTGGAAACAATCAGCCGCAGATGAGCCAGGTTGGGATTCGCCTTGGGGCAGAGGCCGCCCCGGCTGGCACATCGAGTGCAGCGTGATGAGCAAAGCGCATCTTGGCGAAGTCTTCGACATCCACGGCGGCGGCTTGGATTTGATCTTCCCTCACCACGAAAACGAACTTGCCCAGAGCAGATGCGCCAACGGCACCGACGTTATGGCCAACTATTGGATGCACAATGGGTT
>JAYTYD010000173.1:0-1346 GCA_043742625.1 Methylovirgula sp. | reverse complement strand
TGCCTTCCTCTTCGTCAGCGGCAGGGCGACGACCAGTCGCAGGGTCTGAAGATGGCGCTGTTGCTGGAATGAGCGGCCGGCGTGCAACACCGGTTGCGGTTGCGGCTGCTGGCGCGCCACCAGCCAAACGCCGCTTGGCCTCTTCCTCTGTCTTGCGCTTCGCCTCGATATCCAAAGAGCGTCGGGCGTCCTCTTCTCGCTTGCGGGCCTCGGCGGCTTCGCGTTCAGCTTTTTCTTTAGCGTCGCGTTCCGTGCGAATTTTTGCATCAGCCTCCTGGCGGCGGCGGTCTTCTTCCTCGCGGATGTGTGAGTCAGCTAGGGCTGCTGCGCGGGCTTGGCGCTGTGCTTCGGTCAAAGTCGGCAAAACCACACCGGTGGTGGGCCGCGGAGCATAAAAGGGCTTTGGAGGTACTGGAGCGGGCGCAACGGGCCGTGGAGCCACTGGTGCAAGCACAACAGGCTTCATTTCGCCTGCCACCGGGCGACGCTTTACCGTTTCAACAACCACCTGTTTTGTGCGTCCATGCGAAAAACTCTGGCTGACAGTCCCTTGGCCCACCGGCCGCTTGAGCGACAGTGTTTTGGAAGGAACGTGAAGAGTCTTGTCGCCGTTATTACTATTGTCGGTCATGTCTACCTTAGATTCTGCGAAGCCGCGTCCGCTTGAATAAACTCATTCTGCGGAAATTTCATCCGCTTTATCACATATTTCCTCATCGTCGCAGAAGATTTCTTCAATTTCCCGCACGACATAATCTGACCGGTAATCTTGTAGCCGCTTGGCTACGCCTGTAAAAAACCGGCCGGCATCCGCGTTAATTACAGCAGCGTGGATGACGTTACCCTTGCCTAAGGCGTTTTCCAGTTGCGCAATGCTGAAAATCCGCAAATCAACTATATTTTTCACGTCAGAACGACGCACAAACTGCATCAGCTTTCTCGTACCGTCTTCAGCACCATCATGCGCATGTAAAATAGCGATCACGTTTTTATTTGCCAAGGCTGCTTCAATTTTTGCCGAACCTGCAATCAGAGCCCCCGCCTTATTGGCGATGGATAGAGCCTGCAGTGCCGCCGCTTCAAGCAACGTGTCGATGTCAGCATCCAAAGACACGGACATTTCGACTTTTTGCTTAAACGCCTTAGCAAAGGCATTTTTTTTTACCGCGGTGCGGATGTCGGAAGCGTGAGCGCTGACATACACACCGCGACCCGGCAACTTACCTTTGATATCCGGTGTGACTGCGTTCTCCGGCGACAAAACAAAGCGTATCATCGACGCCGGGCTCTGCTGAAGCTTGCGAACGATACAAGTTCTCAAGGGAGAACCGGGTCCCGATTTTGCC
>JAYTYD010000172.1:0-32658 GCA_043742625.1 Methylovirgula sp. | reverse complement strand
TTTATGAAATTCGGAACGATCCTACTTTTAGAAATTTACCAAAACTTTTTTCCGCAACGCGACTTTAACCAGACCAATCCATCCGACCATTCGTGGCGGTAATCTCAGGATCGGGTGGCGGACCGGTATTCAGGGATCACTATGAAAATAGCTCATCGTTTTTTTGCTGTTGTGCTCACTGTTGTGTGTGGCTTTTTGGGGTCCGCGGTCGCATCCGCAGCAAAGGGGAGCTCGGGCTTATCGCAAGATGTCCTGCAAGACTGGTACAAGCTGGTGTTAGAACTGGTGCGACACACCCCGACTTACTCTCCGCCCGTGGCCAGTCGGTCTTTCGCCTATCTCGGCATTGCGGCATTTGAGACTGTAGCAAGCGGCGCGCCGCAACTTCACAGTCTTGCAGGGCAGGTTCAAGGCTTAACCGCCCTGCCTAAACGTGAGCCTGGCAAGACGTATGATGAAGCGGTAATTTTGCAAGCGACCCTCGCTGCCTCGGCACAGAACTTTTTTAGCAACACTGGACCGACGGGGCAGCGCGCCATGGCGGCGTTGGAGCGCCAGTTGCAAAACAAGGTGGCGCAAGGTGTATCCCAAACCGTAGTGCGGCGCAGCGAAATCTACGGTAAACTCGTCGCGTCGCATATTTTAAGATATTCCCTTAGCGATGGCGGCGCCATTGTTGAAAACATGGGTTTCCCGATGGAATATCAAGCGCAAGTCGGGGCCGGGAAATGGGTGCCGACCAGTCTGATTATCCAACAACAAAAGCCGTTGCTTCCCGATTGGGGAAAGAACCGCAGTTTTGCTATGCCTACCGGCGCTTCGTGCCCGTTGCCGCCTCCACCGGAGTATAGCGAAGACAAGGCGTCCGAATTCTATAAGCAAGCGGTTGAAGTTGTCCAAACCAAACAGAATCTGACACCTGAACAGCGCGACATAGCGCGTTTCTGGTCTGATGATCCGATGCTGTCTTCCACGCCACCTGGACATTGGATCGCAATCGCACTCAGCCTATTCGAGCGCGATAAAATAGCGCTCGATAAAAGTGTGGATGTTCTGGCGCGCATTGGCGTGGCGGAGGCTGATGCGTTTATCGGCTGTTGGAACACCAAGTTCGAAGTAAATTTGCTAAGGCCGGTCACCTATATCCGCAAGCTTATCGATCCGAAGTGGGAGCCGTTACTGATCACTCCGCCTTTCCCCGAATATCCGAGCGGACACAGTACGCAATCTGGTGCGGCGGCAGTCGTTTTCACTCAAATGTTCGGTGAGAACTTCAGTTTTGATGACGCCTCCCACGAGCGCGATGGCCTGAATAAACGACACTACATCAGTTTCTGGGCTGCCGCTGAAGAGGCGGCACTGTCTCGCCTTTATGGCGGCATTCATTTCAGAGCAGCAATTGAACAAGGTTTAGAGCAGGGCCGTTGCATTGGCGGTTTTGTTAACGCGCTGAAAACAAAGAACTAAACATGCGCCTTTCAAGCATTTTGACGAGCGTTGTCCTTTGCGGTTTTGATTTGATGTATGCGGCAGTCGCGCAAACACCGCCCGCAATCCCTAAATCCGTCTATGAAACGGCCACGGCGGGCGTCCACCGCTCTTATAATGGCGAGTGGAAATATATGGTTGGCGGCGGAATTGCGACTTTCGACTGCAATAATGACGACTTTCCCGATTTATTATTGGCCGACGGAACATCAAACGCAAACTTTTTCAACAATGAAAGCAAAAAGGGCGGCACGGATCGACGAAAATCAAATACTGACCCCTCGTGGTCTTGTGGCGGATATAAATCTGAAACGCACCAAACCCGGCGATCCGGCGCGACAAATGATCTGTCTGCGGCATGATTGTTTCTGTTGAGTCAACACCCCCACAAAACCAGCCGACGCTTTGGATTGAAACATTTCCGCGTCTTAATCCGGACGCTCATAAATATGATCGCGGCCACGCTTTGGTTTTCTCTGGCGGGCTCGAAGGCATTGGTGCAACGCACTTGAGCGCGAGAGCCGCATTACGGATTGGAGCTGGGTTGGTGACGCTGGTTTGCCCCGAAGCCGCTCTTCGCGCGCACGCGGCACGCGGCCCCGATGCACTGATGGTGCGGCAGGCTGACACTGTTGCTGAGTGGCAAAAACAGTTAGCGGACAGCCGGATAACTTCGATTTTGTTAGGTCCGGCCTTTGGCATTGGGCAGCGGACGCGTGATGCGGTTGAGGTGGTGTTGGATGCCCGTCGCACGGCCGTTTTAGATGCAGACGCTTTGTCAAGTTTCTCAGATTCGCCCGAACATTTATTCAAACAAATAAGTCGATGCGGCCCGGTGGTTTTAACGCCCCACTCCGGCGAGTTTCTACGCTTGTTCGGCAAAAATGTTGCCGGTTTACCGCGCGAGAAAGGCGTTCGGACAGCGGCAGCATTAAGTGGAGCTGTCGTAGTACTCAAGGGCGCGAAGACACTCATTTGCGAGCCGGACGGGCGCTTGGTCGTAAGTTGCAATGGCGTGCCCGATCTGGCTACCGCCGGCTCGGGAGATGTCCTGGCTGGGTTGATCACCGGACTTTTAGCGCAAGGCATGCCGGCCTTTGACGCTGCTTGTGCCGCAGTGTGGCTGCACAGCGAAGCAGGGAAGTCCGTTGGGGCCGGATTAATTGCAGATGATCTCCCGGAGGCAATTTTGCCATTTTTACGCGCGCTGCGACATCAAGCCGCTAGCTAACTATTTTGACCCCGCTTGCAATGACCCCGCTTGCAATGCGCTGTACACACGCGGCCAATCAGCGTCGCCGGGGATGCCAAATCTCAGCCAACCCGGATGGTTTAAAAAGGGCCGTGTTAATATTCCGCGCTTCGCGAGTTGATTGAACCAACCCTGCGCGTCTTCGTGGCCCGCTATAACAAACAGATGGGTTCCGCCCAGAAGTGAAAAATTTGCATTCGTAAGCGCTTGTTCGAGTTGAGTTCTTGCAGCACTCAAACGGTGAGCCTCTTTAATGAGCCAGTGCGGGTCAGAATAGGCGCGTGTCGCAATTTCAAGGGCCGGCCCGGACACGGCCCAGGGTCCGAGGGTGGATCGAAAATTTTGTGCAACGGCAGAATTTGCGAGAATGAAGCCAAGTCTTATCCCGGCAAGGCCGTAGCTTTTACCAAAAGACCGAAAAATAAGCACATTTTCCGGCAAGAAAGCTGCGAAACTCTTGTTCGGGGTAAAATCCATGAAAGCTTCATCAATGAGCAAATGCCGAGCTTTCCACTTCATTCTGTCGGCCAATATCCGCAGTTCTCCCGGTTCAACTAAGCGTCCATCGGGATTGTTAGGGTTTACAACGATGGCAAGATCAAAATCGGCAAGCTGATCTAACGTCGCTACTTGGATAACCCTAACGCCTGCCTCGTTCCAGACGCGCGCATATTCCCCATAAGTGAAACCCAAAACGCCGACGGTTTTCGCTTTGAGCAGGCGTGGCAGCAATTGAATTAGTGCCTGAGTACCTGGCGCAGCCACGACTGCCGCATCTGTGTTGAACGCAGTTGCAGCAGCGCGCTCCAGCCGGGCGACATCTTCGGCCAAAGGCAAGCGGCTCCAACTTTCGGCACGGATTTCTCCTAGAGGATAGGTGCCGCTGTTGATTCCGGTGGAAAGGTCAATCCACGGTTTTGGTGCAAAAGGAAAAAATTGTACGGCGGTGTCGAGATTGCCGCCATGATGAGATAAGGTGTCGCGGGGTGTCGCAGACACTCTAGACACGTTTGTTTCTAACTGTTCCGGACTGTGCATTTTGGCTTTTTCTCTATTCATGACCTTACTTGCCCTGATCATTGAAGGGCTGTTTGGCTATTCGCAAGCACTTTATAAAATGTTCGGCCATCCTGTAACGTGGATGGGCGCCGCTTTAACGTGGCTGGAGCAAGGGCTCAATCAAGGCGGCAAAAAACGGATGAAGGGCGTATTTGCACTGGTCCTATTGTTGGCACTGGCGGGCAGTATGACTTACGCGGTACAAGGGCTAATTATTCACGATTTTCCGGGGTTGATAAAACTTTCGATATTGGGGTCAACATTAATTGCTCAGCGCTCACTCTTCACGCATGTGCGTGAGGTGGTATTTGGGCTTGGAGTTAGTTTAGAATCTGGGCGGATAGCGGTGTCCCAAATTGTCGGGCGCGATACGGATGGGCTTGATGAGGCCGGAGTTTCGCGTGCGGCGATTGAAAGTCTCGCTGAGAACTTCTCCGACGGAGTTGTCGCACCCGTATTTTGGATGGCGGCTTTGGGTTTGCCCGGCGCCGCGATCTACAAGGCAGCTAACACTGCGGACAGTATGATCGGCCATAAAAATGCGCGTTACGAAAAATTTGGATGGGCTGCCGCACGATTTGATGATCTGATTAATCTTCCGGCTTCCCGCTTAAGCGCTTTATGGCTGACTGCCGCGGCAAGCTTTACAAAGGGCACATCGGCGCGAGCGGCGGCAATGGCCGTGTGGAAAGATGCTGACAAACATCGGTCGCCAAATGCCGGCTTTCCCGAAGCGGCGATGGCGGGCGCATTAGGTCTTAAACTGGCCGGGCCACGCATTTATGGCAATGAAATGGTCGATGACGCATTTATGGGCGACGGACGGCGAGAGGTAACGCGCGAGGATATCACCCTTGCGCTCAAGCTGTATCGGAACGCCTGCTTCATTCAAGGCGGTGTGGTGGCGGTTCTAGCGGTACTGGCGCTGATTTAGGTCAAGAAGAAATGCCATCCGCCAACCTCAACATTTTATCTAAATCCAAGTTCGCTTCGAGGTGTGCCGCAAGGGAATCGAGGGTAGCATCGATTTCTGCTTCGTAATTCAAAACAGATGGCGCACCGCCAATCCAGTTGAGCCAAGCTGAGCGCTGGGCATCATCGGTAAAAAGTCCGTGGACATAACAGGCGCGGATGTTGCCGCAAGGGGAAATCGCGCCGTCACCCCGCCCGTCAAAACGCAACAAAGGGCGCGCACAATCCGGGCCGGACGTGATGCCGACATGCATTTCATAGCCTTTAAACGGGGTGTTATCTGTTGATAAGCCGGAGACTTCGCGCAAAGTTTTGCTTCGCGTGAGGGTGGTTTCAACGTCAAGATGGCCGAGGCCTGTTATGAAGGCAAGATCACCCTCGATGTTTTGCGGGTCGTGCACGGCTTGGCCCAGCATTTGATAGCCGCCGCATACGCCCAAAACCTTGCCTCCGCGCCGTACATGGGCGGCAAGATCGATATCCCAGCCCTGCGCGCGGAAATGCGCCAGATCGGCAATGGTGGTTTTCGAGCCGGGCAGTATGATTAGATCCGCTATCGGAAACGGTTGTCCGGGCGGCACGAAGATCAAGCTAATGCTTGGCTCGTGTTTAAGCGGATCAAAATCATCAAAATTTGAAATGTGTTTGAGTTTGGGCACGATAATCATAAGTGTCCCTTGCCCCGTTTTTGAAACCTTTTCGAGCGCAACTGCATCCTCGGCAGGGAGCTTTGATGCACCGACAAAAAAGGGAACCAGCCCCAAAGCGGGCCATCCGCTTTTTGCGGCAATCAGTTGCATGCCATCCTCGAACAAGCGCGGGTCGCCACGAAACCGATTAACGATGAAGCCTTTGATCATCGCTGCGTCGTCCGGCGCGATTACGGCTTTTGTGCCAACAATCTGCGCAATCACCCCGCCACGATCAATATCGCCAATCACCACAACAGGAACGTTTGCGGCACGGGCAAAACCCATATTGGCGATGTCGTTAGCTCTGAGATTGACTTCGGATGCGCTGCCCGCACCCTCTATTAAAATAAGATCCGCCTGTGATTTGAGGAAGTTGTAACTGTCCAAGACGGACGCCATCAACCTTGGTTTCCAGCTTTGGTAGTCTTTGGCTCCGGCGTTACCAATGACTTTGCCTTGGACAACGACCTGACTACCCACATCGCTTTGCGGCTTTAGCAAAACCGGGTTCATATGAACTGAAGCTGAGGCACGGCATGCGCGGGCTTGCAAAGCCTGAGCGCGGCCTATCTCGCCACCATCTGCCGTGACGGCGGCATTATTCGACATATTCTGCGGCTTAAACGGCAGAACTTTTAACCCGCGATTGGTGAATGCGCGGCATAAACCGGCAACCACAAGACTTTTGCCGACATCAGAACCTGTGCCTTGAAACATGAGGGCTTTTGTCAAAACTCGATGCCTTCCTGTGATTTCACTCCAGCATCGAAGTGGTGCTTCACTTTGGTCATTTCAGTGACAAGGTCGGCGGCTTCGATCATTTCCGGCTTGGCGTTCCGGCCTGTGACCACAATATGCAGATCGGGCCTACGCGCTCGCAAAGTCGCAACAACTTCCGCAAGCGGCAGATAGTCATAACGCAGCGCAATATTGAGTTCGTCGAGAACCAAGAGTCTGATCTCAGGCTTTGCCATCAGCTGTTTTACTTTTTCAAAAGCTTTGGTAGCGGTGGCAATATCCCGGTTTTTGTCTTGCGTTTCCCAAGTGAACCCTTCGCCCATGGTATGCCACTCAACCAAATCGGGAAAGCGCTCAAGCGCTTTAGCCTCGCCAGTTGACCAAGCGCCCTTGATGAATTGAACGATGCCGACTTTCCACCCATGCCCCAACGCGCGCAAAATCAAGCCAAATGCGGCAGTGCTTTTACCTTTTCCGGAACCGGTATTGACGATAAGCAGACCTTTTTGCTCAATGTGTTTGGATGCAACCTCGGCGTCCTGCACCGCTTTTCGCTTTTCCATCTTGTCCTTGTGACGTTGCTCATCGCTCATGGGTTGGTCGCTTTCGTTTGCTTGATCCGTATTGCTGATGTCGCCTTGAAACAATTGACTTGCTCCGACCCGCAGCATAACAGTTGGATGTTATGGTTCCTCGACAGAGGAAGTAAAAGGGAATGTGGTTTATGCCACAGCTGCCCCCGCAACTGTAAGTGGGAAATTTTCAGTCAATAGCCACTGAACGCAAGTTCGGGAAGGCGCCTGAAAGTAGTGATCCGCGAGCCAGGAGACCTGCCATAACACGTTAGGCTTGGGCGGGGTGCCCCTAGGCCGGTGGCATTGCAGACTTTTCCTGCGAAAGCCATTTTTTCGCCCCAAAAAGGAGTATTGGGGTGAAACTTACAAAAATATATGTTTGCACCACGTGCCGCACCGCCGATGAACCGATAGAGCCACGCGAGCAACGCGCCGGAGCGCGGCTTTTCGCCGACCTCACAGCGCAAGCCGGCCAGGATTTTGAAATCGTCGGCGTTGAATGTCTTTCAGTTTGCAAGCGACCTTGCACAGTAAGTTTTGCGGCTCCAGGCAAATGGACATATGTTTACGGCGACTTGCCGCCCGACACTTCGGCGCAAACAATTCTTTCCGGAGCCCAACTTTACGCAGCTGCGGCAGACGGCCTCATCCCATGGAAACAGCGACCGGATGCTTTAAAAAAAGGCGTCGTGGCCCGCATACCGCCCTTCCCGCCCTATCACGCCAAATTGCAGAGTTGAGAGCATGAAAAAAATTCCAGTTACAATTATCACAGGCTTTCTGGGTGCAGGCAAAACCACCTTGATCCGGCACGTGTTGGAACATTCTAAGGGTCGCCGTTTGGCTTTGGTTATCAACGAATTCGGCGATGTAGGGGTGGACGCCGATATTTTGCGCGGTTGTGGCGTCGAAAGCTGCCCGGACGAAAATATCATAGAATTGGCGAATGGCTGCATTTGCTGCACGGTGGCTGATGATTTTATCCCGGCGATTGAAGCCCTTTTAGCGCGCAGGCCGCAGCCGGACCATATCATAATTGAGACGTCGGGCTTGGCATTACCAAAGCCACTGGTGAAAGCATTTGACTGGCCGGAAATTCGCGCCAAACTTACCGTTGACGGGGTTATTGCGGTGGTTGACGGCGCTGCCGTGTCCGACGGGCGATTTGTCGATGATCCGGTCAAGGTTGCCGCTCAGCGCGCAGCGGATCCAAATCTTGATCATGAAAATCCCCTTGAAGAGGTTTATGAAGATCAGCTTTTGTGCGCCGATATGGTTGTGGTCAACAAAGTGGACCTGTTGGATGCAGCGGCCTTAAAACGCATAATTACGGATATCACAGCGCAAATACCGCGAGCAGTAAAAATTGTGGCGACGCGCGATGGAAAGATTGACGTGAATGTTTTACTCGGACTTTCGGCTGCGGCAGAGGATGACATCGTTAACCGTCGCTCACATCATGATACGGAGGAAGGTCACGACCACGATGATTTCGATACGTTTGTGCTTGAACTTAGTCCGGTGGCTGATGGATCAAAGTTGGTCGAGCTGCTGACTGAAGTTGCGGCGAAGCACGATGTGCTACGCATAAAGGGCTTTATTTTCGTGGAAAATAAACCGATGCGGTTATTGGTACAGGGCGTGGGGGCGCGGTTTCAACAGCAATATGACCGCCCTTGGAAGGAACACGAGGAACGGGGAAGCCGTCTTGTGATTATTGGTGAGAAGGGCATGAATAAAGCGGCTATTATCGCCGACTTGCAGGGATAACATGCATCTTTTGCGCGTCGATTCCACGTCCTTGGATGACACGGCCATTGCCGTTGATCTTGAGCAGAGTGTTGCGCCATTGGTGTTTTTATCGTTCACCGATTCCGACCTGGCGGCGTTGGGATCCGCTTGGCAAAAAGGCGACTACCCGCCGCTGCGGCTTGCCAAACTGGCAGACTTAAAGCACCCGTATTCTATTGACCTATGGTTGGAGCGCGTCGCGGCCCACGCCAAAACCATCGTCGTCCGGCTGTTGGGCGGCATGGATTATTGGCGCTATGGCGTTGAACAATTGGCTGCTGCCGCACGAGACCGCAGCATACGGCTGGTCTTTATTCCCGGAGATTATCAAGAAGACACACGCTTGGTGAGGGCGTCTACGGTTGAGCCTGAAATCGTGCGCCACCTTTGGGCATTTTTCCAGAATGGCGGACCCGTCAATATGGAAAGCGTGTTGCACTTTATGGCAGGCGGCCCCTTGCAACCGGCGGAAAAAGTGCAAGCGTTTGGCGCGTTGAATGCCTTATGCCGTTGCACCCATCGCGGTGCGCCGCGGGCGCTCATCGTTTTCTATCGTTCGGCATATCTAAGCGATGATGTAGCGCCTATTTCCGATCTTGCTGAGGCGATGCAAAAACGGGGATTTCACACCTGTGCAGTTTATGTTTCAAGCCTTAAAGACCCGGCGGCGGAGGCGGCGATACAACATCATCTGGCAGCGTTCCAACCTGATATTATTTTTAATACCACGGCCTTTTCTGCTAAACTTGGTAATCGCGGAACACTCCTTGATCAAGCTGATGCGCCGGTATTCCAAGTGATAATGGCGGGGTCATCGCAGCAAGCATGGCTCACGCAGACGCGCGGACTGAATGCCGCAGACCAGGCTATGAATGTTGTTTTGCCAGAAGTTGACGGGCGAATTATATCACGGGCTGTCTCATTTAAGGCTCAAGAACCCCGTCATCCTGATTTGCAACACGCTGCGCTTATCCATCGTTCTGAGGCTTCGCGCATTGATTTTATTGCGGAATTGGCCACAAAATGGTCAAACTTGAGGCGCTTGCCCAACCAAGATAAGCGCATTGCGCTTGTGCTTTCGGACTACCCGTCTAAAGGCGGACGCACCGGCTACGCCGTGGGTTTAGATACGCCGAACTCTGTTCTTGAAATTGTGCGGACACTTCGAAAGGCTGGATACACGACAAGGACGCTTCAAGGAGCACCGGAACTGTTACAGACCCTGACACACGGCGCGCGGTGCGCCACCATAAGTTTGAACAAATATGCTCATGCTTTTGCGCTGCTCCCTGTAAGTTTCCAGCAAGCTGTTACGGGGGCATGGGGCGAACCAAATCAGGATGAGGCACTGGCCGACGGCTTTTTCGCTTTTCGTTTTGTTGAAAATGGCAAACTGATTATTTGTGTTCAACCAGAGCGCGGCAGCGCAAAAATGCGCAAAGGCGATTATCATGACACCAATTTGCCGCCCTGCCACGGCTATATCGCCTTTTACTTATGGCTTCGCGATCAGATTGATGCGCTGATCCATGTTGGCGCACATGGAACTCTGGAATGGTTACCTGGGAAATCTGTCGCCTTATCAAATACTTGTGCTCCAGAAGTTGTGCTCGGGCCTACGCCTGTAATTTATCCTTTTATTGTCAACAATCCGGGCGAAGCGGCGCAAGCCAAACGGCGGCTGGCGGCGGTTACGCTCGGGCATATGACACCGCCGCTGATTGTGGCTGGCGTTCATGGTGCACTGGCTGAGCTTGAAGGTCTTTTGGACGAATACGCTCAGGCTGAGACGCTGGACCCGCGCCGCGCCAAGCATCTGGCAGGCTTGATTATGACAAAAGCGCAAACTTCCGGCTGGCTGGAGGAGTGTGGTGCAGCGGATACTGTACCTGTGTCCGAGGTATTGAGCTCGTTAGACGGTTGGTTGTGCGAGATTAAAGCCATGCGTATTGGTGATGGCTTGCACGTATTCGGCCAGGGATCTTGCGGCGCTGAGGAGCAAAACGGTCTGCTTAAAGCGCTTTCAGGTCGTTTTGTTGCGCCCGGCCCGGCGGGTGCGCCATCTCAAGGGCGCATGGATGTTTTGCCGACAGGGCGCAATCTCTATACGATTGACCCGCGCGCAATTCCATCCCGCACAGCTTGGGAGATTGGACAAATTATCGCGCAAGAAGTGCTTGAAACCTACGCCCAAGAGCATGGAGAATGGCCAAAATCAGTGTTTTTGGATCTTTGGGCGTCAACTTCCATGCGCACCGGGGGCGATGATCTGGCTCAAGCCTTCGCTTTTATCGGGGTTAGACCCAAGTGGGACGACGCATCGTCGCGGGTGAATGGTTTTGAAATCCTACCGCTGGCGCTGCTGGGCCGGGCGCGCGTAGATGTAACGTTGCGCATTTCAGGCTTGTTTCGCGATGTTTTTCCTATGCAGATCACGCTTTTTGATGCAGCAGTGAGGGCAGTCGCCGCGCTTGACGAACCGCTTGAAGACAATCCGATGGTGGCTAAACATACGACACATCAACGTATTTTTGGTTCCGCACCCGGCACTTACGGCTTGGGTTTAGGTGAAACACTCTCTCGTGGAACATGGGAAACCCGCACCGAGCTGGGTGAGGCCTACCTTGCCGCAAATTCTTACGCCTATGGCGTTGAAGGGGACGGCGTTAAATCCAATGCGTTTGCGGCGCGCGTTGCCGCTACGGACGCCTTCGTCCATGTTCAAGATATGGCGGGGCAAGACGTGCTGGATTCTGATGCGTTTGCGCAAAATGAGGGTGGATTTGCGGCCGCAGCCGCATCGCTGGGCAAGGCGCCCGCAATCTATCATGCTGATAATACGATGAATTCGCCAAAGGTGCGCACGCTCAAGAAGGAAGTGGCGCGGGTTTTGCGGGCGCGGGCAACAAATCCCGTGTGGATGGCTGGACAGATGCGCCATGGCTATCGCGGAGCAAGCGAAATTGCCGAGACAGTTGACAATGTGTTCAATTTTGCTGCTTTGGCCGACGTGGTAAATGATGCGCAGTTTGATGCTCTCTTCGATGCGACTCTGGGAAATAGCAAAGTTCGAGATTTTTTGAGCGCGGCGAACCTTGATGCGCGCCTAGCTATTGAAAACAAGTTTAAAGAGGCGTTGCGGCGCGGACTTTGGACGTCGCGGCGGAACTCTGTTCTAAATATTTTGACGGAGGAAACTCTGCCGTGACCAATCCTGAAAGCGGCGGTTCTATCAAAGGCTGGTGTCCGGGCGCCATACGACCAATGATGAGCGGTGACGGACTATTGGTGCGGTTGCGGCTGTCCGGCGGGGCCGTTTCACTGGATATGGCGACAAAAATCGCCCTATTGGCTCAGCAGTTCGGCAATGGCAAAATCAACCTATCAGCGCGTGGTAATTTGCAGTTGCGCGGCGTGTCGCAGACGACTTATCAGCCATTGATTAACGCGTTGCGCACCCTTAACCTATTGGATTCAAACGAAGAAGCGGAGTCAGTACGCAATGTTTTGCTCAGCCCGATGGCGGGGCTGGACAGGTCAGCGTTGCAAGATATCAGGCCGGTGGGGAAAGCCTTAGAGGCTAAAATTGCCGACAACCAGCTGTTTTGGCAGCTGCCGCCAAAATTTGCATTTATCATTGAAGATGGCGGGGTGTTTCCGCTGTCTGATATTGCCGCCGACATCCGCTTTGTTGCTGTTAATGATAATGAATTCGGGTTGGAGCTTCATCCAGAGTCGGCGTTTTTCGGCGTGTGGGGCGCGGCTGCCGTGCCGGATATTGCTGCGAAAATTGTGCGGTTATTTGTGGAAGCGCGAAAATCTCACCCCTTGCGCCATATGCGTGACCTGATCAACGAACTGGGTAATGCACATATTTGTGCATTCCTAGGCTGCGAAATGTCGCAAAAAGGCTCCGCAAAAGTTGTACAAAAAATGACACTGTATGGCCAAAAAGCGGACTTTTACGGCCTCGGCATTCCATTTGGATTTTTTAGCGCCTTACAGCTCGAAAAGCTGGTGTCACTCGCCATGACACGGGGCGTCCGAGAGCTGCGCCTGACGCCGTGGCGGGCTATTTTGGCCGTCACCTCTGATGACGCTTCAAGATCCTCTTTGAGTGAAAACAGCACAATGCTCGAGGACATGAAGGCCGCTGGATTCATAGTATCGGCGGACGATCCCCGCCTCAGGCTTACGGCCTGCGTCGGGGCACCGTATTGTTCATCCGCGAGCGTTGCCGCGCCGCAAGATGCGCTGAAGCTGGCCGGGCTTACGCCGCATTTGCTACATGTGTCGGGCTGTGCCAAAGGGTGCGCTCACCCTAAGCCCGCCCGCTTTACGTTGACCGGCCACGACGGATTTTACGATTTAATCGAGAACGGCAAAGCTGACGCAGCACCAAGTCTCTTGCGGGTGTCGCCGGACGCCTTGACCCAAACGATGCGCTGGCGCATAGCCGAAGCCGAACTGGAACATTTTCTTGCACTATGATTACATCCGCGATGGCGCGGAAATTTACGCGCGCTCTTTTGCCACCATCCGCCGCGAGGCTGAGCTGGCCCGCTTTTCTGCAGAAGAAGAGCGCGTTGCCGTGCGCATAATTCACGCTTGCGGCATGGTTGAAGCAGCGCAGGATATTTTGTTTTCTTCCGCAGCCGCGCGTGCAGGCATTGCGGCCCTAGAGGCTGGTGCCCCGATTTTTTGTGATGCGAACATGGTGGCGCAAGGGGTGACCAAAGCGCGGCTGCCAGCCAAAAACGAAGTGATCTGTACTCTCACTGACGCCTGTGTGCCGATGCTGGCCGCAAAGCTTAACACCACCCGCACTGCGGCGGCTCTGGAGTTGTGGCGTGACAAAATGGGCGGCGCGGTGATTGCCATCGGCAATGCGCCAACCGCGCTGTTCAAGCTGTTGGAAATGATTGATGAGGGGGCGGCAATGCCTGCCTGTATCATCGGGATGCCGGTTGGCTTTATTGGTGCCGCAGAGTCCAAAGAGGCGCTCATGGCGCATAGGCAAGTAACATCATCGCAGATGGCAGCGATTATTGTGCGCGGGCGCAAAGGCGGCAGCGCCATGGCGGCTGCTGCGGTCAACGCTTTGGCGAGCGCGAAAGAATGACCGGATTTGGCCATCTATATGGCGTGGGGCTCGGCCCCGGCGACCCTGAACTTTTGACGCTAAAAGCGGCGCGAATTATCGGCGCGGTGCCGGTTATTGCTTATTTTGCCAAGCTTGGGCGGCGCGGCCATGCCCGGACAATTGTTGATTCGTTTCTCAAATCCGAACATCAATTGCTGCCGATGTATTACCCGGTCACAACTGAGGTGCATTTTGAGGATGCGGATTATGTATCGCAATTGTCACAGTTTTATGCCGAACAAGCGGTGCTGATTGCGGCGCAACTCGAGTCCGGGCGCGACGTTGCGGTTTTAAGCGAAGGTGACCCGCTGTTTTACGGGTCGTTTATGCACTTGTATGAGCGCCTGCGCGGGCGCTTTAGCGTGACCATCATCCCCGGCGTGACAGGTATGGCGGGGTGTTGGAGCGCGGCGGGCCTTAGCATGACTTGGGGCGACGATATTTTGAGCGTCTTGCCCGGCACTTTGGACGCTGCGGCGCTGGTGGAGAAGCTGAAATCCACCGACGCGGCCGTGATTATGAAGCTCGGAAAAAACTTTGCAAAAGTACGCGCCGCGGTGGTTGAGGCGGGACTTCTGGCGAGCGCTTATTATGTGGAGCGCGGCGCAATGGCTGGCGAGAAGGTGACGCGGCTTAAAGACAAAACCGATGATGTAGCGCCCTATTTTTCGATGATTCTCATTCCCGGACAAGGACGGCGGCCATGAGCTCATCCAAGGTGAGCTCAATCGCCGCAGGTGGAAAGCTGTGTGTTGTGGGACTCGGCCCCGGCCGCGCTGATTGGATTGTGCCGGAAGCGGCTTTAGCCGTTGAAAACTCCGACGACATTATCGGATATGGCCCCTATGTGGCGCGGATTTCTCCGCGGCACGGCCAGATCATTCACGCAACAGACAACAGGGTGGAAATCAACCGCGCCTGCCATGCGCTGGAACTGGCGCAGTCGGGGCGGCGGGTTACTGTTGTATCAGGGGGTGATCCGGGCGTGTTTGCCATGGCGGCTGCGGTTTTTGAGGCGATTGAACAGGGACCGGACGAGTGGCGGGCGCTGGATGTTGAAGTTATACCGGGCGTATCGGCAATGCTGGGCGCGGCGGCGCGGCTTGGCGCACCTTTGGGCCATGATTTTTGCGCGATTTCGTTGTCTGACAACCTCAAGCCTTGGGAGATTATTGCCAAACGGTTACAGGCCGCAGGCGAGGCGGATTTTGTGATTACGCTGTATAATCCGGCTTCAAAGGCACGACCGCAGCGGATTTTTGAAGCTTTTGAAGTGTTGCGCAGCGTCAAACAGGCTGAAACAATCGTGATCTTTGCGCACAATATCGGCAGATCCGAAGAGCAGCTGCACATCACCACTCTTGGGGAGGCCGAGGTGGCAAAAATCGACATGAGCACATTGGTGATTATCGGCTCTACCGAAACACGGCTTATTTCACGCCAGGGAAAGGCACCGTGGGTTTTAACGCCGCGCAGCTACGGGTTAAGACCGTGAAGCCAGCGCAACACCTCGTCAACACTGCCTGCTTGGCGACAGGCTTCCGCTTTGGGACGACGCAGCAAAATCACGGGGATATGCGCGGCGCGAGCGGCGACAATTTTGCCATAAGTTGCCTCGCCGCCGGAATTTTTGGTTATGAGAATGTCGATATGTTCGGATGCGAGCAGCGCGGCTTCTTCAGCTTTCGCGAAAGGGCCACGCGCCAAGATCAGGCGGTGAGAAATTCGCGCTCCGGTAAGGTCAGACAGTCCGGACGGCGGGTCAATGGTGCGGATGAGATAAAAATGTTGCGGCGCACGGACAAATTCGGCCAAATTCAACCGGCCATGGGTGAGAAAAATACGCTTGGGAGCCTCCGGCAAGGCAGAAACCGCTTCGGCAACTGTATCAACCGCGTGCCACAGGTCGCCTGCTTGCTGTTCCCAGGCTGGCCGGGACAGCTGGATCAGCGGAACCTGTGCCGCCGTGCATGCCAAAGCAGCGTGGTGGGACATTTGGCTGGCAAAGGGATGGGTTGCATCAACGACGGCGGTGATATTTTGAACTGTGAGATAGGCCATCAAGCCTTCGATGCCGCCAAACCCCCCCGTGCGAAACGGCACAGGTTGACGCGGCGTTTGCGTTCGGCCAGCGAGCGACAAAGTGGCATGAAATTTGCCGCTAAGCGCCAACGCAAGCGCACTTGCCTCAGAGGTGCCGCCCAAAATGAGAATATGGTTTTGCCGGAGCTGTTGCTGATTCGCGAGCTGTTGCTGGTTCAAAGGACACACTCATGAGCGCGCCGTGGCTGACCATTATTGGACTGGGCGAGGACGGACTGGACGGCCTTAGCTCTGCCGCAAAGGGCGCTTTGGAGCAAGCGGAACTTGTGGCAGGCGGAGCGCGGCATTTGGCTTTGGCCGGGCCATTGAACGGGCGTGTCTTGACATGGCCAAGCCCGATAGAGACGGCTTACGCTGAAATTGTGGCGATGCGGGGCAAGCCTGTTGTGGTTTTGGCCAGCGGCGATCCGTCTTTTTATGGGATTGGTTCGGTTTTGGCGGCGCATGTGGATCCCGCCGAAATGCGGGTGATTCCGCAGGTTTCAAGCATGAGTTTAGCTGCCGCTAAGCTGGGATGGGGTTTGCAGGAGTGTGCGATTGTAAGCCTGCACGGGCGGGCACTCGAGAAAATAATTCCACATTTGCAACCCGGGCGACGCATTTTGGCCCTGTCCTGGAACGAAACCACGCCTGCGGCGCTGTCTAGACTTTTGGTTGCCAAGGGGCTGGGCTTATCGCGGATGACCCTTTTGGAGCGCTTGGGAGGTGCCAACGCGCGTGTCGTTCAATCGACTGCGGAAGATTTTAGCCCAAATGATGTGCATGCTTTAAATATTGTGGGACTCGAGATTGTTGCCGCGCCGGATGCCCGTATTATCCCGCTTGCGGGCGGCCTGCCTGATGACTGGTTTATCCATGACGGGCAAATTACCAAGCGTGATACGCGGGCAGTGACGCTGGGCGCGCTGGCTCCCAGACATGGCGATTTACTATGGGATATTGGCGCCGGATCTGGTTCGATTTCGATTGAATGGATGTTGCGGGGCGAGAATTTGCGGGCAATAGCCATTGAAAAAAGCAACGCCCGCGCCGCCAATATCGCGGGCAATGCGCGCGCGCTCGGCGCGCCGGATTTGCAGATCATCGTGGCGGCCGCGCCAAACGGCCTGATAGGTTTGCCCGCACCGGACGCAGTGTTTATTGGCGGCGGCGCGACCATTGCGGGCGTGTTTGAGGCGGCATGGGCGGCGCTGAAGCCGGGGGGCCGTATGGTGATTAATGCTGTGACGCTGGAGTCCCAAGCGCGACTGACAACGCTTTTCAAGGCGCACGGCGGCCGGCTGGTGCAGTTGAGCTTTGCCGAGGCGGACACGGTGGGGCGGTTTCACGGCTGGCGCGCGTCCATGCCCGTGGTGATGTGGCAAGTTACCAAGTCACAAGTAATCCAGCCTCAGGGGACTATCCAGGAAAGGTTTGATCGGGGTACCAATCTATGACCGGTGTTGCGATTGGGCTGGGTTGCCGCAAAAACGTGCCTGCAAAAATGATTGCCGCGCTGGTACGGCGGGCACTTGGAGTAACAGACTTACCACTGGCGGGCGCAGCTCTGTTTTCGATTGAAGACAAATATCATGAGGAAGGTTTGCATGAAGCGGCGCTTTTGCTGGAACTGCCGCTAAGTTTTTTGCCGCGCGAGCACCTCGCTCAGTATAACGGCAAGGGTGCAACGCGCTCGCAATTGGTGCAGGCGCAATTCGGTCTTGATAGTGTGTGCGAAGCGGCGGCGCTAGCGGGCGCAGGGCAAGGTGGCAGACTTATCTTGTCGCGCATATCTGACAACGGCGCGACATGCGCAATCGCGATTGGAGCCGCACTATGAGAGTCCATTTCATTGGAGCGGGTCCCGGCGCGCCGGATTTGATTACGCTGCGCGGACGCGACCTTATCGCGGCGTCGCCGGTCTGCCTCTATGCCGGATCTCTCGTGTCAAAGGAATTGTTGCAATATTGCCCGGCCAACGCGCGGATTATTGACACAGCGCCGATGACTTTGGATGAGATTGAAGCCGAATTTGTCCGCGCTTTCGATGCGGGCGAGGATGTGGCGCGTTTACATTCGGGCGATGTATCGATTTGGAGCGCCATGGCCGAGCAAATCCGGCGTTTGCGCAGGCGCAGCATCGCGTTTGATGTAACACCGGGGGTTCCGGCATTTGCGGCAGCAGCGGCGGCATTGCAAGTGGAGCTGACCTTGCCGGAGCTGGCACAGAGCTTGGTGCTTACCCGCACATCGGGGCGCGCCTCGCGCATGCCCGAGCGGGAGAAGCTGAGCACTTTTGCCAGCACGGGCGCAACCTTGGCGATTCACCTTTCCATTCATGTATTGCAAAAACTGGTGAATGAGCTGGTGCCGCATTACGGGATCGACTGCGCCGTAGCGATTGTTTTTCGCGCCTCTTGGCCGGATCAGCAGATTTTACGCGGCACACTAGCCACAATTGCAGCGCTGGCGCAGGAAAACCCGGTGCAGCGGACTGCGCTAATTTTGGTTGGCCCGGCTTTGGCGGAAGACCTCGCTTCGGGTCAGGATTTCCGCGAGAGCGCGCTGTATAGTGTTGGCTATCGCCGACAATTCAAAGGCGGCACGCTTGATGGGTAAATCAACGGGTTGGATTTTCGAAGCGCGCCAACAATGCGCCTTCCCGATCGAAAATAATCACTTCCAAAATCGCTGGAATTTGCAGTGCCTCGGCCGCCGTTTGCCAAGCTTTATGCGCCACTTCGGCAGCAATATCTATGTGAGCGGCAGCGGCAATTTCAAAGGCGTGCTTTGCCGAATTCGCTGCACGGATTTCCTGCGACACGGTTGTCGCTGCGCCGGAACCGCCGGCCATTCCGGCAAGGAAATTCAAATCCACCTCACCACGGCGCGAGTGCAGATCCAGCAACCCCTGTGCCAGCTTGGTCATTTTGCCCATGCCACCGGCTATGGTAATTTTCGGTATCGGCGCTTTGCGCAGATATTTCAACATGCCCCCGACAAAATCCCCCATATCGATCAACGATTGATCGGGCAAATTGTAGAGCTTTTGAACCGCTGTTTCCGAGGTGTTTCCGGTGCTGCCTGCAATATGCGCGAGGCCCAATGCGCGCGCCACATCAATGCCGCGGTGGATAGAGTTGATCCACGCGGCGCAGGAAAATGGCACTACAATTCCAGTGGTGCCCAAAATCGACAGGCCGCCTACAATACCCAAACGGCCATTCAAGGTGCGCTCAGCAATCTTCGCGCCGCCGGGGATAGAGATCTCAACCAAAACGTCGCCGCTGCCGCCGAGCTGCGCCGCAACCTGCGCGATTGCAGCGCGAATCATGGCGCGCGGGGCAGGATTAATGGCGGGCTCGCCCACGGCCAGCGGCAGGCCAAGCAGAGTGACCGTTCCGACACCCTCCCCGGCTTTAAAGCTGACACCCGTGCCCGCCGCGGCGTGCGAAACGCGGGCATTGATCAGCGCGCCATGGGTAACGTCCGGATCATCTCCCGCATCTTTGATGATACCAGCGTCAGCAAAATTGGCGTAAATTTTGCTACTGGCAAGGCTGAAAGCAACCTCTGCGCCACTTGGCAATATAATGACAACCGGATCGGGGAAATGACCGCTCAGCAGAGCCGTATAGGCCGCTTTGGCCGCTGCCGTGGCGCAGGCACCCGTGGTCCAGCCGCGCCGCAATCGGGACGCATCAAAATGTTCGGATACCGCATCTTCATCCATGGCCTTGTTCTAGCAAGCGCGGCCTCACCTGCAAAGGAATTTGCCGCATGAACGCGGGATCGCTCGATATTTTGCAGGATTTACCGGTTTTTGATGCAGGCACCGTCTGGCTGGTGGGGGCCGGGCCGGGAGACCCGGGATTGTTGACGTTGCACGCGGTGAACGCGCTGCGCCAAGCGGACGTGCTGGTTTACGATGCCTTGGTGAGCGACGAGGTTTTGCGGTTTGCCAAAGCTGACGTGGAGCTGGAATTTGCGGGAAAGCGCGGCGGCCGCCCTTCGCATTTGCAGACTGACATCACGCACAGACTGATAGAACTGGCGCGGCAAGGCAAGAGGGTGTTGCGGCTGAAAGGCGGCGACCCGTTTGTGTTTGGCCGCGGCGGCGAAGAAGCCCTCGAACTGGTAAAGGCAGGTGTGCCGTTTCGTGTGGTTCCCGGCCTGACCTCCGGTCTCGCCGGTTTGGCCTATGCCGGAATTCCAGCGACGACACGCAATACCAATGCCGGGGTGATTTTGGCGACGGGACACAGCGCCGAAGGCACCGTTTCGGAAAAAGACTGGCAGAGCATGGCGGCAACAGGCTTGCCCATCATCTTATATATGGCGATGTCCAATCTGCCGCAAATTGTACCCGCACTGATTGCCGGCGGGGCGGCTGCGCAAACGCCCGTTGCGCTGGTGGCGCACGCCACAACCAAGCGGCAGAGGGTAATGGTTTCGACACTCCAGCATGTGGTGGCAGATGTAACGGCCCAGGGTTTTTCCTCGCCTGCAATAGTTGCAATCGGGCAGATTGTAACCCTGCGCGAGGTGCTTGCGCCGCTGGCGTTGACCATGAACCATATCCAAACGGGTGTTGAGAAATGAGCGCCGGATTTCTCATCGCCGCGCCCAAGAGCGGCTCGGGCAAGACCACACTGGCGTTGGGGCTGATGCGGGCTTTGCGAAGGTCCGGTGTGCAAGTGGCGGCGGTGAAGTCGGGTCCGGACTATATTGACCCTGCGTTTCATACTGCGGCAACCGGGCGTCCGAGTTTCAAT
Source organism: Methylovirgula sp. (assembly GCA_043742625.1). Classification (GTDB taxonomy): domain Bacteria; phylum Pseudomonadota; class Alphaproteobacteria; order Rhizobiales; family Beijerinckiaceae; genus JANXSV01. The sequence goes on along the minus strand of JAYTYD010000172.1, from coordinate 12,091 downwards.
ATCGACACATGGGCTATGACGCCGGATATGGCGCAATATCTGGCCGCAATAGGGGCAAAAGATACCACCTTTTTGATTGCGGAAGGCTCAATGGGGCTGTTTGACGGCGTGCCAGCCGCTGCGGGCCGAAGCGGTGCCTCAGCGGATACGGCGGCGCTTTTAGGTTTACCGGTGCTCCTCGTTTTGGACGTGACGGGACAGGCACAATCGGCGGCAGCGCTTGTGCTCGGTTATATGCGCTATGATCCGCGCATCACGATTGGCGGTGTTGTGCTCAACCGCGTCGGGTCTGAACGGCACATACGGTTGGCCAAGTCCGCTATTGAGGCGCTGGGCGTTCCGGTTTTGGGCGCATTGCCGAAATCGGATTCGGTTGGCTTGCCGGAACGGCATCTGGGCTTGGTGCAGGCGGGCGAGACCACCGATTTGGAGGTGCGGCTGGAGGCATTGGCTGATTTTGTGACAGCGCATGTGGATTTGGCTGCGGTACAGAACATGGCTCGCGAATTAACACTTTCGCCTCTCATCAGCAGGGGGATGATGCCTCCGGGTCAGCGAATTGCTTTGGCGCAAGACGCGGCATTTTCGTTTATTTATCCGCATTTGCTACAGGGTTGGCGGGCGCAAGGCGCAGAGATTGTGGCGTTTTCACCCCTCGCAGATGAGAGACCGGATGACTCATGTGATTTTTGCTGGTTGCCGGGAGGCTACCCCGAGCTTCATGCGGGGGTACTGAGCGGCGCTGAGACGTTCCGCGCCGGCTTACGGGCGTTTGCGCAGACACGCGGCGTGCACGGCGAGTGCGGCGGCTATATGGCGCTGGGGCAAAGCCTGACCGATGCGAAGGGGCATGTTCACACAATGACCGGGTTGCTCAGCGTGGAGACCAGCTTTGCCAAACGCAAAATGAATCTCGGCTATCGCGCCGCGTCGCTGGTGGCAGATTGCGGGCTGGGGCTCAAAGGCACGCAATTTAAAGGACATGAGTTCCACTATGCCATTGTTACATCTCAAGGCGCAGACGCCGCGTTTGCCACCACGCAAGACGTTTATGGCAGCGCGCCGGTGCCTGCGGGCAGCCAACGCGGGCACGTGACAGGCAGCTTTTTCCATCTGATTGCCGCCGCGTGAAGCCGCCGGTATTTGACGGCAACTTTCAGGCGCAACTCACAACGTTGATGCAATGGCGGCGCGATGTGCGGCGGTTCAAGCCAGATCCGGTAGCACCTGAATTGATCGAGCATTTGCTTGACGTGATGCAGCTGTCGCCGTCGGTTGGCAATTCACAACCGTGGCGCTGGATGAATGTGCAAAGCAGGGAAAAACGCGCGCTGATGAAGGCGAACTTTACCAGCGCCAATGCTTCCGCGCTGAAGGTATTGCAGGGAGAAAAAGCGGCGCTTTATGCCCGGCTGAAACTGTCCGGCATGGATATTGCGCCGGTGCAACTGGCGTGCTTTTGTGATCGCTACACGGTACAGGGTGCAGGTTTGGGACGGCGGACCATGCCGGAGACGCTGGAACTCTCCGTGGCCGGGATGATTTCGAACTTCTGGCTGGCGGCGCGGGCGATGGGGCTTGGCGTGGGCTGGGTGTCGATTTTAAACCCGACACAGGCAGCATTCGACCTCGATGCGCCCACAGGATGGAAGTTGATTGCCTATCTGTGTATCGGCTGGCCGGAGGAGGAACATGCCGACCCCGAACTGGTACGCGCCGGGTGGCAAGACCGGACGGCAGCGGGACGGCAGGTTTTGGAGCGGTGAGTATCAAATTTCTATTACAATAACTATTATTTAACTTTAATTTTCTCTCCGTATGTCCAAGTTATTGTTTCGCTTTTTTTTGTTGTTTGTTCAGACGAATTAAGATCAATCTGGTTTTTCTGAGTACGACCCCGAATTAACAACGGCCTTAACTGAAAAATGTGTGGATACGTATGGGGAATTTTTTGCGTTCCTCTCAAATGATCATCCTTTGCAGGACATGGTAGAAATATTTGGTAGCTGACATTTCCTGTGGCAATGAAAAACGACATATAAGGTGAGTCAATTTTTTCCTTGCGTCGATGCAAAGAAACTACAGCTTGTCTGAACGGTTTAGAAGCTGGAACAAATGTCGAGTAGCAAATGTAATCCCCGTTAGTATATACTTGATTTGTGATCAGATCAGGTTGAAGAAGCCAAAGTTTAAGCTCATCAAAGTTTTGCAGCTCATCGTCTGGTAGTAAAGTAAAAGCGGATTTGCATAACGCCTTATATACTCCTAGCGGACGATGCGGCTGCTTAACATATGTCAGCGTCAACGTTTGAGTTGCGTCATCTTCAACCAGACCAACCTCTCCGGCATCTTGCGAAACATGTAAGACCCCTTCCTTGAATTGCATAGTTTGCTTTTGCGTAGACCCACTCCCCTCAAGGTGTAACTTTGGGGCTCCTTTATAGCCCGATGTTCCCGCAAGGCTTCGGAAGGGAAGTGTCATTTTTCCAAGATCATCTTCAAATATTGAGAAGCGTTCATTGCAAGTGTCGCATTCATACAAAGATGTGACGTTGTTGTTTCCCAACAGACGCGACACTGCATGAGCACGATTGCCAAATGTTCGCTCTGGTGGCTTACATCCACAAAATCGGCACTGATAAGGCTTAGTTCCAAGAACAATTTTTTTGTTCTGCCCGCCCAGCCCCAACGTTAATAGTTCCGTATAATTATCGTCATAAAATTTAAATTCCATTAGGGCTTCAGTATCTAGGACTTCATACTTCATCCTGGTCTCCAGTATTTAGAATGCCGTAAACAAGGCAATTCACCGACCCTCACTCCCCGGCCTGATAATCCTTGATGTCGGTGAAGGTGAGTTTTTTCCAGCGTTCCTGATCGTAATTCAGCTGGAAGGCTGACGGGGAGAGGAATACCGGCGCGCCGTCAAGATCATTGGCAACCGCAGAGCCATTGCCATCGATGAACTTTTGCAACTCGGCTTTGTCGGTCGAATCTATCCAGCGGCAAATGGAAAAGCGGGTTTGTTCAAAACCAATGGGCAGACCATATTCAGCTTTTAAACGATCCACCAAAACGTCCAGCTGCAGCGCGCCGACCACACCCACCATCGCCTGTGCGCCATCGCGCGGCAAAAACACCTGCACGACGCCTTCTTCGGCCAGCTGGGTCAGGGCTTCCTTCAGTTTTTTCGCCTTCATCGGATCTTGCAAGGTGACGCGGCGCAAAATTTCCGGCGCGAAGCTGGGCACGCCACGAAAGACAATGTCCTCACCCTCGGTCAGCGTATCACCGATGCGCAGCGTGCCATGGTTGGGCAAACCGACCACGTCTCCGGCATAGGCTTCGTCGGCGATGGCGCGGTTTCGGGCAAAGAAAAATTGTGGCGCCGTAACCGAAACCGGTTTGCCGGTGCGCACCAGTTTGGCTTTCATGCCGCGGGTAAGCTTACCCGAGCAGACACGAATGAAGGCAATGCGGTCGCGATGATTGGGGTCCATATTGGCTTGAATTTTGAATACAAAACCGGACATTTTGTCTTCATCCGCCTCGACAATGCGGGTGCTGGCCTGCTGTGAGCGCGGCGGCGGGGCGATTTGCGCCAAAGCGTCAATCAGGTCCTTGACGCCGAAGTTCCGGAGTGCCGACCCGAAAAACACCGGGGTCAGGTGTCCTTGACGAAACGCTTCGAGATCAAACGGCTTACACCCCTCCGCCGCCAGCGCGATTTCTTCTTGCCATTCGGCGCGATCTTGCACAGGAAGCAGCGCTGCCACGCGCGGGTCGTCATAGCCCGTAACTTTCATCACAGTGTCGTCGCGGTCAATCTGCCGCACTTCATTTTGGCGCAAATCGAAAGTTCCGGCAAAACTTTTGCCCGAGCCAATGGGCCAAGTCACCGGGGCGCAATCCAGCGCCAGAACCTTTTCAATCTCGTCGAGCAGATCAAAGATGTTGCGGGTTTCACGATCCATTTTGTTGATGAAGGTGACGATTGGGATATCGCGGAGGCGGCAGACTTCGAACAGTTTGCGCGTGCGCGCCTCGATGCCCTTGGCCGCGTCGATAACCATCACCGCGCTGTCTACCGCCGTGAGGGTTCTGTAAGTGTCTTCGGAAAAATCCTCGTGGCCCGGCGTGTCCAGCAGGTTAAAAACGCAGTCGCCATATTCAAATGTCATCACCGAGGTGACGACAGAAATGCCGCGGTCGCGCTCTATGCCCATCCAGTCCGAGCGGGTTTGAACCCGGTTGCGCTTGGCCTTGACCTCGCCGGCAAGCTGGATGGCACCACCAAACAGCAGCAGCTTTTCTGTAAGCGTGGTTTTACCGGCATCCGGATGCGAAATAATGGCGAAGGTTCTGCGCTTAGCTGCGGCAGAGGAAATTTCTGACATTTTTATCCTGCTAACGTTGTTAGCTGCGAGTTAGAGGGCTTGAGCGGGCACGTCAATCTTTTGTGTAATTCTTGCTTTTGTGTGATTTTTGCTTTTGCGTGATTTTTAGCGCGCCGACGCTTGCTGATGCTCCCGCGACAAGACATCAAGGATTTTCATCGCCTCCACCGCGCGCCCTGCAGCCACAAACAAATGGTCATGATAGAACGCTGAAACCGGATTTACACTTATATTGGCTGCGGCAAGGCGGGTGGTGATGGCAGCAAGAAAACCCACGGCCTCCAAAGCTGAGTGAATATTCAGCGTAATCATCCGGCTGACGTAGGAATACGGCAGGTTGGCGGCCTCAGCCTCGGCAAGGGTGAGAATGAGCGTTATGCGTTCGCCCTCGCGAAAGGTCATGAGTGGCTTCAACCGGCTCGGCACCTTGGGTACTGTGGCAAACACGTAGGTATCCGGCGCAAGAGTGGGGGACATCGAGGCCAGGAGTGTGGGAAGGTGGGAGATGGAAGACATGGAAAGTGGCAATTCGGCGCTGCCGTTAAGGTGAGGCGGTGGAACGGGAGAAAATTACGTCGCGCTGAGCTTGCACAAATGTGGCAGATTTTACAAGCTCTTCACAGACTGAGGAAATAGTTTATATATAAACATTATTATTCATGAGGCTCCACCATGTCCCTTCCCGCCATTCTGCAAAATTTATCCATCCCGGCGATTGGCTCGCCGCTCTTTATCATTTCCAATCCCGATTTGGTGATTGCGCAGTGCAAGGCCGGTATTGTCGGCTCTTTTCCGGCACTCAACGCCAGACCGGGGCCGGTTTTGGAAGAATGGCTCAAACGGATTGAAAATGAGTTGGGAGAGCATACTGCCAAGCACCCTGACCGCCCCGCCGCGCCATTCGCGGTAAATCAGATTGTCCACAAAAGCAACGAACGTCTGCCGCACGATATGGAGATGTGCGTCAAATATAGGGTGCCGCTGATCATTACCTCGCTGGGCGCGCGGGCGGACGTAAATATGGCAGCGCATAGCTATGGCGGGATTGTGCTGCATGATGTGACCAATAATTTTTATGCGAAAAAGGCCATTGAAAAAGGTGCCGACGGATTGATTGCCGTGGCGGCAGGTGCCGGCGGCCACGCTGGAACTCTGAACCCGATTGCGCTCATTCAAGAAATTCGTGCGTGGTTTAATGGCCCGCTGGTCCTATCGGGCGCCATTGCCACCGGCAGAGCCATTTTAGCGGCGCAGGCGATGGGGGCGGATTTGGCCTATATCGGTTCAGCCTTTATTGCCACGACGGAGGCAAATGCGCCGCAAGCCTATAAGGACATGATCGTAAAGTCCGGCGCGGAGGACATTGTCTATTCAAATTTGTTTACAGGTATAGCTGGAAATTATTTACGCGGCTCCATCGAAAATGCGGGGCTTGATCCGGACCACCTGGAGCAGGCGGATGCCTCCAAGATGGATCTTGCCAAAGCTACAAGCGGCGCAAAAGCATGGAAGGATATTTGGGGTTCAGGCCAAGGTATCGGCGCTGTGCATGAAGTTGTTCCGGCTGCGGACCTGGTGGCGCGGCTTGTTCGCGAATATTCCGAGGCCAAGAGGGCTTTACTTAGCTAAATTACATATGCTCGCAGCATGAAGATGATTTTAAGACTAGTGCGGTAAAAGCCGAAGATTACCAGTTCTGGGCAAAACACTCATAGTTTTAGCACTCATTTATATGTTCGGATTACCATGCCACTCATTGCTCTGATAGATGATCGCCAAACCAACCGCAATATTTTCAGCCATCTTGCCGCAACGTTTGGAGATAAATGCGATATTATTACATTTGCCGATGCGATGAGTGCCCTTGATGCGTTTGCCGAACGGGTGCCGGATCTTGTAATAAGCGATTATAACATGCCGGGATTAAACGGAGCAGAATTCACCCGGGCATTTCGGGCCTTGCCCAAATGTGCAGATGTACCGGTGATCGTAATCACTGTGCACGCGGAGCGCGCGCGCAAGCTCACAGCACTGGAGGCGGGCGCGACCGACTTCTTGAGTTCTCCTGTTGATCCCGTCGAATTTGTAACGCGCGGACGCAATCTGCTCAAATTGCGCCTGAGTCAACTGCAACTCGAAAAGCGGGCACAACGCCTGAAAGGTAATTTAGCGTCTTCGAAAGCGCTGCACAGCTCTGCCGAGCGAGAATTGGATACACGGCTTCTGCAAGTGATTGATTCGCTGCCCATGATGATCAGCGCCGTCGACAAAACCGGTGCACGTTTGTTTGCTAATAAGCTGCGGCAGGAATTTGAACAAGGTCTTTCCGGCCTGGGGGGCACCTTGAGCAAGGCAGACCGCGCTTTGCTGAATGCGCCAAAGCCACCAGCCCCTTTTGAAGAAACACTGCGCAGCCGTTCAGGTGATCGACATGAGTTCATGATGCAAAAATCACTGTTGCGGGGTAGCAGCGGTCATGTGTCGGGAATACTCACTGTCGGGTTTGATGTGAGCGCGCGACGCGCGGCAGGAGGCCCTGAACCATTAGCGCGAAACAACGCCACCCCCGCCAATAAAGCCGCGTTAATGCGCCATATGCTCAGGATTATGCGGCGCGGACGACGCCTTGATCACAGTTTTGCACTTCATCTCGTGCGATTACACGGGCAGTCCAGAGATAAGGCAACGACCAAGCATGAGCAGGAAGAGCACTTTTTACTGGTGATGATGGAGCGGCTTGGAGCTATTCTGCGCGAGAGCGATATGATAGCACAGATCGACAGTGAAACTCTGGCGATTGTGCAAAGTCAAATTGCCAACACTGGCGACTCCCTACGCTTGGCCAAACGCGTTCAAGCCATTGTGCAAGAGGGCGGCGGTTTAACGGATCAGAAATCAACTACTGCGGCTTCGATTGGCGTTGCGTTGTTTCCCGCCGACGCGGATATGCCTGAGGCGCTGCTCTCTTTGGCGCAAGCATCGCTGAACCGGGCACTCCCAGATTCCACTGTATGTTTCTCTCAGCAGGAGTTTTCTCCGCAGGAGTTCACTACCTGTCAGGAGTTCACGACCCGGCAAGAGTTCAGGCCTCAATTGCCGTTGCCGCTGCAAAGCGAAGTGGCGTGACTATTTAAACAGGCCGCCAAACCGAGATTTCTTGGGGGCTTCGGTTTCAGCCTCAAAGTCGCGCCCGTTTTGCACCTGACCGGGGTCATCCGGAGCGTTGGCTTGCGGGAAAATAACCGGCAGCAAAGATGATCGGGGCAACGAGCTTGGATCGGAGTTTGAAGCCGACAAAAGCTTTGTCAAGAATTTTGGCGCGGGCGCTGAGGAAGGCGGGGTCACATCAATGTGCGGCGGATCCTGTATCATCACTGGAGCGGGTTCCACCACATAAGCTGCCAAGCGCTCAATTGGACGCTCCCATTTAAACGCATCGAGCTTACCGGAGACCGGCGATACCGGCTGCCAGATGTCCGACACCATGCCATCTGCGATCCACGCCTCGTCGCGCGGAGCGCGGGCGGCGCGGGCAAGCCAATCGCGGGCGCGGCTACCGGCGCTGCCTTGAGCCTCTTCCAAAGCCGACATTGCCAGACAAATTTTTACGCCGGGCCGTGTCGCGCCGTCGAGATTTGCAACCGGCTCCAAAACCAAGCGGGCGCGGTCAATGTTGCGGCTCTCCGTGGCTGCCTTTGCCACGACCAGGCGGGCGTCGAGCGAATCCGGAGTCATTTTTAGCAGGGTTTCGGCGCGGGCGAGCCGCTCCGACGCTTTATCGCCAGGACGCAAATTGACGTAGCTGGCCGCCAAATCCGGATGTTGAACCTTCGGCCAAATAGCTTCGATCAGCTTTCTGGCGCGGCGCGTGTCACCGTTGCGGATAAGCAGATTTGCTGCCAGCACATTAGCCGGCACCAATTGAGGGCTTAGACGGACGGCCTCTTTGGCAAGATCTAGTGCAGCGGAAGGATTTGAAGCCTCCTGCTGCAGCGCTATTGCAGTTTTAAGCACAGCGCGCTGACGGTTAGCAGTTGGTTTATCAATAAGCCGGGCGGAAGCGTTGCGCTCGACACCCGCCAGAGCCTCAGTCCAGTTTTCGCGCGCGGCGTGATGCTCCAACACAGCGTCGCCTGCCCAAGGCGCAGCACCGTGCTTTTGCGCTTCCAAGGCGTGAGCGTGGGCTGCTTCATGATCGCCGCGGCGGCGGGCTTCCACGTGCAAGCCGCGCAGTCCCAGAACGCGGGTTTCGGGATGTTCAGCCATTTGCGAAAAGGCATTTTCAGCGGCTTTCTTATCACCTGAAAGCTGGGCGGATTGCGCCTTTAGCAATAGAGTTAAAGGCTCACCTTTCAGATGGCGATCCGCATCTTTGGCAGCGGCATGCGCGCCTTTATGATCTCCTGCTCCCAAAGCGACCATCCCGCGCGATATCGCAGCATAACCCTTGGCACGGCGGCGCGCGCCTGACGCTATGGTCAGTATAGATGGAATACGGAAGACGAAACGTATGAGACTCCACAAAAAGCTGAATGCCACCAACGTAAAGACCGCGATACACGCCCCTGTGAGCAGCGAAGTTTCGATATGGGTTGAGCCCCAATTGATCGAAATATCGCCAGTTTGATCTGCCAATTGGCTGATCCCAAAGGCCAATCCGCCCAAAATTGCCAGCAAAATGATTAAGCGCAACATGAACCGGCCTCAGTTTTTAGGTTTTGTGAGATTGGTGAGGGCATCGCTCCACAAACCTTTGATTGCGGCTTCGGCGCTTGCGCGCGCTGCGGCCTTATCAGCCCAGGGCTTCGTGGCGGAGTGCAGCGGCTCTGGTAATTTGGCCTGCAAGATCAACGCCTCACTCAGTGAACCCTTGAAGAGCAAGGCCGTTACTGGAGCGACAGATGCCTCCTCCGGTGTGTCCTTGCTGCGGATTTTAACGAGATTCAGTGCGCCGGAGCTAAGCTTTTCCCAGTAGGACTTGGGCGCGTCTGCGGTGGCAGGCTTCGCGGCGCCCTTGGCCAGCGTATTCAAATCAGCCGCGAGCGCCGCGTTGTCCGGCAGCCCAACGGCGGCAAATGGTTTGATGGCCTCAAGTTTAAGCTTGTCCGCCCCCAAACTCTCGGCGGCGGCAAATTCGGCGGCAAATGGCGCACTGCGCGCCGCGGTAAGCACCAAAGCCTGAGTGGCGATGGCAAGACTGACAGAACTGTCCGCCTTTGACGCCGCACCTTGTTCTATGATCACACGGTTTTCCGCCTTGGTTGCGGTTTGGGCGGTTTCAAGCTTTGCCAGTCGCTGCTCCATATTGGACGCCTCGGGAACTGCGGGAGCTTCTCTGGAGGGAACCAGCTCCAAAACTTTACCTTCAACTGCTTTGATGCGGCCATCCAGCGCTGCCAAAGGTTCTTGAAGGCCGGCAAGCGCTTTGGGAGAAGTTTCGATGGTCTTTACGGCGGATTGCAGCGCCGCAATTTGTTGGGTTACGGCGGCATCGGGTAGCGGCTGCGGCAGGAACTTTGGGGCGGCTAAATACACACCTGACGCAACAACAGCACCAACAACGCCCCCCATAATTCCAGCTTTGCCGTAGGCGGGTTTTGGCGAAGGGAGCTGAGCGACAACAGGCTCAAAAATCGGCGAGGGCGGAGGCGGGCTTTGTGCCTCAGCGCTTTCTAAAATTTCATTCGAGGCGGGAATGCCTATATTCGGCGTTTCCGGAATGGGTTCATTCCCGCTGTTAAATGCGGGGTCGCCGTGAGACGCAAGCTCCTCATGAAACATAGGCCCGCTATCCTGGTTCGCAACGGGCGCTGAGTCCTGTGGCAGATGAGCAGGCTTCTTGTTAGCTTTAGGTCTCGCCTTCGGCTCTTGATTATCACTGATCATGAAACATCCTCATGAGTGAGAGTATAGGCCAGACTGATTGGTGTGCAAACCGAACTTCTGCACCTTGGGACAAAAAGGTTTGCTCAAATCAAATCCATGAGGCTTGTTTCGTCAGGGAACGCGGCAATTTTTACGCGCAGAGCGGATTTTTCGTCAAAGCCCTGAGTTTGAAAAGGCACAGAAACATCGCGGGACAGGCAAATATGGGTGGTAACCAACTCGGTCAAATCGATATTTTGCTGATGGATCAACCGCAACAAAATTTCGGTAGAGCGGCGCGAATAGTGCAAAATAATATCAATGCGGTTCGATTTGAGCCGTTTAAGCGCTTCATCGGGCAAATGATCGCATGCGCGCGCCTCATACGTTTCCAGCGTTGCAACGGCGGGGAATGCCGTTTCAAGAACTGGCTTACGGTGCTTTCCGGCCAGATAAAGCGTTCCAGAATTTTCGCTCACGGCCAGCCCGAAACTTTCGTTCATGGCAAGCAACCTCGTCAAATTACCAACGTCACCGCGCACCGGGGTTACCTTGGTGAAACCCATTTGGGTGGCAGCGCGGGCTGTTGTTTCGCCGACGACATAGAGCGGAAGGTCATGCCAACCGATAGGCGGCGGCTGTATAAAGGCGTGGGCGCTTGTGGCAATGAGCGCCCGCGGCTTTTGCGGCCAGACAACCTCAAGCGGCAGGATTTCCAGCACCGGTGCACATACAGGCTCGTGTCCAAGTGCCCGTAGTCTCACCGCAGTTAATGCAGCGTCTTGGCGGGCCCGGGTCACGAGAATATGCATCGGCCACTTAAGTTGGAGTTGCAAACAATCTTGTCAGCGTTGCAGAAAATCTTGCGGCGCGCGTTTTAAAAGTTCATGCCCGGCATCTTCGCCAATTCGAGCAGCATTTTCCGGCAGGCCTATGAAGGCAACCTCATAGGTTTGTTTTCCGTCAACGCTGTAGACTTCACCGCGAAACTGCAACCGTCCCGTGTGCATATGAGCATATCCGGCAATGGGAGTGCGGCACGAACCATCAAGCACCTGCAGAAAGGCCCGCTCGCAGGCTATCGCGGCGGCTGTTTCGAGGTGCAAAACCGGCGTTATCATCGCCAAAACCGCCTGGTCTTGCGTGCGCGATGTAATTGCAATTGCGCCCTGCCCTACTGCCGGCAGGAAATTGACCACATCCATCACTTGAGTGGCGTGATGAGCGAGACCGAGGCGCCGGAGGCCGGCAAGCGCCAGAAATGTACAATCACACATTCCAGTTTCGATTTTTTTGAGGCGCGTTTCCACGTTTCCGCGCAACAATGCCGGTTGCAGATCCGGCCTCAGCTTAAGCGCTTGGGCTTGCCGCCTTAACGACGCAGTGCCAAGCCGCGCGCCATGTGGCAGCGCCATAAGACTGGTAAACTTTGTCGAGATGAACACATCGCGCACATCCGCGCGCGGCAAATAACCTGCTATGTCAACTCCGTCGGGGATCAAGGTTGGCATGTCCTTAGCGGAATGTACCGCGAGGTCAATGTCGCGTGAGAGCAGTGCAGCATCAAGCTCTCTGGTGAAGAGGCCTTTGCCGCCAGCTTCCATCAGGCTGCGATCTTGAATCATATCGCCCGAGGTTTTGATGACAACGATTTCAATACTGTCGAGGGTGCAGCCATTTGCCGCGGCCAAAAGGCGGCGGGTTTCATGAGCTTGGGCCAGTGCCAGCGGGCTGCCACGGGTGCCGAGTTTGAGAGCGGGGTTCGGAGCTGTCATTTTACGTTCACGGGCATGGTTGCGTTTCAGTCCTGCCCGTTTATAGGTTACAAG
>JAYTYD010000171.1:0-5166 GCA_043742625.1 Methylovirgula sp. | reverse complement strand
CTCTCCTGGTTAAACTCGCCTTAACCACATGCGACCATGTTTACATCAGCAAATTGGCCTGCTCAGCCGCAAGTCAATGATTTGGCCGCATTTTTGCCTGTGTTGAGAGTTAGCTATGCGTAAATCTGAAATGAATTCTGATTTGTCCCCTCCTTCCGTACAAAGCGCCCCCGTTCAAGATGCCCGAGAATTACAAGCAATGCTCTATCGCGAAATCGGCATTTCTGCCGTGGCTTCCGCATTGTTCATGGCCAATGAAATGGGGCGTTCAGCTGCGCCGACATCGCCCTTCGCCCGCGACAAACTTGAGGCCATGCCTACTTTGCTGCGAGGGCACATCGCTGCCTAAGGCAATTGAGGGCTTGGTGTGATAAGCCGGCGTCGATTTTTGCTGCGGGCCGGCAGTTTCGCCGCGTTGGGTGCTTTAGGTTCGAGCGCCTATGCTGTAGGCATAGAGCCATCGCTGCTGGACGTAACCACCTATAAATTTACTCCGGCACGCTGGCCGGCGGGCCAAAAGCTGCGGATATGTGTCATTGCCGATATCCACGCCTGCGAGCCTTGGATGTCAGCGCAACATATCCGCGACATGGCGATGATGGCCAACGAACTCAAGCCGGATGTCACACTTTTGCTGGGTGACTATTATGCCGGGCATGACTACATATCTCGCGTGGTGCCTGCACCGGAATGGGGCGAGGCGCTTTCGGTGTTAAAAGCGCCCTTGGGCGTCTACGCCATTTTGGGCAATCATGACTTATGGCACGGGTTGCAGCCATCTCTACCCTCCGACGATGGTCAAGCGGCGATCAAGGCGCTTAAGGCGGCAGGAATCAAACTGTTGTTTAATGATGCGATCCGCTTGTCCAAAGACAATAAGTCCTTTTGGCTGTTAGGCTTGGGTGACCAGCTGGCAATGCGCTTAGGGCGTGGCCGCTTTCGCGGACTGGACGATTTGTCGGGCACACTTGCACTGGTTAAAGACGAGGCACCGGTCATATTGATGGCGCATGAGCCATTCATATTCAGCCGCGTTCCTGAGAGAGTTAATTTAACCCTGTGCGGCCATACGCATGGTGGCCAGATCAACTTGCCCATTATTGGTGCCGGACTCGATTACGGGCGTAAATTCAAGCATGTTTATGGCTATATCAATGAGGACAATCGAGAGATGATCATTTCCGGCGGTTTGGGCACAAGCTTCCTGCCTATTCGCGTCGGCAGGCCGCCAGAGATATTGGACATCCATCTCGGATAAGGAATCCGCATCTCGGATAAGTAATCCGCATCCCGGATAAGTAATCCGCATCCGGGGAACAAATTCGCAAGATGGTTTAAATTTTCAGATCAAATAAAAATGCGCGGACGTAATGGTCCGCGCATTAAAATATGCGTTTTATCGCACGCTTATCTAATTACTTCACAACCACTTTTGTGCCGATTTTGACCCTGCTGTAAAGATCAATCGCGTCGATATTGCGCATGCGAATGCAGCCGGACGACACTGAACGACCAATCTCTTCAGGCTCGTTGGTGCCATGAATACGATACATTGAGTCTCGACCGTCTTGATAGAGGTACATGCCTCGCGCGCCAAGCGGATTATCCGGACCGCCCGGCAAACCGCCAGCGGCAGCTGTTGGCTTCAAATGCGGCCATCGCACAAGCATATCTGCCGGTGGCATCCAATGCGGCCACTCAGCCATACGGCCTACATAAGCGTTGCCCGTCCAACCTGCAGCTTCGTTGCCGGTCGCAACGCCATAGCGGATGGCTTTTTTGTTTGGGAGCGAGAAATAGAGAAAATGTGCTTTAGAATCGATCGTGATGGTTCCTGGCGCTTCGCCCGTGACATCATCAATTTCATATCGCTCGAACTCACGGTCAACTGGGGCCGTTTCTGCCTTAGCGAGCAATTTTGCGTCATTTGCCGAAATTTTTGGTTCCGGCACAGGCCTGTAATTGCAGCCCGCCAACAGAGCGGTGGTGAGGGCAACCAAAGTCAAATTCCTGAAGTTCATACGACGAATCCTAACTAATTATATTTTTAAAGTGATCAGTTATGGTTACTGTCTAATTAACGCCAGCAGAAAACACTGTGTGCTGCAACACAAGTTCGTGTCTGTGGGATTTGTGCAACAACGGTGGCGGGTTTTTAAAAAAATAAGGGACGGTGAATGGCAACACTTTTGATTACGCATCCTGCAAGTCTCTTGCATGATGTGGGTCCCCATCATCCTGAACGCCCTGACAGGATGCGTGCTATCGAACATGCCTTGGAGGCGGAGCGGTTCCAATCGCTTTTGCGCGCGACAGCACCCAAGGCAACCGTCGAACAAATTACCCGCGTTCATCCAAAAGACTATTACGAAGCGCTGGAAGAAGCCTCTCCTCAAACCGGCTTAACTCAGCTTGATGCTGACACCGCGATGATGGAACACACGTGGGCTGCGGTTCTACATGCGGTGGGCGGTGCCGTTTTGGCGGCGGATGAGGTGATGAGAGGCAATGTGCGTAATGCGTTTGTGGCGACGCGCCCCCCCGGACACCATGCCGAAATTTCGACGCCAATGGGATTTTGTTTTTTGAACTCTGCCGCCATCGCAGCGCGCCACGCCCAAGCTGTGTACGGGCTTGATCGCGTGGCCATCATGGATTTTGATGTGCATCACGGTAATGGCACTCAGGCCATCTTTTGGGATGATGCCAGCGTGATGTATAGCTCGACCCATCAAATACCACATTATCCGGGAACCGGAGCCATGCAGGAACGCGGCGCGCATGACACCATCGTCAACGCCCCCTTAGGCGCTGGCGATGGCGGAACGGAATTCCGCGCAGCAATGGAAACTCTTATCCTGCCGAGACTGCGCGCGTTTGCGCCGCAATTGTTAATTATTTCGGCTGGTTTCGACGCGCACAGGTTGGATCCGCTCGGCGAAATCAATCTTGAAGCCGAGGACTTTGCCTGGGCAACGCGCGAACTGATGAAGATTGCTGATGTTAGCGCCCAGAGCCGCTTGGTTTCAATTTTAGAAGGTGGTTACAGTTTGGAAGGCTTGTCTCAAAGCGTGGCTGCGCACGTCACTGCGCTTATGGAAGCCTAGTGGTGGTAATTGCAGCCAGCGTGGCAAGCGCGTCGTAATGGGCGCGAACATCGTGAGCGCGGATGATGTCCGCTCCATTTTGCACGCCAATTACAGCGGCGGCTAACGAGGCAGCCAGGCGCTCCGCCGGGACAGGTTGTTGCGTCAGCAGCCCCAAAGTGGATTTGCGCGACACACCAAGCAGAATCGGTAATCCAAAAACCTTCAGGGCTGAAAGCGAGTGGACCAACCGCAAGTTTTGCTCCGGTGTTTTGCCAAAGCCGAAGCCGGGGTCGAGGACGATATTTTCCCTCAAAACCCCACTTTGAATCGCAATTTCAATGGAGCGACGTAAAAAATCGATAACATCTTGGATAATATCGCTATTCGGCTCGATTGTCCTGCGATTGTGCATAAGAACGACCGGGCAATTAGCATGGGCTGCGACGCTTGCCATTTGCAAATCGCGCTGGAAGCCCCAAACATCATTCAAGATGTTCGCGCCTTCGCCCAGCGCGGCGCGGGCCACTTCAGATTTCATGGTATCGACTGAGAGCAAAGCCGAATGACGCTTTGCCAGCGCAGAAATCAGCGGAAGAATTCTGCTCTTTTCCTCTACCGTGTCCACCGGCGCAGCGTTTGGCCGCGTAGATTCGCCGCCGATGTCCAAAATATCAGCGCCCTCACTCAACAGCCTTTCAGCATGAGCCAGCGCGTTATCAAAAGCTGTAAATTTCCCGCCGTCTGAAAAGCTATCAGGCGTTACGTTGATAACGCCCATGATCAGCGGGCGCTTGGACGGCAAGTGCATAGCTCAACTCAGAGATTCAATGGACGCGATTTCGATACCGAAGCCGGACAAGCCGACATATTTACTCTTGGACGATGTGAGCAGGCGGATGGAGGTAAGTCCAAGTTCGCGCAGTATTTGTGCGCCGAGGCCAACTTCGCGCCATTGCTGAGTGCGTTGAGCGTCACTATCGTGCGCATGGGGCAGGTTAAGTGGTACACCCGCTGTACCGTCACGTAAATAAACCAGAACGCCCTGCCCTTCCTTTTTGAAGCGCTCAAGCGTTTTTTCAATGGTTTTTGAGGCCCCGAACACATCGCCGATTATATCAGCCCGGTGCAGGCGAGCGGGCACGTTTGTTCCCTCACCAATGCGCCCATATACAAATGCGAAATGCTGAACCGGATCGAAACGGGTCGTGAAGGCATAGCCGGTTAATTCGCCGATTGAAGTTTGCACCGGAAACGTGGAGACGCGCTCGACCAGCTTTTCCCGCGCCTGACGATAGGCGATGAGATCTGACACCGATATTTTAGCCAGGTTGTGTTTGGCAGCAAAATCAGAGATTTGCGAGCCGCGCATGACTGTCCCGTCATCGTTTACAAGTTCACAGATCACACCCACTGCGGGAACATTTGCCAACTTGCACAAATCCACTGCCGCCTCTGTGTGGCCTGAGCGCATCAATACGCCGCCATCTTTGGCAATGAGCGGAAATATGTGCCCGGGGCGGACAAAGTCCGCAGCACCCATATTGCCGTTGGCAAGAGCGCGGACGGTGTTGGTGCGTTGCTCAGCAGAAATTCCGGTGGTTAGACCGTGGCGAACATCAACGGTAACGGTAAAGGCGGTGCCAAGGGGCGCATCATTGCTGGCAACCATGGGCGAAAGGTGCAGCCGCCGCGCTTCATCCGAAGTGAGCGGAGCGCAGACAATTCCACAGCAATTGCGTATAATAAACGCCATTTTTTCCGGCGTGCACAGAGATGCCGCCATCACCACATCCCCTTCGTTTTCGCGGTCATCATCATCGGTGACAATGACCAGTTCGCCGCGCGCTATGGCTTCGACTGCTTGGGAAACTCTATTCATAGGAGGCGCTCGCTTGGTGGGGTGCAATCGGGAATTTTGAAGATTGGACGGCTCGGAGTTTATTGAATCCAGAGCACGGCTAAGGCTTTCTAACGTACGGGAATTGGGAGAATTATGGTTTTTAAGTGCGCGGCCGTAAGTATGATTATCTATCCCGGCAACGCGGCAAAGCTCGCTTTTGCTGATGCCGCGCATAGA
>JAYTYD010000170.1:0-7898 GCA_043742625.1 Methylovirgula sp. | reverse complement strand
GTGAGAATTTTGCCCGGCTGCAAAGCGTTCTGGTTTGAGTCAACGCCAATGCCGAGTTTGCCGCCGTCAGCCACGGCCTGCAACACGCCAATGCCGGTCGCTCCGGCTGCGGCATAAACCACATCTGCCCCTTGCGACATTTGTGACTTTGCCAATTCGCCACCCTTCACAGGGTCATTCCAGGCTTTCGGGTCAGTACCGGTCATGTTTGCAAACACTTCAGCCTTCGGGTTGGCATATTTTGCGCCCTGCTCATAACCACAGCCGAATTTGTGGATCAGCGGAATATCCATGCCGCCGATGAAGCCGACTTTGCCGCTTTTCGAGGCTTTTGCCGCCATCACGCCCACAACAAAAGACCCTTCCTGCTCTTTGAATACAATAGAGGCGACATTCGGCTTATCGACCACCATGTCGATAATGGCGAAATTGGTCTTCGGGAACTCCCCTGCAATCTTTTCCAGTGCGGTGGCCCAGGCAAAGCCCGGCACTACAATCGGATTATTGCCGTCGCCGGCAAACTTGCGCAAAGCCTGTTCGCGCTGGGTGTCGTTCTGAATTTCGAAGTCGCGCAGTTCCACACCTGCCTCTTTGGCATATTTTGTGCCGCCATTAAACACGCCTTCGTTGAAGCTTTTATCAAACTTTCCGCCCAAATCATAAATAATGGCCGGCTTAAAATCCGCTGCAAAAGCGGAAACCGAGGCGAGCAAGCCTGCCGCCAAGGTCATCGAAAAAATGTGTTTCATGGAGGTCTCCCTTAAGACGAATACCTGACCATTTGGTCAGAGATGTTTAGGCGAGTCAACTTTAAGGCGGGTGCCGCCCGACGTTAACTGCTCAGGCTAGAACTTGCGCAAAAACGCCGCTGTTGTCGAGCCTGCATTTCAGGCTGTTTGCCCGCGACTCGCCTTGGTCTACTGACCGGCTCGAAATCAAAAACCGTAATAATCCTCAGTTCGTTCAAATTGTAGCAATCTAGAATACGCAGACGTAACAGCTGTGCGTTATTTTAGGAATATGAAATCACTTGCCAAAACCCTCGCTCCGGAAAATCTCCTCGTTGATCAGGTGCTTCTGACCGCCATCGGTCTGGGCCTTGCCGCCCTTCTATGCCTGCCGCAAGCTGCGACTGCCGCTCAGGTAAAATCTACCGTCATGGCCAGCTTGGATGAGGCCGCCGACCAATCCCAAAACATGGGCGGTTTTGAAGTTGCGTCACCGCCGTCGGGCCCGTCTTCAGCTTATAGCTTCAAGTCTTTATCCAAAGGTGAAAAAGCGGTTTATGAGCCGATCAACATGAAGCTTAACGTGCGCTATTTAACATCCGCCGATGTGACCAATCTCGCCAGCCACGACATGTGGCCGGGGCAATCTTGGACATTGGTCAACTACATGCCATGGCCACCCAGCGTTGCTTCGGTTTTGGCGATGAAACCGTTGCCGGTTATCCGTCAACATGATGAAACGGTTAAGGGTGTCCCTGCGCCGGTGGCTGCCATTCCCGCCAAGCCAGCCTCGGCAAATGGCGGGCCGCAGGGCAACGATCCGGTTCAGCGCCAGCAGGTCGCGTCTGCACCGCCGCAAATAGCGCCTGCCGCCGCAGCTGCCGCCCCGGCAGCGTCTTCGCCGCCCGCGCTGGTCATTGGTGTTCCCGCCAAATAATTATTTGGTGCCGAACATCCGGTCGCCGGCGTCGCCAAGCCCCGGTACAATATAGCCGTGGTCGTTCAAATGGCTGTCGACCGCCGCCGTCCATATTTTAACTTCGGGATGCGCATCCTGCAGCGCTTTGATGCCCTCGGGTGCCGCCAGCAGACACATGAACCGGATGTCCTTCGCCCCGCGCGCTTTTAGCCGTTCTATTGCGGCAATCGCCGAATTTCCGGTTGCCAGCATCGGATCCATCAAAACCACCATACGGTCGGCCAAGTCGGACGGTGCCTTGAAATAATATTCCACCGCCTCTAGCGTCGCCGGATCCCGATACAAACCGATGTGCGCCACGCGGGCTGATGGCACAAGATTCAGCATGCCATCCAAAAAGCCGACTCCTGCGCGTAAAATCGGCGCAAACACCAGCTTTTTGCCGGCGATGGTGGGTGCCATCATTTTTGTGATCGGAGTTTGGGTTTCGACCATTTCAATCGGCAAATCCCGCGTCACCTCGTAACACAGCAACATGCCGATCTCGTTGAGCAAGCGGCGAAATCCCTGTGTCGAGCGCTTTGCATCGCGCATCAAGGTCAACTTGTGTTGAACAAGCGGATGGTCAACAACATAAACGCCGGAAACGGTGGTTTTCATCAAGGCCTCTTCAATGTGTGGCGAAGATAAAGCAAATCCGCCGCTCAGGGTGACCAAAGTTGAGCGGGATACCAGCTTTTGCACTGCTTTTTATAACGCAGCCAAGCAGGTTGAAATGTTCGGCGCCGATCAGAGCCCTTACCGTATTTTCCGGCGGGACTTTCGATTTTTTGGAGCCGTACTTGAGCAGGCGCAGCCTAAACCGCTTGGAAACTCCAAAAGCAGACGTAATTTTTTTTTAAGATCTTTCGGTTGCTGGTTCTTTTGGCGACTTTTGGCCACCTTTGGCCGTCAAATGCGCAAGTTTTTTGGTATCTGATTGCCTAAATCCAGCTTTCTCCATGCGGCGTGGCCGATAAATTGAGGCATTTGGCCGAGAATTGGCCAATATCGGCCATGCCGCGCCCCCCGATAGGCCCATTTTTAAGCACGGCGGATTTCACTAGGATGGGGACATATTCCCTAGTGTGATCTGTGCCTCTAAAAGTTGGGTCATTGCCGTGATCCGCGGTGAAAATCACCACATCGTCGGTCTTTAACAGCGCAAAAAGTTCAGGCAGGCGGGCATCAAAAGCCTCCAGACAAGCGGCATATCCAGCCACATCGCGCCTGTGGCCATAATCGGTATCAAAATCGACAAAATTGGCAAAAATCAACCCGCCATCCGCTAAACCGGGCACAGATTCAAGTAAAAGGTCGAAATGACTGTCATTTGAGACACCTTTTTTCTCGGTTCCCGTATAGTGATGTGCAAAAATATCGCCAATTTTTCCGATTGTCACCACCTCGCGCCCCGCCTTTGAAGCCAGTTCGAGAAGGGTGTTGGCGGGCGGCGGCATTGCAAAATCCTTACGATTTGGCGTGCGGTGAAACTCACCGGCAGTTCCGGTAAATGGCCGTGCAATCACCCGTCCGATATTATACTTGTCACAAAGCGACCTCGTAATCTTGCAAATATCGTAAAGCCGCTGTAGCCCGAACAGCTGTTCATGCGCCGCAATTTGCAAAACCGAGTCCACTGATGTGTAGCAGATAGGCTTACCTGTGCGCATGTGCTCTGCGCCGTAATCGTCGATCACTTCCGTGCCTGAAGCGTGACAATTTGCTAAAATCCCGCTTAGATGGCCCAGTTCAAGCATTTGTTTTATGAGTTCATCAGGAAAACATGGCGTTTTATGTGGAAAATAGCCCCATTCAAACGGAACGGGAGTTCCGGCAAGTTCCCAATGTCCTGAAGGCGTGTCTTTGCCCTTGGAAACTTCAATGCCATACCCCCACTGCGCGTTGGGCTCAACTTTTGGCAGTCCGGCGGGATGCTCGCCGCTCGCCGCCTCAGCGGCTCTGCCCAAGCCTAACTGATTGAGATAAGGCATAAAGAGCGGGCCGCCCCGGCCTCGCCCGTCGCAGCGTCCAGCCGCACAGGCCAAAGCAATATGGCCTAAAGTGTTAGCTCCGGCATCACCGTAACTTGCCGCGTCACGTGCCTCGCCGCAACCGAAGGAATCAAGCACGATGAGTATGGCCCGCCCGGTCATATCCGCTCTTTATTCAGAAACGCCGCTGCAAACAGGGCTTTCGTATAGTCAGCTTGCGGGTTTTCAAAGATAGATGAGGCTTCGCCGCTCTCAATCACCTTACCGTCTTTCATCACCAAAATTTCGCTGGACAACGCCTTTACCACTTTCAAATCATGCGAAATGAAGAGATATGTGAGTCCTCGTCGTTTCTGTAAATCTCTCAATAAATCAACGATTTGTGCCTGAACTGACATATCAAGCGCTGATGTCGGCTCATCCAGAACAACAAATTGTGGCTGCAAAACCATTGCCCGCGCGATGGCAATACGCTGGCGTTGCCCGCCGGAAAACTCGTGCGGATAGCGGTCCATGCTCATTGGATCAAGCCCAACATCGAGCAGTGCTTGCGCCACAATCTCGCGCCGCTCACGTAAGGTGAGGGCGCTCTTCTGCACCGTTAAGCCCTCCTCGACGATCTCTGCCACAGACAGCCTCGGCGAAAGCGAGCCGTAGGGGTCTTGAAACACCACCTGCATCTTCGCCCGAAGCGGGCGCATCATCTTGCTTGTGGCACCATCAATATTTTGACCTAAGAAGACGATGGGGCCTTCAGACCTGATAAGGCGTAAAATTGCCAAGCCGAGCGTTGTTTTACCAGAACCTGATTCCCCAACAACTCCAAGTGTTTGGCCTGCTCGCAGTGTTATTGAAACACCGTCCACCGCCTTGATATGACCAATGGTGCTCTTGAAAAATCCGCGTTTGATGGGGAACCAAACTTTCAGATTTTCAACGCGCAGAACCTCCCGCGCGCTCAGGTCAAGCAGCGGCGCGCTGCCCTTAGGTTCGGCGGCAAGCAGCATCTTTGTATAATCACTGGTCGGGTTGGCAAAAACCTGGCTGACCGGGCCGGCATCCACAACCTGCCCTTTCTGCATCACCACAACGTCATCGGCGATGCGCCGCACTATGCCAAGATCATGTGTGATGAACAGCAACGCCATGCCGTGTTTGGCTTGGAGGTTCTTCAACAAATTCAGAATTTGTGCCTGAATCGTCACATCTAGCGCCGTGGTGGGCTCGTCTGCAATAAAAAGTTCCGGGCGATTTGCCAATGCCATTGCGATCATGACGCGTTGCCGCTGCCCGCCGGAGAGCTGATGTGGAAATGACCCCAAACGACCTTTCGGGTTCACCATGCCGACTTCCGCGAGCAGCTCTATTGTCCGCTCCTCTCGCTT
Organism: Methylovirgula sp.; assembly: GCA_043742625.1. Lineage (GTDB taxonomy): Bacteria > Pseudomonadota > Alphaproteobacteria > Rhizobiales > Beijerinckiaceae > JANXSV01. Next base: position 2,833 of record JAYTYD010000170.1, on the reverse strand, counting down.
TGAAACCGATTTCATGCCGTGATGTTGTAAAATCTCTCCGATCTGCTTGCCAATATGATGCAACGGATTCAGCGATGTCATTGGTTCTTGAAAAACCATAGTGATCGCATTGCCACGGATCTCGCGTAATTTCGCCTCAGTGAGTCCTAGGAGATTTTCACTATTAAATCTAATTTCTCCAGTGATATTCGCTCCCGTCAATAACCGCACAATTGCCAGTGCCGTCACCGATTTTCCCGAGCCAGACTCTCCGACAAGAGCCAAAGTTCTGCCACGCTCTAATGTAAAGTTTGTGTTGCAGACAGCTTGCGTTGACTTACCTCCCTGTTTAAACACGATCGATAGATTTTTAACCTCAAGTAGCAGTTTGCTCGACATGCTCTATTCCATCGCCTTGCGCGGATCGAAAGCATCACGCACCGCCTCGCCGATGAATATTAGCAATGACAGCATTATTGAAATTGTAAAAAAGCCTGTCAGGCCAAGCCACGGCGCATTCAGATAGGATCTACCCTGCAACAACAATTCGCCCAGGGAGGGCGATCCCGGTGGTAGGCCGAACCCCAAGAAATCAAGTGACGTTAACGTTGTAATAGACCCGTTTAAAATAAATGGCATAAATGTAAGTGTCGCAACCATCGCGTTTGGCAACACGTGTTTCCATATGATACGGGTGTTTGAAAGCCCGAGCGCTCGAGCCGAATTGACGTACTCTAAGTTTCTAGCCTTCAAAAATTCTGCGCGAACAACATGAACAAGAGCGACCCATGAAAACAGAAGCAGTATTGCCAATAGAACAAAAAAACTGGGCGCTATTATTGACGATAAGATAATAAGCACATAAAGCGTAGGCAAAGATGACCAAATTTCGATAAATCTCTGAAAAATAAGGTCAACCCAACCTCCGAAATAACCTTGCACTGCGCCGGCGGATATACCAATAGCTGATGAAATGCAAGCTAGTATTAAACCAAATAAGATAGAAATGCGGAATCCATAGATTAGTCGTGTCAAGACATCCCGGCCTTGATCATCAGTGCCGAGCCAATTCCATTCAACATCTTGGCATCCTAATTTTGAATCATAGCTATTGCGCTTCTTCTGCGCGGCAGGGCGGCAAATATCATCGCTAAGCGCCCAAGTCGGCTTCGAGGGAACTGGCGTAGGTACGTCGTAATTGTGAGTTCCGTCAGCAAATCTGATTGGTGGCCAGATCATCCAGCCATTGGCATTTATCTCAGCCTGTATAGACGGGTCTCTATAATCGGTTTCGGCTAAAAACCCTCCAAATTTACTTTCTTCATAGGTTAAAAGTATTGGGAAGAGAAATTCCCCTTTATATTTTGCCAGAATTGGTCTGTCGTTTGCGATTAATTCGGCAAAAAAGCAGACCGTAAAAAGACCGAGAAATATCCAAAATGACCAATAGCCGCGCCTATTCCTTCTGAAATTATTAAGGCGACGAGCGTTCATAGGACTTAAACTTAATAGGCCAGCTGAGGGCAATGTCGGCGCAATACCAGTCGCATGCAAAGAGTCTACAGGCATTATCAGACTTCCCGAGTTTCAAAATCTATACGCGGATCGATCCACGTGTACATCAGGTCTGAAACAAGTCCGATAAGTAATCCAATCAGAGAAAAAATATAGAGACTCGCAAAAACCACTGCGTAATCGCGATTTACTACGGCTTCATAAGAAAGCAAACCCAATCCGTCCAGAGAAAACGTGTATTCAATCAGTAAAGAGCCGGTGAGAAAAGCGTGAACAAAAGCACTAGGAAAACCTGCAATTACTATCAGCATAGCATTTCGAAAAACGTGTCCATAAAGCACTTGACCGTCATTTAAACCTTTCATGCGTGCAGTCATTACGTACTGTTTGCGGATTTCCTCCAAAAATGAATTTTTAGTCAGAAATGTGGTTGTCGCAAAAGAACTAATCGACATGGCAGCGACAGGTAAAATTATGTGCCATAAGTAATCATAAGCCTTATGAAAGGGGGTAAATCCGACCCAACCTTCGGAAGTAAGGCCGCGAAGGGGAAAAAATTGCAGGAAGGAGCCACCTGCGAACAGCACAATCAGTAAAATGGCGAATAAAAACCCTGGCACTGCATAACCGATAATTATGATAGCTGATGTCCACACGTCGAATTTAGAACCGTCTTGCAAAGCCTTTCTAATACCAAGCGGAATTGAAATGAGATAAGAGATGAAGGTCATCCACAATCCCAGCGTCATCGAAACCGGTAACTTCTCGGCAATTAGTGACAATACGGGCGTGTCGCGAAAGAAGCTCTTACCGAAATCGAATGTGATGTACCTCTTGATCATTATCCAAAATCGTTCATAGGCGGGTTTATCAAACCCGAATTGCTTTTCCAATTCTTTGATCAGCTTGGGGTCGAGTCCTTGGGCTCCACGATATTTAGACGAAACTTCCGCCGCTGCGCTTCCGCCGATATCTTTGCCTCCACCAAAACGTGCAGTGGCTGAGGAGTCAGTTCCTTGTAACTGTGCAATGATTCGCTCTACAGGACCGCCCGGAGCGAATTGAACCACTATAAACGTTAAAAGCATGATGCCGAACAGTGTTGGTATCATCAGAAGAAGTCGGCGCGCTACATAGGCAAACATCAGCCGCGACCGATCTTCTTCATTTTTTCAGCGTCAAACCACCACGTAGAAGGTGCTCCGGTTCCATATATTGGAGCTACGGGCGGTCGGGCGTATTCATCCCAGTAGGCTATCCAAGTTTCAGATCTATACCACATCGGGACCCAATACCGTCCAGCCCTCAATACGCGGTCTAAAGCCCGTGCTGCATTATT
>JAYTYD010000169.1:0-2841 GCA_043742625.1 Methylovirgula sp. | reverse complement strand
AATTGCGTTCATTTAAATACTCCGTTCTCATCATTTCGCGCTTTTGCGTTGGTTGGCAAGAGTGGAGGCTTCCGTCAGACGAAATTACTTATGCGACATCGTGGGCGTTGCGGATGCGGCGGACGACATAGGCCACGATTAAGATCGCCAAAGGCACCGCTATCGCTGTTGCGAGTCCCGGATCAATCGGCAAATAGCCAACTTCTTTCAATCCTTTAAATACGTAGCCCGCCAGTCCGACGATGTAATAAGATATTGCCGCAACAGATAAGCCTTCCACTGTTTGTTGCAGCCGCAGTTGCATGCGGGCGCGGTTGTTCATTGCGGTTAAAACCGACTGGTTTTGTTGCTCAATCTCGACATCAACGCGGGTGCGCAGCAAGTTTGTTGCGCGCGCAAGTTTTTCTGAAAGTTTGGCTTGCCTATCTTGTAACATAGCGCAGGTGCTCATAGCGGGAGTCATGCGCCGAGACAGGAAAGCCCGCAGAGACGAGTGCTCTTTTAATGTCTCCTCGCCCAGTGCTACCAGCCTCTGAGACACGATGTCATCATAGGCGGCACTGGCGCGAAAGCGGAAATTTGCGCTGGCGCTGTCTGCCTCAAGCTGGGCGGAAAGACTGGTGAGTTCATCTAACAACGAGCGGTCAGAGGCAAGCCCCCCGGTCTTTGTCATCGAGTGAACAATTCGGGTGAGCGAATCCTCAACGTTTTGCACCGCGGGACTCAGCCTGTGCGCCTCCGGCAGCCCGAGCAATGCCAAGGTGCGGTAGGTTTCAATTTCAAGCAAACGTTGGGTAAGCGCCCCGGCGCGGTAATTTGTCATGCCGATATCGGCAACAACAATGCGGACGTAACCATTCTCCCGCATTGAAAAATCAGTTGCGACGATGGCTTTGCCGTTGGCCGCTTTGCTGGCAGCCAAGCTGAGCGGGTCAAATAGGGCTTCGAGATCAATTGCATCAGCCGTCAAGCCCTTAATCAGGTGCAAGTCCACCGAAACAAGGTGCGGGCCGGGTTGCGGCAGAAATTGCGTGAATGACATAATGTCTTCAGTACGCGGCAGAAATGCAGCTTCACTTTCTCCGGCGCAGCCAAAGGTGTAGGTGCAAAATTCCGCATGTAACTCAAAACGAAGGACGAACTGAGCAAATTCAACACGGTGATGACGCGCCGCTTTTTTGGGTGCCGGCACATCACGCGCAGCGCAAAACAGCTGCAATGCCTCTATCGCCTGCGCCGCAGCAGCTGCGTCGACCATAAAGGCAAAATGCAACATCCGGCGCGGCGACTTTACCAGATGAAATGGTCGGGCGTGAACCTCCCCTAAAACCGCGTCGCGCAGAGGGTGGGAAATGAGCGGCGGATAGAATTTGACCTCAGTCATTTAAATCTTTCGGTATGTCCTTGATTACAGTAATTGACTTGCCCACAACTGCGCTAATTTAAATTTCAAACCCGGCTTATCAGACCGCGCTTGCAGGGATGTTCAAAGGCCATCATAACAGCAGTGTTTGGGGCTGCGCGATGACGTACGTGGGAGTTAGACTTTGAGTATCATTAAGTGCAAACCGAAAGTAGGACTATTCGCCACGTGTCTGGTGGATTTGATGCGCCCCAGCATTGGCTTTGCGGCGGTCAAACTGCTGGAAAATGCCGGTTGCGAGGTGAGCGTTCCCTCGCAGACTTGCTGCGGGCAACCCGCCTATAATTCAGGGGATCGCGCCTCGACCAAGGCGATTGCGTTGCAGGTTATCAAAGCGTTTGAAGGTGTCGAATATGTAGTGGCTCCGTCAGGCTCTTGCGGCGGCATGATCGCCAAACACTATCCTGAACTTTTTGCTGATGACCCAAATATGCGTAGCGCAGCGCAAGCTTTTTCGGACAAATGCTATGAGCTTATCAGCTTCCTGACCGATGTTATGTTTGTGACTTCGGTTGACGCCAGCTATACCGCGATCGCAACCTATCACGATTCTTGCTCGGGCTTGCGAGAGCTGGGGGTTCAAAGCCAACCGCGCAAATTACTGGCGAGTGTGAAAGGTCTTACGCTTAAGGAAATGGCGGAAAATGACGTTTGCTGTGGCTTTGGCGGCACTTTTGCGGTGAAATACAGCGAAATTTCCGACTCGATCGTTTCGAAAAAGACCGAGAACATCACGAATTCCGGCGCTGAGTTATTGTTGGCCGGCGACCTGGGGTGCTTGATGAACATGGCGGGAAAGTTGTCGCGGCAAGGCTCAAACGTGCAAGTTCGGCATATTGCTGAAATTTTGGCCGGGATGAGCGACCTGCCGCCAATTGGCGCGGCGCGCGGAGACAAAAAACAATGAACGCTCATTCCACCACACCGCAATTCATTGCCAATTCGCATGAGGCTCTGGGCGACGGCCAATTGCAAAAGGCATTGGGCAATGTCCGTGTCGGTTTTATTGATAAGCGCTCCAAAGCTGCCGCGGCGTTGCCGGAATTTGAAGCACTCAGGGACTCGGCGCGAGACATAAAAAATCACACGCTGGCGCATCTTGATCTTTATCTGGAGGCCTATGAGGCGCGCGTTAAAGCAAGCGGCGGCCACGTTCATTTTGCCCGCACCCCCGAAGAAGCCAATGCAATAGTCATAGGGATCTGCAACGCGCGCGCTGCGAAAACAGTGACCAAAGGCAAGAGTATGATCTCGGAAGAGATCCATCTCAACGACGCTTTGATGACGGCGAATATTGAGCCTGTGGAGACTGATCTTGGCGAATATATCATCCAGCTACGCGGCGAAATTCCCAGCCATATCATTGCTCCGGCCGTGCATCTGAACGCATCTCAGATAGAGGCGGATTTTCGCCGCGT
>JAYTYD010000168.1:0-4112 GCA_043742625.1 Methylovirgula sp. | reverse complement strand
TGAGGAATTCTCTATTGCCGGTCGTTATTCGCTTTACGCCTCAACGGTGAAAATTCCGAATACCATCAGCAAGCCTTATGACGACTGCACGACGCCGAGAGTTGGGACTACGCCGGTCGTCCCCACAATAAATAACAGCTGCTTGACCAATGGCGAAGCGTCGCTCGCAATCAAAGAATTGCGCGGAACCAAGCTAACCTCGCTCATCGGCTACACCTTGCAATATAATTCGCTTGATGATCGCCGGAATCCGACAAATGGTCTGTTCGCAGAATTTAAGCAAGACCTTGCCGGTTTGGGCGGTGCCAGTCACTTTGTTCGCACGACGGCTGACGTGCGCTATTATCACGAAATCTATGATGATGTTGTCGGCTTTGTTCGTGGTCAAGCCGGTAATATTATCGGATACGGCGGCAAAAGACTCCGCCTGACTGATAATTTCAACCTTGGGCCGGAGCTGGTTCGCGGCTTTGCACCAAGCGGCATCGGCCCGCGCGATATCACTGATTTGCCGACATCGTCGTCGGCATTGGGTGGCACGAGTTATTTCGGCGGAACGGCTGAAGTTCAGTTCCCGATATTTGGAGTTCCGAAGGAAATTGGTCTGAAGGGCGCGTTGTTTGCTGATGCCGGTACATTATTCGGCTATCACGGAAAGACCAACTTTGGCACAGGGCCATGCGTTCCAAACAATGTGGCACCAACCTTCACGCAAGGTACCTGTATTCAAGTTGAAGACGGTCGCAAAATCCGCTCGTCGGTGGGCGCGTCCATTCTTTGGGCATCGCCACTTGGTCCGATTCGCTTTGACTACGCCTTCGTGTTGTCAAAAGCCAAGAACGACCAGAAACAGGCGTTCCGCTTCTCAGGCGGCACCAGTTTCTAGGTTCATAAGTGTTTGATTTTAAAAGGCCCGGCTGCTTATCGCAGTACGGGTCTTTTCACATTGTGACACTCATGTTAAAGCCAATCCAATATGTCTGATCCCTTCTTTTTTCTCGCCGCCTCCCGGCCCACCTTAGCTGAAATTCTGAGCTGGACAGGTGCGACCGTTGTAGAAGGAGCAGACCTCTCTTTACAGTTTAATTCGGTCGGCCCGTTGGATCGCGCGGGCAGATCCTCTCTCGCTTTTTTTGAAAACCAAAAATATTTTGATGATCTGGCAGGCACCCGTGCCGGAGCTTGCTTGATCCACCCGAAATTTGCAGCGCGCGTGCCGACCGGAACAATTGCACTCAGCACGCCGGAGCCTTACCGTGCAGTTGCCACGGTTTTGACCCGCATGTTCCCTGATGCCGCAAAACCCGCCTCAGTTTTCGGTCAGTCCGGACTATCCTCAGCCGCCACCATCCACTCGACTGCGCGGCTTGAAATCGGCGTTACCGTTGACCCCGGAGCCGTTATTGGCAGTGGCGTGGAAATCGGAACGGGCAGTTTCATTGGTGCCAATGCCGTCATTGGCAGTAATGTCCGCATTGGACGCCACTGCTCGATTGGCGCGCGTGTCACTCTATCCAATACTCTGCTTGGCAATAATATCATCATTCATACCGGAGCCTGTATCGGGCAGGATGGTTTTGGTTTTGCCATGGGTCCGCAGGGACATGTGAAAGTGCCGCAAATCGGTCGTGTCATCATTCAAGACGACGTTGAGATCGGAGCCAATACCACAGTGGATCGCGGGGCAAACCGCGATACCGTGATTGGTGAGGGCACAAAAATCGATAATCTGGTGCAGATCGGCCACAACGTGATCATCGGCCGCCATTGTGTTATCACCGGTCAGGTCGGCATATCCGGTTCCACACAATTGGGTGATTTTGTTTCCATTGGCGGGCAGGCGGGGCTTGCCGGTCATTTGAAAATTGGTATGGGCGCACAAATTGCCGCCTCCGCAGGCGTCATGACTGATGTGCCTGCTGGCGGACGCTGGGGCGGCGCTCCGGCTCAGCCGATTAAAGAATTCTTTCGAGAACTAACAACGCTTCGTAAGATGGCGGCAAAACACATCGATAAATCATCCTAATACCGGGGGGGAGGGTTAAGCAGCCATGGACGCAAATGTAAAAACTTTGGAAGTGATAGATATCAAGCGGCTGTTGGAAAACCTCCCGCACCGGTATCCGTTTTTATTGGTTGATAAGATTATAGACATCGATGGCGACAATTCCTGCATCGGCATCAAAAACGTTACCTTTAACGAGCCGCAATTCCAGGGCCACTTTCCCGGTGCTCCCGTTATGCCCGGCGTTTTGCTTATTGAGGGTATGGCGCAAACGGCTGGCGCTATATGCGTCCAAAGCCAAAGCGGCGTCACCAAGCCGAAGCTGGTGTATTTCATGACAATTGATAATGCCAAGTTCCGTAAGCCGGTTGTTCCCGGGGACAGGGTTGAATATCACATGCTGAAAACCAACCATCGCCGCAACATGTGGTGGTATAAGGGGCAGGCCAAGGTTGACGGTATTGTGGTTTGCGAGGCTGAAATCAGCGCCATGCTCATCGCAGGTGATTAGCCTTTTGGCAATGTGGGAGCTCTAAATTGTCCAGTTTTATCCATCCTTCCAGCGTTATCGAGCGCGGAGCGCGGCTCGGGTCTGGCGTAAAAATCGGTCCGTTTTGCTATGTTGGCCCGCATGTTGAACTAGCCGACAGCGTTGAACTGCTGTCACATGTTGCAGTGGCGGGCCACACTTCGGTCGGCGCGCGCGGCAAAATATTCCCGTTTGCCTCAATAGGTCATCAGCCGCAAGATCTCAAATTTAACGGAGAGCACTCGGTCCTTACCATAGGTGCGGATTGTCTTATTCGCGAAGGCGTGACCATGAACCCCGGCACGGAAGGCGGCGGCTCTAAGACCACAATTGGTGACAAGTGTGCATTTCTTGCAAATTCTCACGTCGGCCATGATGCGATCATCGGCAACAACGTCGTGTTTTCAAACAATGTGATGATAGCCGGCCATTGTCATGTCGGAGATTTTGTCATCATAGGCGGCGGTGCCGGTGTGCACCAATTTGTCCGCATTGGAGCTCATGCCATCGTCGGCGGACTTGCCGGAGTTGAAAATGACGTTATCCCCTACGGCATGGCGTTGGGAAATCGGGCTGCGCTGGCCGGGTTAAACATTATCGGACTCAAGCGCCGTGGTTTCACTCGTGAGGCCATCCATGACTTGCGCAGGGCCTATCGCCTGTTGTTCGGGCCCGACGGCACTTTGAAAGAGCGGGTGGAAGATGTGGCTGCTGAATTTGAAACCCACGAGCAGGTGCACCAAATTCTTGAATTCATTCGCGCCGGGGGCGACCGCGCTATTTGCATGCCGCGAGACGCTAAGGATTCCGCCGCTTGAGCGGTGCTAATCCGCTCAGCGTTTTTGTCGTTGCCGGTGAAAAATCCGGCGACGATCTTGGCGGGAAGCTCATGGCGGCTTTGAAACGGGCTTCTTCGGCACCGGTAACTTTTGTCGGCGTCGGCGGGGAGGCCATGGCGGCGCAGGGCTTGCAATCCCTGTTTCCCCTCGAAGACATCGCCGTTATGGGCATAGTGGCGGTTTTGGCGCGGTTACCAAAAATTATGCAGCGGGTCTATCAGACGGTTGCTGCAGTTGGACAGGCACAGCCGGACGTATTGGTAATCATTGACAGTCCGGATTTTACCCATGCGGTGGCAAAACGAGTTCGGGCAAAATGGAACAAACTACCGATAGTTGATTATGTCAGCCCTTCGGTCTGGGCTTGGCGGCAGGGTCGGGCGCGCAAAATGCGCAAATATGTTGATCACGTTATGGCGCTGCTTCCGTTTGAGCCTGCTGCACATCAACGCCTTGGCGGGCCGCCATGCACATATGTTGGCCATCCGCTGATTGAGCGGCTTGATAGCCTGCGCCCGAATCCGGTGGAAAAGACGCGGCGCCAGGCGCAAAGCCCGCTGCAAAATCCCCTGATCGTTATTTTGCCCGGTTCGCGCCGGTCGGAAATCACCCATCTGATGGATGATTTTGGTAAGACCGTTGCTTTGCTGGCGCGTCGTTATCCACATGCTGAATTTGTGCTCCCCGCCGTGGCGCATGTTGAAGCGCTAATCTTAGAAAAAATGGCGGATTGGCAAGT
>JAYTYD010000167.1:0-2172 GCA_043742625.1 Methylovirgula sp. | reverse complement strand
GGAGATTTCAAAAGTGGCAGAAATATTCAACCCCTGCCTTTTTTTAGCCACAACTATTCATTTGTTAAATTAACGTCATCACGTTTTCGTGATCCGTTCATTAGCCTCACCAGTGCGCCGCGAATGGTGCGAATATCCTGCTCGGTCAGCTGCATTCTATGAAACATGTTCCGCATGTTGCGTTTCATCACCGGTGCTTTAGGTAATGGCCGGTAATATCCGCGCTCTTCGAGAGCAGCTTCCAAGAACGTGAACAGCGATGCAACCATATCGCGCGGCGCGGCGGGCGAAAACTTCGGGTTATCAAACGGCAAGGCGGCGCCCTTTGCCCGCTGCCATTCATACCCGGACAGCAAAACCGCTTGCGCAAGGTTCAGGCTGGCATAAGCAGGGTTCACCGGAAATGTGATCAACGCATCGGCCATCGCCACTTCGTGATTCTCCAATCCCGTCCGCTCTGGCCCGAACATCAGCCCGTGCTTTTCGCCCGCCCCGATCCGTGCAGCCATTTCGGGCATCGCAACATCAGGCAGTAGCACCCTTTTGTCCTGTCCGCGCTCACGGGCTGTCGTCGCCCAAACACAATTGAGGTCAGCAATAGCATCCTCGATGGTCTCGAAAAATCGCGCAGCCTCCAGAATATATACTGCGCCGGACGCCGCCTGCGCTGCGCCCTTTTTCAGCGCGCGCGCTGAGCCTATTTCACGCGGCGCAACCAGCCGCATGTCGGATAGGCCGAAGTTTGCCATTGCCCGCGCTGCCATGCCGATATTCACCGCTAATTGCGGCCGCACCAGCACCACAGCCGGCCCGCCTTCCACCCGTATGCCCGCTGCATTTGTGCCTGCACCCACCATAGAAAATTCCACTGTTTTTGCCTAAAGCCGCGCTTTGCCGCACCGCACTCAAGTGCTATAGCATCGAACATCCCTTATCAAACGCGAGGCTCGTTTCATGCAAAAAATCAAGGTTGCCAATCCGGTTGTGGAACTCGACGGCGACGAAATGACCCGCATTATCTGGCATTACATCCGCGACAAACTCATTCACCCCTATCTCGACATTGATTTGAAATATTATGATCTCTCGGTTGAAAATCGCGATGCCACGCGTGACCAGATCACGATTGATTCCGCCCACGCCATTGCCAAATACGGCGCAGGCGTCAAATGCGCCACAATCACGCCGGACGAAGACCGCGTAAAAGAATTCAACCTGCATGAAATGTGGAAGTCGCCCAACGGCACCATTCGCAACATTTTGGGCGGCGTCATTTTCCGCGAGCCGATTATCTGTAAAAATGTGCCACGTCTGGTGCCGGGCTGGACCAAGCCAATAGTCGTCGGCCGTCATGCCTTTGGCGATCAGTATAAAGCCACAGACTTCAGAATTCCAGGTAAGGGCCGCCTCACCATCAAATTTGAGGGTGAAGACGGCACCGTGATTGAGAAGGAAGTGTTCAAGTTTCCCGGCGCTGGCGTCACAATGGCGATGTATAACCTTGACGACTCCATTCGTGATTTTGCCCGCGCCTCAATGAATTACGGTCTTTTGCGCAAGTGGCCGGTCTATCTGTCAACCAAAAACACCATTTTGAAAGCCTATGACGGGCGCTTCAAAGATATCTTTGAAGAAATCTATCAGGCGGAATTCAAAGGAAAATTCCAAGCAATTGGCATCACCTATGAGCATCGCTTGATTGATGACATGGTGGCATCGGCGCTTAAGTGGTCCGGCGGCTACGTTTGGGCTTGCAAAAACTACGACGGTGACGTGCAGTCTGATACGGTCGCGCAGGGTTTTGGCTCGCTTGGATTGATGACCTCGGTTTTAATGACGCCGGATGGCAAAATTGTCGAAGCTGAAGCTGCGCATGGCACAGTCACCCGCCATTATCGCCAGCACCAAAAGGGGCAGGAAACCTCGACAAACTCGATCGCGTCAATTTACGCGTGGACGGGTGGCCTCTTGCATCGCGCTAAGCTCGACAACAACGACGAGTTGACAAAATTTGCTATGACCCTTCAGAAGGTCTGTGTCGATACGGTCGAGTCCGGCTTCATGACCAAGGATTTGGCTTTGCTGGTCGGTCCGGAGCAAAAGTGGCTTTCCACCACCGGTTTCCTCGATAAAATCAATGAAAACCTCGCAAAAGCGATGAGCGCATAAAAC
>JAYTYD010000166.1:0-1634 GCA_043742625.1 Methylovirgula sp. | reverse complement strand
TCCTGAAAATCCGGCCACCGCCGCCCCTGTTGCGGGGTCTTCCGGGATGCCCATATCGGGGGCAAACATCCGCGCACGAAAGGCATGATCCGCGCCCTCTGCATCAGCGCAAAAAACATAAATCGGCTCTCGACCATTGCCGCCAAACGCCGCTGGCCAAGCCGCGATGTTCAGTTTGATTTTGCCCAACACATCGCGAGCTGTCACCGGCACAAAACAAAATGGCACGCCCGCCGAAGCGCGCACCGGAACATAATTTCCAAAGCCGATATCGCCAGCCTCCAGTCCTAAAGCGGCGGCAATGTCACCTGCCGCGCCAATCGGCCCGACAATTTCTGGGAGTTTGGGCAGCACAAAACTGGCCCGCGCTGCCTGCCCGCGCATATGGCGAACAATGCAATGCACATCGCCGACCTTCTCTTCCAACACCACGCGCACATCCTCCCGCGCCAACAGTTCCGGTGCGCGCAAGGACGCCAGCAGAACCGCTGTGCCCACTGTCGGGTGCCCGGCGAAGGGCAGCTCCCGCCCCGGCGTAAAAATCCGCAACCGCGCTGTGTTCATCTGGTCACGCGCATCAAATACAAACACCGTCTCAGGCGCATTAAACTCTTGAGCAATTTTTTGCATCCGTGCATCGTCGAGGCCTTCACACTCCAACACGACGGCGAGAGGATTTCCGCTGAGCGCAGCGGTGGTGAAAACATCGAGCGTGTGAAATTTGCGGCGCATTGGAAACTCGCGTGTCGATCAGGAAATTCAGAAATACCGTAGTTTACGGGCTGGCACCAATTAATATCACCGCTTACACAAATGTCGTCGAATGATTACGCTGGCCTGCAAACCTGATCGAAAGGCCGCATTGAATGCTTTCAGGGCGTCAAGCCTCGCCCCACACCAGCCGCAACACCGCTTCGGTGTCAAAATGTTCGATAAAGCTGATCAGCTCTGAGCCGCGCCACTCGAAATAGTCACTCACTTCAATGTCAACAACGCCGCTGGAACCGCGATTGGCTATTTTACGGAACGAGCGGATGACCAGCTTGTCACCCTCATGGATCACATCGCGCACCAAATATTCGATAATGTGGATTTCCGCATCGATAAGGCGCAAAGCCTCAATGACCTCGGCAAGACCATGATGCTTGCCAGCCCACATAAACAACCGGCGGCTGAGCGGCAATTCTGCTACCACATCTTCAGCGAGATACTGACGCAGCCCTTCATAATCACTCACCAACCGACACTGCATTATGGTGCCTAGCAGTTGTAGCAGCTCTTGTTTGCGCGCCATTGCGGGGCTTGTCATTTGGGGTCAGCCCTCGATAATTTCAGATGAAAAAGGCGACCGTTACGGGCCGCCCTCTAAGCTTAGTTCTTGGCTTTATCAACCAGCTTGTTCTTACCAATCCATGGCATCATCGCGCGAAGCTTTGCGCCGACTTCTTCAATCTGATGCTCATCATTCAAACGGCGGATGCCTTTAAAGCGGGCCGAACCGGCGCGGTATTCCTGCATCCAATCCGAGGTGAATTTGCCGGTTTGAATGTCGGTCAACACGCGCTTCATTTCAGCCTTTGTCTCTGAAGTGATGATGCGCGGGCCGGAGACATATTCGCCCCATTCGGCGGTGT
>JAYTYD010000165.1:0-2389 GCA_043742625.1 Methylovirgula sp. | reverse complement strand
ACAGGATGTAGGCTGGATTTGTTCGGCGCGGAGCCCTTCAAGCCCGGAAAAAGGCCCGACGGTTCATTCGAAGGCGGAGACACGGGAAGAAGGAAGACACAGCTCCCAGTTGTAATGTTTTATGCGCAACCTAGCTTGCATAAAAACAGAAAAACTCTTCCGTTCAGCCCCCGGCCGAACAAGATTTCTGCGTTATAAGGATTTTGGCTCTAAAGGCAAGGGGTGTGATATAATACAGTTGTGGTTTAGATTTGGCATTATGAAAACGAATTAGGCGACATCTCAATACAAACAGTGGGGTTTACAATATTATCTGTCGTTGTAATTGTGTGATTTTACAATATCCTAACAGAATAATCAGATTTTTCGCTCAGTCAGACCGAATTAGCGTTTTCTTGCCACTCCAAGGTGGTGATTTTTTTGTTTTCGATAGTCAGTGCCAAGCGCCCATGCTTCAGTTCGACCGCTTTTGCTCCAAAAAGTTCGCGCCGCCACCCCTGCAGAGCTGCAACATCAGCCGAGTCAGAGTTGGCGATGGCTTCCAAATCATCGACAGTCGCAATCATTTTGGCGGCTACCCCGGCTTGTTCCGCAACATGGCGCAAAAGTACTTTCATCAATTCAACGGTAGCGCCACCATTGTTGCCAGTGCGATTATCGCGCTCAATCTTTGGCAAGGTTTTATGATCGCGGGCTAAACCGCGCTGCACAGCTGCTAAAATGTCGATACCGGCCTTGGAACGCTCCATTGCGCGCGGAAAAGCCCGTAACCCGCCAAGCATTTCCTCATCCTTGGGCGCGGCTAGAGCAATTTCAATCATCATATCGTCTTTGAGGATACGAGAGCGCGGTACGTCTTTGGCTTGTGCTTCGGCCTCACGCCATTGGGCAAGTTCCATCAGAACTGCGAGATCGCGCGGCTTGCGCATCCGCCCCTTGTAGCGTTCCCAGGCACGCTCTGGCAGTTGCTCGTAGGTGCTGACCGAGGTGAGGGTTTTCATCTCATCCTGCAACCACTCAAGGCGGTCGGTTTTTATGAGGCGCTCCGACAATTCTTTATAAATATCACGTAGATATGTCACATCCGCAATTGCATAATCTACCTGCGCTTGAGACAGCGGGCGGCGTGTCCAGTCTGTGAAGCGGGAACTTTTATCAATGGACAATTTGCAGATAGACTGAACCAATTCGCTGTAGGACACTTGGTCGCCATAGGCGCAGACCATCGCCGCAACTTGCGTATCAAACAACGGTTTCGGAATTGATTTATCAAGATTCCAAATGATTTCAACATCTTGCCGGGCAGCGTGAAATACTTTTATGACAGCTTCATTTTTCATTAGGTCGAAAAACGGTTTAAGATCCAAGCCCTCGGCAAGACCATCTACAGCTACGGCTTCATCTTCAGAGGCAATCTGAATAACGCACAGTTTTGGCCAAAATGTTGTCTCGCGCAGGAACTCGGTGTCAACAGTGACGTAGGCGTGAGCGGCAAACCGGGCGCAAGCATCTTCGAGGAGTTTTGTGGTTTTAATCAAAGGCATAAGCGGGTGCTATAGAGCAAAGTGTTTGTACTTGCGAGGGGTTTATCCGTCGGTTTAAGTTTAAATTATTGCATATCTCCGGACGATATTCTCTTAATATCAGCGCTCTCCATATTGTTCCACGCTTTTGCAAGCGAACCCTCCTGATTAATGGCGCGGCAGCAGTCCTCAAATACCAATGTCTCAAACCCGGCGGAACGGGCATCCAGGGCGGAAAAGGCAACACAGAAATCGGTAGCCAACCCGGCTAAAAACAGTCTTTTGAAGCCTCTTTCGTGCAAATACCCGGCCAGACCGGTGGGTGTGGCGCGATCTGCTTCCAAAAACGCTGAATAGGAGTCTGTGTGGGCGTGAAAGCCTTTGCGGATTATGAGTTCAGCGTTGTCAAAAGGATGAGCAAGCGCCGCGCCTTTCGACCCGATAATACAATGGTCGGGCCAAAGAATTTGCGGGCCATAGGCCAGTGAAGTGGTTGAAAATGCAGGCTTATAATGCGTCGAAGCAAACGAGATATGTCCCGGCGGATGCCAGTCCTGGGTAACGATCACATGTGCAAACCGCGCGGCCAAGGCGGCTATGGGCAGGATAATTTCATCGCCACCAGCGACAGCCAAAGCTCCGCCGGGAAGGAAATCATACTGTAAATCGACGATGAGAAAGGCGTCTGTGGAGGTGATTTTCATCGCCTGTATTTAGCAGATTTGGAGTGGGATAACATTGGATTTTAGGACCTTTTGGCCGGATATTTTTGGGCCAAATGTGGCCATGAATATTTATTAAACAATTAAATCAGTTAGTTGGCCTGGCCATGTTTTGGCCGATTTTCGGTAGACTTACGGTATTAT
>JAYTYD010000164.1:0-15993 GCA_043742625.1 Methylovirgula sp. | reverse complement strand
GCCACCAGCCCAACACCGCCGAGCAAAACCACTGTGGATGCGGGTACATCAGTCATAATTTGCTCATTTATTTGTGGGTGAACTTCGCCGGACGCTTTTCAACAAAAGCGGCCATGCCTTCCTTTTGGTCCTGCGTGGCAAACATGGCATGAAACACACGCCGCTCGAACCGGACGCCTTCAGCCAGAGTGGTTTCAAAAGCGCGGTTGACACTCTCTTTGGTCATCATTGCGGCGGGTAGGCTTTTGCTAGCTATGCTGTGCGCAGCTGCAAGCGCCTCTTCCATAAGTTTGTCCGCCGGGACAAGCCGCGAAACCAAGCCGGAACGCTCAGCCTCCTGGGCATCCATCATGCGCCCGGTGAGGCAAAGGTCCATAGCTTTGCTTTTGCCGATGAAACGCGTCAGGCGTTGCGTTCCGCCAGCGCCCGGCATTACGCCGAGATTGATTTCCGGCTGACCGAATTTGGCGGTGTCTGAAGCAATAATAAAATCACACATCATCGCAAGTTCGCAGCCACCGCCCAAGGCAAAGCCGCTGACCGCTGCAATAATCGGTTTGCGGACACGGCTGATCCGCTCCCAAGAGGAGATGAAATCTTCTAAATAGGCTTCAACATAGGTCTTTGAGGCCATCTCCTTAATGTCCGCTCCGGCGGCAAAGGCCTTTTCTGAACCGGTAATAATAATCGCACCAATGCCGCTGTCGGCCTCAAACTGTTCCAGCACCTGATTCAATTCCGTCACCAGCGCAAAACTAAGCGCATTGAGAGCTTTTGGACGGTTAAGGGTTATCACGCCCACACGACAGTGCGTTTCGACGAGAATGTTTTCATATGACATCGGAATGGCCTTTCAGGTTTAAGTCAGAAAATTTGCAGGTTTAAGTCAGAAAATTTGCAGGTTTTAGTCAGGAAATTTTCAGGTTTTTATCGGGAAATGCGCATAAATCTGCGATCAGGCACCGGCAGCACAGGGGGGCGCGCGCCTTGCAGATATAACGGCCGTGCAAAATCAGCCAATGATGGGCGTGTCGCATATAGTCGGCCGGAATTATTTTCAACAGTCCAAGTTCCACCGCCAATGGTGTTTTTCCAACACTGAGCGGAATGCGGTTGGAAACCCGAAACAAATGCGTGTCCACCGCGATGCAGGGCTTACCGAAAAACATGTTGAGCACGACATTGGCCGTCTTGCGTCCAACTCCGGGCAACGTCTCCAGCTGTTCACGCAACGACGGCACCTCTCCGGCAAAATCCCTTATAAGCATCTCGCTCAGCGCCAACACATGTTTGGCCTTGTTGCGAAACAAGCCAATGGTCTTAATATGCTCGCGGATGGCGTCCTCGCCCAGCAGCACCATTTTTTGCGGGCTATCCGCTGCGACAAAAAGTCTCTTGGTGGCTTTGTTTACCCCAACATCGGTGGCCTGCGCTGATAAGACAACGGCAACCAGCAAAGTGTAGGCATTGACATAGTCCAGCTCCCCCTTAGGTTCTGGATTGGCAGTACAAAACCGTCTAAAAACCTCGGCAACAACGGCGCTATCCGGCTTAACGCGCTTGGTTTTGAGCGACGTTCCGCGCAAGGCCTTTGCAGATTTCGGCGGCGGTTCTGCACAAGCCGATGTACCTTTGGCTGTTTTTAAAGTGGTCATGAATTTCGAGCATCAACGGGAATAAGAGGTAATATGACAGACCACAGTTTCCCGCATCCTGTAAACAGGGCTTTATTTGAACAGCGGTTGCAACCACGCCGCTCATTGTCGGTTCAGAACTTCAAATGGTTGATGGTTTTGCTCTGTATCATTTCAACTGCCACCACAATCCCGTTTTTTCTATTAGGGGCATGGCCCATTGTCGGCTTTATGGGTTTGGACGTTTTGCTGATTTATGTGGCATTTCGCACGTCCTACAACAGTGCCAAAGCCTATGAGCTGGTGCGGCTTGATGTGGTTTCGCTAAACATCGAGAAGGTTAGCGCCAAGGGCGTGAAGCGTCTGCTGTCGTTTAATCCGCTATGGGTGCGCCTCGGGGCTGATGAAGATGAAGATTATGGTATGCGGCGTCTGTTTTTACGGGTTCGCTCGCGTGAAGTGGAGTTGGGAAAATTTCTTTCTCCCGAAGAACGCGCCGAATTTGCCGGTAAATTCCGGCCAGCGCTGGCCCAGGCACAACGCGGGCCGGTGTTTGACCATGGCTATTGAGTAGTGTCATAATTGTGCCTTGGCTTTGTCATTAGAACGAGACGTGAATCGGGTCAAAAATTGCTGCGCTCGATAATAAAAAGATCCGCGCGGGAGCCAAAAATGTTGATGTTGCCGCTGTCGCCCAAAGCTAAATCTGCTGTCACGCCGCGCGGTTTGCACTATCAGCGCTTCTATTCGCCACGGTTTTATTCACAAAAGCTGTATTCATCAGCGCAATATCTCCATGCTGCCACTTATTTCAACCCGAAGGCCAAAAAGCGCATCGTGCGCGATTTGCTTGGCCTTGATCCCTGTTTGGCACGAAGCACCACGCTGGAAGTGCGGCTTGCCATCACAAAAAGCGAAATTCGCAAGGCGCAAAAGCTGCGTTATAAAGTTTTTTTTGAGGAGGGCGGGGCGATCCCTGATCGCAAAGCGTCGCTAACCCGCCGTGATATTTGCGCTTTTGACCGTATATGTGACCATTTACTGGTGATTGACCACGCCGCCAAATCCAAGCGGCTCGGGCTGCCCAAGCCTAAGGTGGTGGGCACCTATCGCCTGTTGCGTCAGGATGTAGCCGAAGCGCATACAGGGTTTTACTCGGCGCATGAGTTTGAGATCGCTCCGTTGCTGGCGCGCCATCCCGGCAAAAAATTCCTTGAGCTTGGACGTTCGTGTGTTTTGAGCGAATATCGCTCAAAACATTCGATTGACCTGTTATGGCAGGGCATTGCCAGCTATCTCAATCACCATAGCATTGATGTGATGATCGGCTGCGCGAGCTTTCACGGCGTCAATCCATTGAAAATCGCTGCTCCTCTAAGTTTTCTTGCCAGCCAAGCCACCGTCAATGAAGCTTGGAGTGTCAAGGCGCTGGGCAAAAATGCTATTCCAATGGACAATATTGCCGCCGACAGTCTCGACAGGAAAAAGGCCGTGCAGGCCTTGCCGCCGCTGATAAAGGCTTATTGGCGCATCGGCGCTATGTTTGGTGAAGGCGCGGTCATTGATCCGGCCTTCCGCACCATCGACGTTCTGGTGGTTTTACCGGTGGCGCAGATTGATGCACGCTATATGCAACATTTCGGCATTATTGCCAAAGCGGCATAGAGAGAGCGCGGTTATCGCGCACTCCTTATGCTATTTTGCTCAGAGCTTCCTGTAGGATCGCAGCAAAAGGCCTATTTGCCCATCGGGATAGCCATCCCGTTTACCGAAACCGTCTTGCCGTTAATTTCAACCAAAAAGCTTGAGGCGCCATTGGGACCGGGCTTGGCCATGCCGCGCGCTACTGACAAGCCAGCCACCATTTTTTGCGCTTCAGGATCATTCTTGCCTGCCTCTTTCAAGGCAGTGATGGTTTTGTCGAGGCCAATGGCGTCAATGGTGATCTTGCCAACCGGATTGAGGCCGTTGGTAGCAACTTCGCCGGCAATGGTCAGGTTCATGCTTGGCGCGACAATGTGACTTGGTGCGATAACAATTTTTGGATTGGCGGTCATTGCCATTCCCATCAATTCCATGGTCGCGGATTCAGGCAAGACTTTCTCAGTTGCGAAGTCCGCTTCGTCAATCATGGTTTTGGCCATACGGTCCAAACCATCAGCCGTGATCTTGATATCGATATCCATTGAGGTGGGTACCAACGGTGCGTTCACTGCAGGCACCAGCCCGGTCGGCAAGGTGAGATCTGTGAAGTTCAAACCGAACTGAAAAGAACCATGCTCCACCAGTCCGGAAAGCCCTATGGATTCGCCGAAAGTTTTCACGCCAAAGCTGCCCAGTGACGTTACCACCGAAATGTCCTTCAGCAGCGCCGAGCCTTTAACATTGTTCCAGAGCGGCATGGCAGCCGTGAGTTTGGCTTTAATGTCCGCTTGATTTTTAGCCAGGGCTTCTTTGGTGGGGTTGGCTAAAAATGCCGCCCACAGGTCCCACATTGCTTTATTTTTAGCACTATCGATGTCGCTGTCGCCGGATAATTCGCTGATTTTGAAGGTGAAATCAGACTTGCCCGCCGGCGCGCCGTCTTTGGCAGGGGTGGGAATTTGGACGATCTCAACGACGTCTTTAAGGGTTTGATGCATTTTGCCCGACACCGCCCCATTGCCAGCCTCAAGGCCGCTCATATCAAATTGTCCGGCACCCATCTTAGCTGTTCCGACCATCTTACCGCCCAATACCGCTGAAACGGAGTCGTGACCGGCTTTGCCTGTCATCCAGGCCATGAGTTTCGGGTTGAAAATCCCGTCGAACTTGTAGTTTTCATATTTGATCGATTCCTCAAACCCGCCATCAGAATTTGGAATTTTCACGCTTAAACTTGGAAAGGATTCAGACTTTACCGCCCAATTTCCATCCGCCTGCTCGGTCGCCAAGATCGTCAAGCTCGGCATTTTCAATTCAAATCCAGGCACTTTATAATTTGACGCTGCCTTTTCGAAATCCAGCGTAATCTGGTACGAGTCGCCTTGCGGCTTAACCGAAATAATCTTTTGCTCAACAGCAGTTTTGCCAAGGTATATGGCAAGGGAATTTTCAATGCCGCGCGCACCATCATCGGTAGCTGGAGCGGCTGCGGCCATAGCGCTAAAGGCGGTGCCCGAGAGCAGCACCAACGCCAACTTGGCCTGAAGCTTGGTGAAATTGCGCGCGTTAAGTCCAATCATGTTAAGTCCAATCTGGCCTGAGGCCTGCGGCGAATCGAAAACATACAGAAGCCGGGCAAAGCTGCTGCAAATAAGGCGTACTCATCATAGCCGGAATTTACCCGATGTCACTTGATGCTGCCAAGTCCGTATTCCACGATGAATGCGTTTGCAATAAACGGCGATGGATTTGCCTAAAGCGGTTCCGGATCAGAGCCGCGGGACTGATGCAGCGCAAGGATGCCCTCCCGGTAAGTGGGATAGTTCAGCACCACGCCAAGCTCAGTGCGCAAACGCACATTGCGTACCCGTTGGTTTTTTGAATAGAAGCTGCGCGCCATTTCGGACATTTCAGCCTTTTCAAATGCCACTTCAGGCGGTGGCGGCACGTTGAGCAGATGCGCGGCAAATGTTACCACGTCTTGCGGCGGGGCGGGCTCATTATCGGTGACGTTAAAAATGCCGCTCGCACCCGCAAACCGGAATCCGGCGTCGATTGACGCGGCGATGTCATCAACGTGAATCCGGTTAAACACCTGCCCGGCTTTAAGAATGCGTTTGGCTGTTCCGGCTTTGAGGTTTTCCAGCGCATTTTGTCCCGGGCCATAAATCCCGGCCAGGCGCAAGATGAGCACTTTTTTGCGCACACGCGCGCCAAATTTCAGCCATAGCTGCTCTACGCTGGCGCGGTGGCGCGAGCGGTCCGAATAGGGCTCTACGGGTGTGGTCTCGTCCACCCAACCGCCATCTTGATTGCCATAGACGCCAATGGTGGAAAGATACACAATTGTGGATACTGGCGACATGGCGATGGCATCGCTGTATCGCTCCAAAGTGGGGTCGCTTTCGCGCGGAGGGATCGAGACCAGCAATAAATCCGCCGTTTTGAGGTTTTCCGCCACAGCTGGGCTGTCAAATGTGATTGCATCTATGCCATTTGCCTGCAATTGCGCCGCTTTTTCCCCTTCACGCACCGTTCCGGAAACGTGCTCAAATCTCGCTCCATAAGCGCGCACAAAAGCCCGCGAACTGTAGCCGAGGCCAAAAATAAACACTCTCATGACGGTTCCTCTAAGCTTAGCCATTCCGCGCGCACGCTCGGATCTTGTTCTTGATCCAGAGCCCCCTCTCGCAAGTCATATGCCAACGCGCCAGCCAATTCGCCCAGTGCCCAAACCGCCATGGCGCGCACGAGCGGTGAGGGGGCGTTTAAACAGGCTTGGACATCCGGCAGCAAAGCGACATCGCCCGAATTGCCTATGGCGATCAACACATTCCTGATGAACCGTTCCAGCCCGATGCGTTTAACCGGAGAACCTGAAAAAAACGTGCGGAACGCCGCGTCGTCCAGCTTAATCAAATCTGCCAAGCGCGGCGCCATCAAATCCGCGCGCGCTTGCAGCTTTATTTCGTGCGCTGTTTGCGCAAACTTATTCCACGGACAGACGGCCAAACATATGTCGCAGCCGTAAATCCGGTTGCCCATTTTGCCGCGATATTCGCGGGCGATTGTGCCCTTGTGCTCGATGGTCAGATAGGAAATGCAGCGCCGCGCGTCAATCTGGTAGGGAGCTGGAAAGGCATCGGTCGGGCAGGCGTCAAGACAGGCGCGGCAAGAGCCGCAATGGTCCGGCTCTCTGCCGTCCGCTTCAAGTTCAAGGGTGGTGAAAATCGAGCTGATAAACAGCCACGAGCCAAACGAGGTGCTGACCAGATTGGTATGTTTGCCCTGCCAGCCCAGGCCCGCCGCCTCGGCCAGCGGCTTTTCCATGACCGGGGCGGTGTCCACAAAAACCTTGACCTCGCACGGGGCCTGCGCCGCCAGCCACCCCGCCAGCAATTTCAGCCTGCCTTTGACCACATCGTGATAGTCGCGATGGCGGGCATAGACCGAGATATTCGCCGCGTTAGCTGGCGGCTCCTGCAGCGATTCGCGCCCGTAATTCATACCGAGCATGATGATGGAGCGCACCTCCGGCCAGAGCGCAGATGGCGAGGCGCGGCGCTCTTGCGTCTCTTGCATCCACGCCATTGTGCCGTGCGCGCCGGACTCCAGCCATGCTGCGAGGCGCTCGGGCGCAAGAGGAATTGCGTCCGGCACGGTTATCTTGCAGGCATCGAAGCCAAGCTCATGCGCTTTGGCAATCAAGCGGGATTTGAGCGACAACCCCACTTAGAGCCTCACCCTCAAATCCGTGTCACGACGAAATGCTTTGCGCGTTCGCCCGCAACGCGCTGCGAAACGTGATAGCCAAGCGCAAGCAAATCCAGCCCGGCAAACAGCGCCTCGCCTTGCCCCAGCAGCACGGGCGCAACCGCCAAATGCATTTCATCAACGAGGCCGGCTTGCAGGAATTGCCGTACAGTGGCAACGCCGCCGCCGAGCCGGATGTCCTTGCCGTTTGCCGCCGCCTTTGCGCGCTCCAGCGCCTCGTAAATTCCGCCGGTGACAAAGTGAAAGGTGGTGCCGCCATCCATTTCCAGCGGCGGACGCGCATGGTGAGTGAGCACAAAAACCGGCGTATGATACGGCGGGCTTGGGCCCCACCAGCCTTTCCAATCCGCGTTGAGCCACGGTCCGCGCACCGGCCCGAACATGTTGCGGCCAAGAATATTCGCGCCGATGTTTTCAAAACCAAGTTCTGCAAAGCGATTGTCGATGCCGGTTTCACCGCCGTCCTGATGCATCACTTTTTCGCGCATCACCCGGGTTGGGAACAGCCAGGCAGGCAGAACCATGCCGCCTTTGCCAAAAGGATTTTCGAGGCTTTGCTCCAGCGCCGCCCCATAGCCATCCAGCGAAATTGAAAAGGCCAGAACCTTCAGTTTGCTCATGATCTGATCCTCGTTTTAGGAGCTAATGGATATTGGTCTATATCCTTAGAATTCTGATATGTGCAACTCCCTGTGATTTTCTCTAAGTCGCAAAATCGCATCAACATTCCATGGCGGAACCTGATGACATTTGAAACTTCTCTGCTAATTTCAAATTTGAACTGGAACCCAAAGAACCAAGGTTGACAAGTCCGGAAAGACAGTTGGAAGCTGATCGACAGAAAACGGTAATTTTTCTTTCTCCAGTACACTTAATAAAGTTTCCATTAGTTCGTGCTTTTCACAGTAGGCGGCAATAATTTTAAGATATCTTCGCAGCAATAAGATGCTCGGAAATTTTCCGCCTGCAGCATGCCAAGACAGCATATCTTTGTCAGATTTCGAGCTGTTACACCTATTGCAGGCCCAGATCAAATTGTCGGAATTATCGTCACCACCGCTATTGCGCGGTATCAAATGATCAAGGCAAAGTTTAGACGCGCTCCCGCAATACACGCAAGATTGTGGCATAGTCATCTTTAAGCGTTCGTCGTCATAAATTGTCCGCATGGACAAAGTCTTCGAGCAAAGGCCTTTGTACAATTTGGCTCTAATCATATGGTGATGTGTTTTATATTTAACACACTTTTCTTCAATAGCTGCGTGTGCGCGAGCTAAATTAGCATAGGACCATGCTATATGCTGTCGGACAGTTTCAATTTCTGGCAAATTTCTACCTCCTGCGGCAATTTATGGTTTGGAAGGAGCATTCGCTGAACAAGTCAATGCGCGTCGCCCCAATTTTGCGCGGCGCGGGCATCCACCTGCAAAGGCACTGTCAGCTTGATCGCCGGTTCGGGCGCATCAACCATCACCTTACATACCACCGGCAACGTTGCCTCAACTTCATTGTCCGGAACTTCAAAAACCAATTCGTCATGCACCTGCAGCAACATTTGGGCGCTGAGTTTGTTGCGCGCCAGCTCATCTTCCATACGAACCATGGCGCGCCGGATAATATCTGCCGCGGAGCCTTGAATGGGCGCATTGATCGAAGCGCGTTCCATATTAGCACGCTCTGAAACATTCGGGCTGCTGATGCGCGGATAATGACATTTACGCCCGAAAATGGTGAGCACATATCCATTATCACGTGAGAATTTTTTCGTGACTTCCATGTAATCACGGATGCCCGGGAAGCGTTCGAAATATTTCTTGATGTAGCTGCCCGCCTCTTCGCGGCCGATACCAAGCTGATTGGCCAGACCGAAGGCGGAAATACCGTAAATTATGCCGAAATTGATAGCCTTGGCCCGCCGCCGCACATCGGAGGGCATGCCCTCAACCGGCACACCGAACATCTCGGAAGCAGTCATAGCGTGAATGTCCAAGCCCTCGGCAAAGGCCTTCTTTAATTGCGGAATATCAGCAATATGTGCCAACAGGCGCAGCTCGATCTGACTATAATCGGCGGAAATCAACTTATGCCCCGGCGCGGCAATGAAGGCGGTGCGGATTTTGCGCCCCGATTCGCTGCGGATGGGGATATTCTGTAAATTCGGCTCTACTGACGACAACCGGCCTGTGGTGGTGGAGGCCAACGCGTAAGAGGTATGCACCCGTTTGGTTTGCGGATTGACGTAGCCTGGCAGCGCATCGGTATAATTTGAGGTGAGCTTGGCAAATTGCCGCCATTCCAGGATGCGCGAGGCCAAGACATTGCCTTGTTCTGCGAGGTCATCCAAAATCGATGCGGAGGTCGACCAAGCTCCGGTTTTGGTTTTTGTGCCACCCGGTGCACCCATTTTGCCAAACAAAATATCACCAAGCTGCTTGGGCGAGCCAAGATTAAAGTTTTCGCCTGCAAGGTCGTAAGCCTCCGCCTCCAGCGCTCCCATTTTTTGGGCGAATTCACCCGATAGCCGCGATAAAATCTGCCGGTCTATTGCAATGCCGCGCATTTCCATCCGTTTCAGGGTGTCAATCATCGGGCGCTCAAGGGTTTCATAAACGGTCGTCATCCGCTCTGCCGGCAGGCGCGGCTTTAACACGCGCGCCAGACATAAGATGGTATCCGCCACTTCAGCTCCATAAACGGCGGCTTTTTCAACCGGCGCGCGGGCAATGCCCGCAGCATTTTTGCCGGAACCGCCCACTTCGGTGAACGCCGGCAGCGCGTGATTGAGATGCACATCGGCAAGATCTTCCAAGTTCTGGCCGTTACGCCCGGCTTCCAGCGCGTAGGACATCATCATCACATCATCCAGCCCGCGCAGGATGACGCCATGCTGCTGCAATAAAATGACAGCGAATTTCATGTCGTGAGCAAATTTCAGCACAGATGGATTTTCGAACAGCGGCCTTAGCACCTCCAAAGCCTCTGAAACCCTCACCTGCCCTGTTGCCAGCGCCGCCCCGGTAAACAGATCATCGCTGGCGCTGGAGCGGTGTTGCAGCGGAATGTAACAGGCCTTTCCATGGTCAAGCGCCAGAGCGATGCCGACCAGATCGGCCTGCATCGGGTCAATTGAAGAAGCCAGAATGCGAAACGCGCAAAAGCCCTGATCAATGGCGCGCGCTGCCCAGCCCTGCAACATCGCCACATCCGCAATAATTGTCGGTGCCTTGGCCTCAAAATTGGTTTTCGCGCCCCACGCCTTGCGTCGTGCTGCCAAGTCTTGCGGCGTTGGCGCATCGCCCGCCGCGGCGGGCACGGCCGCTTCAGCTTCACGCCGAACACCCTGATTATTGGCGTCCGCCGTGACACCGGCTGCGTTAAATTTATAGGCGTCAGCCACGCGCTTGATGATGGTGGTGAACTCCATCGCCTTGAGAAACGCGATCAGCTTTTCCGGATTAGGCGGACGCACCGCAAAAGCCTCAACGCTCTCAAGGGGCGGAACATCATCTTTCAATGTGACAAGACTGCGGGAAATACGCGCCATTTCAGCATTTTCGAGCAGCGCCTCGCGACGTTTGGGCTGTTTTATTTCGCCGGCCCGCGCCAGCAACGTATCCAGATCACCATATTCCGCGATGAGCAAGGCGGCGGTTTTAATGCCTATGCCGGGAACGCCGGGGACATTGTCCACCGAATCGCCCGCCAGCGCCTGCACATCAATCACCCTATCCGGCTGGACGCCGAATTTTTCAAACACCTCAGGCGCGCCGATGCGTTTTTCCTTCATCGGATCATACATCATCACGCCGTTGCCAACCAGCTGCATCAGGTCTTTGTCCGAGCTGAAGATAAGGCAGGTTGCGCCCGCCTCGCGCGCCTGGCGGGCATAGGTGGCGATCAAGTCATCCGCCTCGAAGCCTTCCTGCTCGACGGAAGGGATATCAAAAGCGCGGGTGGCTTCGCGGATGAGGCCAAATTGCGGGCGCAGGTCCTCCGGCGCTTCGGGGCGGTGAGCCTTATATTGATCATAAAGCTCGTTTCGGAAGGTTTTGCTGGAGTGATCAAAAATCACCGCCAGATGAGTGGGCTTTTCGCCCGCAACATCCTCGCGCACCAGCTTCCACAACATGTTGCAAAAGCCGGAAACGGCACCCACCGGCATGCCATCACTTTTACGGGTGAGCGGCGGCAGGGCGTGATAGGCGCGGAAAATAAACGACGACCCGTCGACCAGAAAAAGATGATCACCGGCTTGGAGAGGTTTTAGGGCTTGGGACATGCCAAACTATAGCTGGGCAGGGCGGCGCTGAACAGGCGGGAGGATAAAAAAACGGCGAAGCTTTGTGCAACCTGTCTGGGTGGCGACTGTCATTGCGAGGAGGCGGAGCCGACGCGGCAATCCAGAGGGCGTGATTAATCTAGATTGCTTCGTCACTGCGTTCATCGCAATGACGGCAGAGCCGTTTGTGGTGATACTAATCACTACAACATACTCGGCAAAACGCGGTCTGGCGGGCGGTGGCCATCCATGAAGGTTTTGATGTTGATGATCACCTTTTCGCCCATATCGAGGCGGCCTTCGATGGTGGCGGAGCCCAGATGCGGCAGCAGCGTCACCTTGCCGGCCTTGGCCAGCTTGGCCAGCTTTGGCGGCACGGCGGGTTCATGCTCAAACACATCCAGGCCCGCGCCGGAGATTTCATCGGCCTCCAGCATGCGGATGAGGGCGTTTTCATCAATGATTTCACCGCGCGCGGTGTTGACGATGATGGCATCCGGCTTCATCAGCTTGAGGCGGCGCGCCGAAAGCAGATGATAGGTGGCGGGGGTGTGCGGGCAATTGACCGAGACAATATCCATGCGCGAGAGCATCTGATCCAGCGAATCCCAATAGGTGGCCTCCAAACACTCTTCAAGCTTGGGGCTGAGGCGCTTGCGGTTGTGGTAGTGGATGGAAATGCCGAAGGCCTTGGCGCGTTTGGCCAAGGCTGTGCCAATACGCCCCATACCGACAATGCCGAGGCGCTTGCCGGAAATGCGGCGGCCCAGCATCCATGTGGGCGACCAGCCGGGCCAGGTTTCATCATTGACGGCATTAGCGCCCTCAACCACGCGGCGGGCCACGGCCAAAATCAGCGCCATGGTCATATCGGCAGTGTCATCTGTCAAAACGCCGGGCGTATTGGTGACGGTGATGCCCCGCCGCAAGGCCGATGTAACATCAATGTTATCGACGCCATTGCCGAAATTGGCGATGAGCTTCAGCTGTTCGCCTGCCTGCGCAATCAACCCCGCATCAATGCGGTCAGTGACTGTTGGCACCAGCACATCGGCTTCGCGCAGGGCGGCGGCCAGCTCGGCGTGGCTCATGGCCTTATCGGAGATGTTGAGGCGCACATCAAACAATTCACGCATCCGCGTTTCGATAATGTCCGGCAATTTGCGGGTGACGATGACGAGTGGTTTTTTCTTGGCCATCAAAGTTGTAAACCTCGTATGCTGGCGTTCCGGGGTATTTCAGCCGCTCTTTTCACGCTTTAACCGGCTGTTAATCATGTTGAGGACAGATAGTGCGATATCATCACCTTCCTCATGTGCTTTGTCTATCAGATGGTTTCGCAAAAACAAGCCAACTCACACAACGATACGCCAGAGACCTGAACCGAATATGCGCAAGACAACGATGACCCTTTTGTTTTCCACCGGATGTGCCCTTAGGTTGTTTATGTGCCGCACCGCCAAGCGCCGCGCCAAAGTTCTGGTGCCTGTTGTGGCTCTCGCGCTTTGCGCCATCACGCCGGCCGCCATTTCCCCTGTTGCAGCGCAAACCATGGGAACGGCATCCGGCCTGCCGTTGCCGCGGTTTGTCTCACTCAAATCGGACCGGGTAAACTTGCGTGAAGGGCCGTCAAAAGATCACCCCAGCCTGTGGATTTACCAGCGGGCGGGGCTGCCGGTGGAAATCACAGCCGAATTTGAAATCTGGTACAAAATACGCGATTCGGAAGGCACGGAAGGTTGGGTTTTACACTCGCTTTTGTCAGGCCGCCGCACCGGGCTGGTGGGGCCGGGCAAAGCTAGCACCAATATCACGCTCTATTCCAAACCCTCCACCACCGGCGCGCCAAGCGCCGCTTTGCAGCCGGGCGTCATCGGAAGCATCAAAAATTGCGACGGGCAATGGTGCCGGATTTTCGGTGAGGATTTTGACGGCTATATCCCGCAGACCAATCTGTGGGGCGTTTATCCGGATGAAAAAGTGAATTGAAGCCTGAAAGCCGCGCCAGTGACCCGATACGCGGCTTCTCTGATAAAGCTTAGCTCCCGGCGCCGAAGCTTTTGGGGGCCGGGCTAACCACCGAGGCTGCGCCTGCGCCCACCTGCAACACCGCTAAAACCCGATCATTCAAGCCATCCTGCCTGAAGCGGAACACGCCATCGGCGCCGTTAAAGCCGGTGGCGCTGAGGAGGGTTGTGCTGGAAAAGCGCTGGCCGCCCTGCGTGCGGGCAAGCGCCGCCGCCAGCGACACAGCGTCATATGTTAGAGACGCAACGCGCGCCGGATCGGAGCCATATTTGGCTTTGTAGCGCGCCGCAAAGGCGTTGAATCCGGCGTTTTCCGGCGCGGCAAACCAAGCACCCTGCAACGCCGGTTGTTTCAACACGCGGGCATCATTCCAAACGCCGGTGCCCAAAATTTGAATTTTTTTGCCGGAAAGCCCCGCAGCCTCCAGAGCCGGGCCGACAGTGCCAAGCGAATCGGCCTGTTCCGGCAGGAACAGCGCATCGATCTGGTTGCCAAGCGTGGCGATTTTTGTTGCCGCCGCCGCTGCTCCGCCCGGCTTATACCGCTCAATCGCCATAACGCGAACGCCCTTGCTGGCGGCGATCTGCTGGAATTCGGCAAGGGCAACATTGCCATAATCGCTTTCAGGCACCATCGCGGCGAATGATTTTTTGCCCTTATCGGCAGCAAAACCGACCACGCGGTCAACCTGACTTTCGATCAAAAAGCTAAGCAGATAAACCCCCGGCTGAGCTGCGGAGGAATCTGTGGAAAAACCGATGACCGGACGGTTAGCACTTTTGGCGACTCCGCCCACCTCTTTGACGTTGTTGGCAAACAGCGGCCCGATAAACAACTCTGCACCCTCGGCAAGCGCCGCCCGCGCTGCTTCGCGCGCGCCATCAGGCGTGGAACGGTCATCTTTCAACAAAACGGTAAGACTTGTGTCATTAACATCCGCCAGTGCCAGTTCAGCGGCATTGCGCAGCGATGTTCCAATGGCGCTGGGGCCGGAGCCTTGAGTCAGCGGCAAGATCAGCGCCACGCGCACCGGGCCGGTACCAAGATTTGTGCCGGCCAGCGGCTGCGTCTGAACACCGCCCACCGGCGCGCTCAGGGGCGGCTCACCTGAATTTGTGCCGCCGAGTCCGGGGATAGAGCTGCTACAGCCTGCGCCAAGAGTGCCAAGTAGCGCGAGCGCGGATACGCGTTGTAAAAATTGACGCCGCGCTGCGGTGGAAATCGGTTTCATTGGCAAACTCCCTAATTTAGCACGCGGTGGCTGCATGCGGCGCGCGTTGCACTCTCAATCAGACAATTGTGGCGGACAAGAGCTGGAAAAGCCGCCGTGAAAGTTAATTTCATTAATCATAACCAAATATGGATAATTGAGTGTAAAGATATTTTTCCAATTAGAGAAGTCCGGGCCAAACCTTTGCGTGATATTTCACCCCCTTCCCCCAAAGCGCGGCCTGCGGCTGCACCCAAAAATTCCAGTTTCAATATTTTGGGCCATAAAAGTGAAGCGGAACCGCTTGCACCCGGGCTTTATGTAGTGGCAACACCAATCGGAAACCTGCGTGATATTACCGTGCGGGCGCTGAGCACTTTGGCGGGGGCAGACGCTATTTTGGCGGAAGATACACGCACCAGCCTTGTTTTGTTGAAGGCATACGGTATCTCAACGCCTCTTATTGCCTATCATGAGCATAATGCAGCGCAGGTGCGCCCGCAAATCCTGTCCCGCCTTAAGCAAGGGCAGGCGCTGGCGCTGATTTCCGACGCAGGAACGCCGCTGGTTTCCGACCCGGGCTATAAGCTGGTTGGAGACTTGGTGGCTGAAAGCCTGCCACTTACCGCCGTGCCGGGGGCCTCGGCAGTTTTGGCGGCTTTGGTGGTCGCCGGACTGCCGACGGACAGATTTTTCTTTGAGGGATTCCTGCCAAATAAATCCGGCGCGCGGCGGCAGCGGCTAAATGAACTGGCGAAAATCCCGGGAACTTTGGTGTTTTTCGAATCACCCCGGCGCACGGCGGAGTGCCTTGCCGATATGGCTGCCGTGTTAGGGAGCCGCGATGGCGTGATGGCGCGCGAACTGACCAAGCATTTTGAAACCGTGCGGCGTGGCAAACTTACCGATCTGGCGCGCGAATTTGCCGAAGAGGCAACCCCCAAAGGCGAGGTGGTGTTACTGGTTGGGCCGCCGAATGAAGAAGAGGGCGGGAGCGCAGAGGCAACGCTGGACGAAAAGCTCAAAGAAGCGCTGTTGCAATATTCGCTGAAAGACGCGGCGACCGTGGTTTCACAAGCGTCGGGCCTGCCACGACGGCAGGTTTATGCCCGAGCCATTGCGTTAAATGCCCTCCACCGTGTAATGCCAAAATGAGCGACAGGAAGGCCGCGCGCAGTTTCGGGATGCGGGCGGAAACGCTGGCTTGTCTGCTGTTAATGGCCAAAGGCTATCGCATTATGGCACGAAATTACACGATTAAAGGCGGGGAAATTGATGTGATCGCACGGCGCGGGCAAACCATCGCCTTTGTCGAGGTCAAAGCAAGGCCAAGCTTTGAACAGGCGGCAGTTGCCATTCAAGCGCAAAAAGTGCGGCGCATTTCTTTGGCAGCGCGGGTGTGGCTCGGCCGCAACCCGTGGGCG
>JAYTYD010000163.1:0-6837 GCA_043742625.1 Methylovirgula sp. | reverse complement strand
TCTTTGGTGGCCTGCATCGACACAACAATAACGGCGCTTGGCGCGCGCCTGTTGGCGGAACGCCTCAGCGGGCCGCTGACCAGCCTAGCCAAAATCACCGCCCGGCAGGATGCTGTTTCATGGTTTAAAGAGGACAGCGCCGCGCGTGAGGATGTCCGCAAAGCCCTAAAACATATGCCGGATATGGTGCGGGCGCTTTCGCGGCTGGCGCTGGAGCGTGGCGGTCCGCGCGATTTAGCGGCGATTCACCAAGGCTTGATGGCCGCGCGCGCTGTGGCGCAGCGGATTAACGGCGCTGACCTGCCGCGCGATTTGCAAGATACGGTCGCCGTCGCTCAAAGCGCCGATCAAGCCTTGGCAGCGCATCTTGGCGTCCTGCTCCACCCTGAATTGCCGCTCAATAAGCGCGACGGCGGCTTTGTTGCCGAAGGTTTTGACCCCGGTTTGGATGAATTGCGCACCTTGCGGGATGAAAGCCGGCGCGTTATCGCCGGTATGCAAGCCCAGTATGTCGACGCGACCCAGTGTCGGCAGTTGCGGGTCAAGTATAATCATTTCCTCGGATATTTTGTCGAGGTGCCGCAGACCTTTGGCGAGCGGATGGTGCAGCCGCCATTGAGCGCGACATTTATTCACCGCCAGACAATGGCCGATGCCATGCGCTTCACCACCACGGATTTGGCGGAGATGGATGCTAAAATAGCCTCGGCCGCTGATAAGGCGTTGGGGCTTGAGCTGCAGCATTTTGATGAGGCGGTAGCGCGGATTTTGGCGGCAGGCGCAGAGATTCGTGCAGCCAGCGCCGCGATGGCCGCAATCGATGTGGCATCCGCCCTGGCAGAGTTAGCAGCCACTTTGGGATGGAGTCGCCCCAAACTGAGCGGCGACACCGCTTTTGTCGTTCAAGGAGGGCGGCACCCAGTGGTGGAGGCAGCGCTCAAGGCCAAAGGCCAAAGTTTCGTTGCCAATCATTGCGAGCTCAGCGCCGGAGCCGAGAACAGCGTGGCTTTGGTTACCGGCCCGAACATGGCGGGCAAGTCCACTTATTTGCGGCAAAATGCGCTGATGGTTATTCTGGCGCAGATGGGCAGCTTTATCCCTGCAGACCATGCAGAAATTGGTATTGTCGACAAGTTGTTTTCGCGTGTTGGTGCGGCGGACGATTTGGCGCGCGGGCGGTCCACCTTCATGGTCGAGATGGTTGAAACCGCAGCAATTTTAAATCAGGCGACGCCGCAATCCTTGGTGATTTTAGACGAGATCGGCCGTGGCACCGCCACCTATGACGGGCTTTCCATCGCTTGGGCCAGCTTAGAGCATTTGCACGAAAGCAACCGTTGCCGCACCTTGTTTGCCACCCATTTTCATGAGCTGACCAAGCTGCAAAGTTCCCTGAAACGCCTGACAAATCTCACTATGCGTGTCACCGAATGGAATGGCGATGTTGTATTCCTGCATGAGGTGATCGCCGGTGCCGCCAATCGCTCGTACGGCATTCAGGTGGCCAAGCTTGCCGGGTTGCCCCGCATGGTAATCGAGCGGGCAGATGAGCTGCTGGGCGAGCTTGAGGCAGGCAAAGGCAAAGATATCGACGAAATGCTTGACGACTTGCCGCTATTCTCCATGCGCGGCGCGCCCAAGGCTCCGCCCAAACCTAGCGGGCCAGACCCGCTCTATGAGGCGTTGAAGCGGATGGATCCGGATGAGCTGACGCCGCGCGGGGCGCTTGACGCGCTCTACAGTCTGAAAAAACTGCTGTAAACCCGATAATCGTTTGCCTACCACAGCAGGGGTGCGTTATATCACTGACATGTTAGCGTTACTTTTGTAACAGCGATAAGCACATCACGATTTAGCAACGCCGGAGACCGCCTGTGAAAAAATCTGTCATTTATCCGGATCTCGAAGGCAAGGTGGTTGTTGTCACCGGCGGTGGCAGCGGTATTGGTGAGGCTATCGTGCGCCGTTTTGCCCTGCAAGGGTCTAAAGTTGGCTTCATCGATATTGCTGAAGGACCCTCTAAAGCCCTTGAAGCCGAGCTCACCGCTGCGGGCCATACCGTGCATTTTGAGCAATGCGATTTGCGCGACATTGCTGCTCTGAAAGCCGCTTTTGCCAATATCCGCGTTAAATTCGGTTTAATCGGTGCGCTGGTCAACAATGCTGCGCATGATGAGCGCCACGCCACACTCGATGTCACGCCCGAGTATTATGATGACCGCATGAACGTTAATTTGCGCCACCAGTTTTTTGCCGCGCAGGCAGTAATTCCGGATATGCAAAAACTTGGCGGCGGCTCGATTATCAATTTCGGCTCCACCTCCTGGATGGTGGGCATGGGCGGTCTTGTGGTCTACACAGCGGCAAAGGCGGCTATATTGGGCCTCACGCGCTCTCTGGCCCGGGATTTTGGCCCGGACAACATTCGCGTTAACACCATCGCACCGGGCTGGATTATGACGGAACGTCAGAAAACTCTGTGGTGGACCCCGGATGCTGATAAAGCCCTGATGGAGAAGCAATGCCTCAAGCGCCACCTGCTACCGGACGATATGGCGCGCATGGCGATGTTTTTCATCTCTGAAGAATCCGGTTCCTGCACCAATCAGCAATATATCGCCGACGGAGGCTGGGTGTAATGCATACCATCGCCATAGATTGGGGCACCACACGGCTGCGGGCGTTTTTGCTGGACGCGAACGGTGCTGTACTTGACCGCATCAATCGACCAGACGGCGGAATGCAAAATGTCAGCTCCGGCGGTTTTGGTGCCGCTCTTCAAGAAAGCATAGCACTATGGCTGCAAACCTACCACGATGCGCCGGTAGTCATGGCTGGTATGGTCGGCTCCCGTAACGGCTGGCGCGAGGCGCCCTATGCTAGGACGCCAGCTTCAGCTGCGGATCTGGCGCGCCAGATGATCAAAGTTGACCGCGCCGATAGGGGTATCGCCTCAATTGTTCCGGGTGTCATTCATGAGCAAAATGGCCGCTTTGATGTTATGCGCGGTGAGGAGACCTTGATTTTTGGCTGCAAAGTCACCGACGCAACCATTGTTTTGCCCGGCACCCACTCAAAATGGGCTCAGGTGCGGGGCGGAAAAATAACCCGTTTCGCCACCTACATGACTGGAGAAATGTTTGCATTGCTCAAGGGCCAGTCAATATTGGGACGCTTGGCCCTGCAGCCTGAAGACCATCGGGGTTTCGCCCGCGGGCTTGCCGCCGCCCGTGCTGACGGCGGTCTGTCGCATTTGCTGTTTAGCGCCCGTGCGGATGTGCTGGCGGGCGCTATGACGGGCGAGGCTGTCGGGCCCTATCTTTCCGGAATGTTGATCGGTGCCGAAATTGTCGGTGCGCGCGCCGTTTTTGGCCAAGGCCCAGTTGTTGTTGTGGCGGATGGTGTGCTTCAAGAGCTTTATGACGAAGCATTGAAGGGCTTTGAAATTCAGACTGTTTTTATTTCGCCGGAAACAGCCTTGATTCAGGGTCTCGCCATGCTTGGCGCAAAAAATTAATTTGGTCGGGAGTTCAGATGACGCTAAAATCACGCTTCGATGCCGCGCTGCTGGCGCAGCCGATCATCGCTATTTTGCGCGGTTTGAAGCCTGAAGAGGCGCTGGACATTGGCGAGGCCTTGGTTTCGGCCGGGATTAGAATTCTCGAAGTGCCATTGAATTCACCGCAACCGCTGGTGAGCATCGCCAAGCTGGCAAAAGCGATGAGCGGACGTGCCTTTGTCGGGGCTGGAACTGTATTGAGCGTTGTGGACGCCGATGCTGTACACGGCGCAGGGGGCGAGTTGATCATTTCACCGAACGTCAATAGTGATGTTATTGCGCAAAGCAAAAAACTAGGACTGATGTCGCTACCGGGTTTTTTCACACCCACAGAAGCTTTCGCTGCGCTTGCTGCGGGGGCTGACTGCCTTAAGATTTTTCCAGGCGAGCTGGCCACCGCCGCTTATGTCAAGGCCATCACCGCCGTGTTGCCAATGTCCACGCGGTTATTGCTTGTGGGCGGGGTTTCGGTAGCGAATATTGCATCATGGAAGCAAAGCGCGATTGCCGGGTTCGGCATCGGCTCATCCTTGTTCAAACCCGGAGACACGGCAACCGCGGTGGGGGCAAAAGCGCGCGCCATGATCGCGGCATATCGCAACTGATTTTAACACTTCGTTGAGCAGTTCTGTTGACATGAAACTAACATCGAGTTGCTAGTCTTGAGTTGTTTTTGATTTCCCGCGAGTCCGCTCTTGTCCAGCATCCTCAAAACAGCCCTTGCAATTTGCTGTCTCGCCTTGGCGGTAACTTATTTTATCACCCATCAGGGCAAGGCGTTTTTGGCCAAAAGAGCGGCTGATTCGGGGGCACAAGCGCCTCAAACCAATCCTCAGCCGCCGAACATCGCGCCGGTTTTGCGGGCTACGGGTTCGCAAGCTGCGCCCGCCGGCAATGTCCGTTCGATTTCCCTTGATGCCAACGAACGTGGAAGTTACTACGCAAATGCGGAGCTGAATGGCCGTACTATCACCATGCTGGTTGATACCGGTGCCAGTTTTGTGGGATTAACAGCGGAAGATGCTCGAGCTATCGGCATCTATCCGGCGGAATCGGATTTTAAACTGCAAATGAGTACGGCAAATGGTATCTCGCGAGCTGCACCCGTGACCCTGAACACCATCCGCATCGGCGGCATCAGCCTCTATGATGTGCCCGCAGCCGTAATGCAGCCGGGCGCCGGCACCACAAGCCTGCTCGGGATGAGCTTTTTGAAAAAGCTTTCCGGCTTCGAGGTTGCTCAAGGGCGCTTGGTTTTGCGCCAATAGTGTTTTACCACTGGCCTAATTATAGTTATTTTCGAAAAGTGATTTTGCATGTTTCCAAAACCCGTTGCACGTCTGTTTCCCAATACACTTGAGTTTGAAACTCTGCCGATGGTTAAGCCCACCGGATTTCGCGAATATGACGCGCGCTGGCTGTTTGGCTCTGAATTGAACCTTATGGGCGTACAGGCTCTTGGTATGGGCCTCGGCACCCTGTTGGGTGAAATGGGTGTGAAAAAAGAAGTGGTCACCGGCCATGATTTTCGCGCCTATTCCACCTCGATTAAACAGGCGCTGATTTTAGGCATGATGTCCGCAGGCGTGAAGGTGCATGACATTGGCCTTGCACTGTCGCCGATGGCCTATTTCGCCCAGTTTGAATTGGACGTGCCAGCCGTCGCCATGGTCACCGCTTCGCACAACGACAATGGCTGGACCGGCGTGAAGATGGGCGCAAATCGTCCTGTTACCTTTGGCCCCGATGAAATGGGTCGCTTGCGCGATATTGTGCTGGCCGGAGCCTATTCCACCGCGCCAGGCGGCGAATATGTTTACGTACAGGATTTCCCCAAGCGCTATCTTGCAGACCTCACCAACCGCCCCAAACTCAAGCGCAAACTGCGTGTTGTCGCCGCCTGTGGAAACGGTACGGCGGGCGCTTTCGCTCCGCAAATGTTGGCAGCCATCGGGTGCGAGGTCATTCCGCTGGATACTAATCTGGATCACAGTTTTCCGCGCTACAATCCAAACCCCGAAGACATGGAAATGCTGCACGCCATGTCTCATGCGGTAAAAGAGCATGGCGCCGATGTCGGTCTTGGATTTGATGGCGACGGTGACCGTTGCGGCGTGGTCGACAACAATGGCAATGAGATTTTTGCCGACAAAATCGGCGTGATGCTGGCGCGCGATCTGGCAAAGATCTATCCTAACGCACAATTTGTTGTCGATGTGAAATCGACAGGCCTGTTTGCCAATGATCCGGTTTTGCGCGCGCTGGGCGTTAAAACGGATTACTGGAAAACCGGACATTCTTATATCAAGCGCCGCGTCAGCGAGCTGAACGCGCTGGCGGGTTTTGAAAAATCCGGCCATTTCTTTTTTAACACGCCCATTGGCCGTGGCTATGATGATGGCTTGCTCACCGCGCTGCATGTCTGCGATATGTTGGATAGAAATCCCGGCAGGACATTGTCAGATCTTTATGCGGACCTGCCAAAAACATGGGGCTCGCCCACCATGTCTCCCCACTGCGCCGACGAAGTGAAATATCAGGTGGTGGAGCGCGTCACCGCACATATTCAGGCGATGTTTGCCAATCACCAACCCTTGCTCGGCCAGAAAATAACCAGCGTTGCTACGGTTAACGGGGTGCGCGTTACCTGCGCCGACGGAACATGGGGCCTTGTGCGCGCCTCGTCAAACAAGCCGGAACTGGTGGTGGTGGTGGAAAGCCCCGCCGCAGAAGCGCAGATGAAAGCGATGTTCCATGCCCTCGATGGTATATTGCGGCAGAGCGGCGAAGTCGGCCCATACAATCAGACAGTCTAACCTAGCCGGTGAAAATCAGGTGGCACTGCGACGCGGTCGATCCGGTGAAGGGGATTTGCGGAATGTAGCGCGGGCGCATAAAGGTGGTTTGCTTCAACGTTATCGCTCCGCCCGGCACCACGCGGGCACCAAACATCGGCGTGTAGGCATAGGATACATCGGCAATGATGATAGTTTTGCCGTTGGCGGTCTCACCGCGCGCCACAACAGTGGGTGATGCGGGCGTGTTGTTGTCGACCACGGTTAAGGGCGGGCATAGCCGTTTTGAGGCACCATTCTTGGTGACAGACCAATCCACCATCGGGATCGGATCAAGAGTAGATCCACCCGGATTGGTGAAAAACAAAACACTGGAGATGGCAATCTTCACGGTATTAGCGGCGAAAGGCGACATCAGCGGCCCCGCAGTATCAAACACCGAATTAATATCCGCATCGGCGATCGTTGAAAGCTGCGCGGTTA
>JAYTYD010000162.1:0-14407 GCA_043742625.1 Methylovirgula sp. | reverse complement strand
CAGACTATGTCTTCACGTCCACGCTCTCCCGGTTCACAAGCCAGTCCAAAGGCAAACCGGCCTGATGTTCAACCGCTGGATGCGCATTTGGCGGCATTGCTGAACCCTGCACTCAACCCGCCGGGGTTCAGCGAAGCGGCACAAAAGCCGTTCGAGGCGGGCCGCATTCCACCAACTACCGAAGCCAGTCTGGCGCGAAAGCTCCAGGCTGAAACCGCTGCCATCAAGGAGACTTTTGCTGAAGGCTCGGACGGAAACCGCCGGGCCGGGCCAAAACGCCGCCCGCCGCCGCGCATGGACGCGCCCAGTGGAGTTCAAGCCACTGCGGACTCGCTTGAGGCGCTGTTGGTGGCCGGCGATCCTAATATTGTCGAGGCGCGGCCGTGGGTGCCGCATCGCCCTGCCCGTCCGGATAAGTCCGAAGGAGGTCAGACGTTTAAGATAAGCTCAGAATATGAGCCCAAGGGTGACCAGCCAGCCGCGATTGCGGAGCTGGTTGATGGCATTAAACAGCGCGATCGCGATCAGGTTTTGCTCGGCGTTACCGGCTCCGGAAAAACATTTACCATGGCGCAGGTGATCAACGAAACGGGGCGTCCTGCGCTGATTTTGGCGCATAACAAGACTTTGGCGGCGCAGTTATACGGTGAATTTAAGAGCTTTTTTCCTGACAATGCGGTGGAATATTTCGTTTCTTATTATGATTATTACCAGCCCGAGGCCTATGTGCCGCGCTCGGACACCTACATTGAAAAAGAATCGTCGGTAAACGAACAAATCGACCGGATGCGCCACTCCGCCACCCGCGCGCTGCTGGAGCGCGACGACGTAATCATCGTGGCCTCCGTCTCCTGCATTTACGGTATCGGTTCGGTGGAAACCTACACGGCGATGACGTTTTCGATGAAAGTTGGCGAAAAGGTTGACCAGCGCCAAATTATGACTGACCTGATCGCGCTGCAATACAAACGCAGCATCGGTGATTTTGCCCGCGGCATTTTCCGCGTGCGCGGTGATGTGATCGAGCTTTTCCCGGCCCATTATGAAGACCGCGCCTGGCGCATAAGCTTTTTCGGGGATGAGATCGAATCCATCGCCGAGTTCGATCCGCTCACTGGCAAGAAAACCCAGGATCTTGAGGCGGTTAAGGTTTATGCGAATTCGCATTATGTCACGCCGCGGCCCACGCTTCTGCAGAGCATTTCCGGCATCAAGAATGAGATGAAGGCGCGGCTGCAGGTGCTGAATGATTCCGGGCGTTTGCTTGAAGCGCAGCGGCTTGAGCAGCGCACTATGTTCGATCTTGAAATGCTTGAGGCGACGGGTGTTTGCGCCGGTATTGAAAACTATTCACGCTATCTTACCGGCCGCGCGCCGGGGGAGCCGCCACCAACCCTGTTTGAATATCTGCCGGACAACGCGCTGGTTTTCGTTGACGAGAGCCACGTAACGGTGCCGCAGATCGGCGCGATGTATAAGGGCGACTTCCGCCGCAAGGCAACTTTAGCCGAATATGGCTTCCGTTTGCCGTCCTGCCTCGACAATCGACCGTTGCGCTTTGAAGAGTGGGAGGCGATGCGGCCGCAAACCGTGCATGTTTCCGCGACTCCCGGCACCTGGGAAATGGAGCAGACCGGCGGCGTGTTCACCGAACAGGTTATCCGCCCGACCGGATTGATCGACCCGCCGGTGGAAATACGCCCCGCGCGCGCGCAGGTGGATGACGTTCTTGGAGAGATCAAAGCGGTTTCGCTGGCCGGCTATCGCACGCTTGTGACCGTGCTCACCAAGCGGATGGCGGAAGATTTGACGGAATATCTGCACGATCACGGTGTGCGGGTGCGTTATATGCACTCGGATATTGATACGATTGAACGCATTGAAATCCTGCGGGATTTGCGGCTCGGCACCTTTGATGTGCTGGTGGGCATTAATCTGCTGCGCGAGGGTCTCGATATTCCCGAATGCGCTTTGGTGGCAATTCTGGATGCCGACAAAGAGGGGTTCTTGCGCTCCGAAACGTCACTGATTCAGACCATTGGCCGTGCCGCGCGCAACGTTGACGGGCGCGTTATTCTCTATGCCGATAAGATGACCGGATCGATGGAGCGCGCAATTGCCGAGACGGATCGCCGCCGCGCCAAGCAGGTTGAATATAACACGCTGCACAATATTACCCCGGCCAGCATCAAGCGCGGAATTCAGGATATTCTGGGCAGTGTCTATGAGGGCGACCATGTCACGGTGGACACCGGGCTTTCCAGCATCACGCCGGGACATAACTTCAAAGCCACGCTGGCTGATCTGGAAAAGCGGATGAAGGAAGCCGCAGGCAACCTCGAATTTGAGACTGCGGCGCGGTTGCGTGATGAGCTGCGGCGGTTGCAGGCCACCGAGCTGGCGATTGCCGATGATCCGATGGCAAAACAGCGCGATATTGAAGGCAGGGCCGGCTCTTATGACGGCCCGCGCTCCTATGGCGACGCTGCCAATATGCCTGCAACCAGGGCGCATAAACCGCGCGACGAGGATATGGGCCCGCATAATTGGGGTGGAGGCGAGGCTAAACCTTTGGAAGCTGTGCCCGCACGATCCGCGCAAACGCCGCGTCCTTCGGGGCGCAGCAGCGGCGGCATGGGCGGCACCCGCACGGCAAAGGGTAAACCGAAACGGATGGGGTGAGGATGATGGGGCAAACTGGTTTGAAAATTATTGCAATGGTCGCTGCTATGTTGTGTTCATTTTCAGCGACCCAAGGCTACGCCGAAAATTGTGACGGATTGCAGACGCAAGCAGAAATGAATAGTTGCGAGACGCGCAATCTTAAACACGACGACGAAGGCCTTAACTCTGTCTATAAAAAGCTTGTTTCAAAGATCAGTCCTGCTGGAAGAGACAAGCTGCGAGAGGCGGAAAGTTCTTGGGTAAAATACCGGGATGCACAATGTGAATTCAACACCGCAGGAAGTGAGGACGGGTCAATTCATGCGTTGGCGCTGGGACAATGCCTCTCTGCATTGACTCGCGCGCAAACCGAGGAGCTGCGTTTGCAACTCAGCTGCGAAGAAGGCGATGTGACCTGCGGGAATCAATAAATCTAAACTGGCATTGAAGCTTTGCTGTTCGAGAGCGAGAGCAATGCTTGCCCTCCCCAACCTGCCCCGCGTTACCGAAGTTTTAGGTGGTGCGCGATCTTGTTTTAACCGCGTCATTGCGAGGAGCGCAGGGACGCGGCAATCCAGAGTTTTTACCAATCTGGATTGCTTCGCTTTGCTCGCAATGACGAGCGGCGAGCTGAAAATCAACACCATGCTGGCGCGGGAGTGCAATTCCGTTGCCGTGCGTTCGCCTGCCATGCTCGAGGTGATGAACAGCAGCATGCGCTCAATCGACACCAGACTTTCGCGCACTTTGGAAACCATATCTCCCTGTCGGCCCAAATTGCGCAAGGTCGCCTGTTGGCGGTCGGCTTTGGCGTTAGACGCAGGCGTTGAAATCGCTGGTGTCCCCGGCGTGAATCGAACACGCAGCCTCAGGTTTAGGAAACCTGCGCTCTATCCTGTTGAGCTACGGAGACATCAGCACACGGGTTCTAATATGATTTGACTAAAACGAAAAGAGCGGGTTTGCATTTGCAGCACAACTTGCCGATAAAAATGGTCATAATGAATGGTCCTCGGGCAAGATGGGAGGTGCAATTTGTTGATCAGGTGTTGCGCATTTGTTTTTGTGGTGTTGGCTGCCCCGCCACTTTGGGCGCGCGGCCCGGTGCCAAGCTGCGACATCGCGGGCGGCGGCGACGTGGTCAGCGTCAAACAGATCACGCCGCAGTTTGAACTGGCACTGGAAGATGGCCGCGTGTTGAAACTTCCCGGCCTTAACCCGTTGTTTGCGCGCGAAAACGCCACGGTCGCCGCCATCACCGCCGAGCTGCAAATCCGTGCCAAAGCGGACGTTGTGATAGCGCGCGAAATCTCTCCCCTGCCCGACCGCTGGGGCCGCATTGTGGCGCAAGTGGCAATTGTCAGCCAAAGCGGCGAGCCCGAAGCGCTGGCGCCGATAATTTTAGCGCTGGGCGGCGCCATGGTCAGGCCAGACGGGGAAATTGCCCAATGCAAAGACGCCTACCTTGCTGCCGAAGGACAGGCGCGTGACCAAGCCAAAGGGCTTTGGGGTGACGGCAGCTTTGCCGTTTATCCGAGCGCCGTTCCAGAAACATTAGATGGACTGGGCGGCAAATTCGTTATCGTCGAGGGCAAAGTCACCCGTTATGGCGAAGGTCAAACACGGGTGTTTTTGGATTTTGGCAAAAGGCGCGGTGTGGACTTCAGTGTCACCGTGTTGAAAAAAGGTCTGAAAGCTTTCGCGCGCGGCGGCGCAGAGCTTTATACGCTGGTTGGCAAAACCATTCGCGTACGCGGCACACTCGACACGCGCTACGGGCCGCGCATGGAGCTATTTTCGCCCGATGCCGTGGAGATGGTGGAGTGAGCCGAACGCTCCAGCCCGCGCAACAGCCGCTCGCGCATATGGCTGAGGCCCTTATAGGCATCCACGACTTCGGCTAGATGCTTCAGCCGTCATTGCGAGGAATGAAGAGACGAAGCAATCCAGACTCTACGCATGTACTGGATTGCTTCATTTTGTTCTCAATGACGGATGAGTATGTCTCTCACATCCCCTCCAGCTCGGCGATCATGCCTTCGATCATATTCAGGCCAATTTGCCAGAAGGCCGGGTCTTTTGCGTCCAAGCCGAAAGGCTTCAGCAATTCCGAATGATGCTTGGTGCCGCCGGCGGAAAGCAGCGCGAAATAACGTTCGGCAAATCCGGCATGGCTTTTTTCATAGACGCCGTAAAGCGAGTTCACCAGACAATCTCCGAAAGCATAGGCATAGACATAGAACGGCGAGTGGATGAAATGCGGGATATAGGCCCAATAGGTTTCATAGCCGGGGCCGAACTTGATGCTCGGGCCGAGGCTCTCGGCCTGAACCGACATCCACAGTTCGCAAATCTGGTCGGCGGTGAGTTCGCC
Source organism: Methylovirgula sp. (assembly GCA_043742625.1). Taxonomy (GTDB): domain Bacteria; phylum Pseudomonadota; class Alphaproteobacteria; order Rhizobiales; family Beijerinckiaceae; genus JANXSV01. Next base: position 9,369 of record JAYTYD010000162.1, on the reverse strand, counting down.
GTTTTTGCGCGCCTCATGCACCTTGCGCTCGAATGTGTAAAACGCAATCTGCCGCACGACAGTGTTGAGCATATCCTCCACCTTGGAGGCCAGCATCATCTTGCGTTGTGCCGGGCCAGCCGCATCCAGCATGGCGCGGAAGGTGAGCATTTCGCCAAAAACGCTGGCGGTTTCGGCCAAGGTGAGCGGCGTCGGTGCCATCAGCGCGCCATTATGCCCCGCCATAACCTGATGCACGCCGTGCCCCAGCTCATGCGCCATGGTCATAACATCGCGTGGCTTGCCCATGTAATTCAGCAAAACATAGGGATGGGCGGAGGGCACAGTGGGGTGCGCAAAAGCGCCGGGGGCTTTGCCGGGCCGCACCGGCGCATCAATGTAGCCGTGGAAGAACTTTTCGGCGATGGTCGCCATTTTGGGCGAAAATCCGGCATAGGCGCCCAGAACAATGTCTTTGGCCTCGGTAAAGGAATAGATTTTCGGGTTGGCATCCGGCAGCGGCGCGTTGCGATCCCAATGATTGAGCGTGTCCTTGCCAAACCACTTGGCCTTGAGCTTGTAATAGCGATGCGTCAGGCGCGGATAAGCAGCGTGAACAGCGCTCACCAACGCATCAACCACCTCGCGCTCAACACGGTTTGACAGATGGCGCGCATCAGCAACATCTTCAAAGTGCCGCCATGAATCAGAGATGCTCTTATCTTTGGCAAGTGTGTTGGTGATAAGCGTGAAGGTGCGTAAGTTGGCCTTAAGGGTAACGCCGATGGCGTCCGCCGCCAGCTTGCGATTAGCCTCATCCTTGTCCACCATCATGTTCAGGGTTGGCTCAATCGCGAGGCTTTCGTCGCCAACCTTGAAGCGCAGATCCGAGATTGTTTCATCAAACAACCGGTTCCAAGCCGAATAGCTGGTGGCTGATTTTTCCAAAAACAGTTTTTCGAGCTTATCATCAAGCTGATGCGGCAATTCGATGCGGGTGTCCTCGATCCACGGCTTGTAGTGGCTCAGCGGCTTTTGCGCCGTGAGGCTGCTTACCAGCTTTTCATCGAGCCGGTTAAACTCCAGCGCGAAAAACAGCGTATGTCCGGCGGCATCGGTGAGGTGGCCTTGCGTATCGCCGTAAAACTTCGCATGGGCAGGATTGGTGGTGTCGGTGGCATAGATCAAGCCGGCATAGGAGCCAATGCGGCCCATGAGGTCATCCAATGCCTCATAGCGCTTCAAAATATCATATAGCTTTTGCGCTGCACCGGGCTTTGCGGCGATGTTCGCCAGCTTCCCGGCATAGGCATCAGAAAAGGCTTTGGCCTCGCGCATTGCGTCTGCCTTGTCGTCTTTAAGCTTTGGCGAGTCCATTCCCGCATAAAGGTCGGCGAGGTTCCAGACCGGCAGGGTGCCAAACTCGTTGGTGATGGCAAGACTGTCGTTTTGCGGCATAGCTTTATTGGTCAAGGGAATGTTCCTATCGAGTCGCGAAGAGCGCGTGGTTGTAATATCAGGTGAAAAGGGCAAGGATTCAATAAGGCAGGTTGTCTCTAGAGCAATTCAACCCTTGACAGGCGCAAATTGCTCTTCCATCTCTTTGAGAACGCATATCATTCTCGCAAAACCGCTACACACCTTTGTGCAATATGCTCTATCATTGCCTAATGCTGCGGAATGTGACAATCCGTGGCCTCATCGCGCTTTAATAAATTTTCCGGCTTGACGGGGCGGGCGTTTGGAGGCCGCGCATACCTTGAAGCGGGTTAATTCCTTGAAGCGGGCTAATTTGCCGCCACATCTTCAAGCTGTTTGAAGCCATCCTCCGGGGTCAGCGCGCGCACTGCCTCACCTGAAAACTGATTTAGCGCTAATGTGCCAACCGTCTGTTGCTCAAAGCTTGACACCAGCCGCGCCGATTTGGGCGCGAGATCAGCGGCGAGCGCCGAGCCGACCAAGTCGGGCACCTGCCGAAGCGGGGCCTTGCGCAGGCCGGTAATCGAGCCGTTGAGCGAAGCCGCAGAACGAACCGAAGCCGGGTTAACGTGCAAGGCTGCTGAGTCGAGCTTGGCGGCTACCAGTGCCAATTTTTGTGGTGCAGCCACTTTGGCAACCAAAGGGCGCAGCGCGGGTTTTGGCAGCAACGGCTTGGCTGGCTGGGGCGCGGCGTTCATAATTGTCGGCGGCTCCACGCTCGTGCTGGGCGCTGCATAGGCCAAAGCATCCGGCACTGCGGAAACCGCTGCTTTGGTGCCATTGGCAATTAAAGCCGGAACAGACCCTGTTGCCGAGGGCTTGTCCAGAAGCTTTGAAATAGCATCGTTTTTAGGCACCAGCATGGCCAATTCTATCGGGCGGCTGGGCGGCAGCGGCGCATTGAAAGCCAGCAAATCCAGCTCTTTAGGGCGGCGCGGCGGCGCGGGCACAACAACCGGGCGGACGTCCTCAACACCCGCGTTGGCTTCATTGCCATCCACTAAAATCATTGGCTTGCCGGACGTTAAACTGGCAACAACTTTCGGCGTGTCGGTCTTTGCAATCGGTTCGGCCTTTCCAACCGGCGCGACTGCCGCATCGGCAGCGTCTTCCCCGGTGGTAACCTTAGCCAGCGCAATGCGCTTATTTTTACTGACTGTGGTCTTTTGCGCGACCACATCTTCTTCACCATCGGTATTTCCGCCGCCAAACAACCAAGCAAACAAACCTTTGCCTTGAGCAGGTGCAGTATCAGGCGCAGACCCGCCGCGCCCTTCAATTTCTGCCAACGCCACTTGATAACCGGACATCGGCTGGCCGTCAGACGGGATCAGAACGGTTTTTCCATCAGGAAACACCCGCGCCAACTGGTCATGGGTCATGCGCGGCCAATAGCGCACGCCACCAGCGTCCAGATGCACGAAAACCGTGTTTGCATGCGGATAAAAACCAACGCCGCCACGCGCCAGCTTCAGACCAAGCTCACGCACCTTGGACATGGTCATGTCCGGCAGATAGAAATCCAGTGCCTTGCCGAGAATATGCTGCGAATGTTCTGCCACCTGCCGCGAGCGGCGGCGCAACATGGCGTTGGTTTCCGGCGAGCGATAGGCTGAAAGAATATTGATGGCTTCGGAGGATCCAGCCTGCTGATACACTTCCCAGACAATGTCAAACAGGCGCGGATCCATCTTGGTGGGCGCATCAGTGCGCCAATCGCGCAGGCCCCAGTTGAGCTTTTCCAAAGCGCCTTCGTCGAAATAACCATTGCGCTTGAAGGTTATGGTGAAGTCCTCACCGGTATGCGTGTGATGAAATGACAGCGTACGCGTGTCGCCATTTGCGACTGCATTTTGAGTGGAAGCGGTTGCGCCGAGCAAAAGCGCCAACGCAGCACATGAGGCTGAAAACCATTGCTGGACTTTTGAGCCTATCAAACCACTTCTCCGGTTTTGAACCTGCAAACGCTTTCCCTTACTAACGCGAGACACCTAAGCACCAAGAAAGCGCAGCTTCGATCGGCGCAGCATGTCCACAACGCGCAAAACACCGCGCCATCGTTCTGTAATCATTAACGAAAAGCGTTAATGATTGGTAAGTTACACCGCCCTGCGCAAAACAAAACGGCTTTTGCCTCATTAAATCGCAACGCCTGAGTAGATTTGCCTACATACACTGTATCTCTAATGTCACACAAGTCTAAATATTTGCGCTACGGGGCGCTTTGCACAGACTTTATCTAGACAATTGTGGCGAAAAGCGGGTTGGCAACCGCCTAGCCGTCGAGGCCTAACATCAGCTTGATCTTGCGGGTATACCCGTAGATGTCGTCGCGCAGTATCAGCTTGCCGGTATCATCAACCCGTGCGGTGAGATACATCAGGTGGATTGGCAGCGCTTCAGGCAGGTTCACAGTGCGCTCTTGCCCGCCGATCATGCCGCGAATGCGTTGCTCGCTCCAGCTTCCGCCGAGCACCGCCTCGGCAAATTTAAACGGCTGGTCCACCCGCACACAGCCGTGGCTGAATGCCCGCTGCGATTGTGCAAATAACGATTTGGATGGGGTGTCGTGCAGATAAACCGAATGTTCATTCGGGAACATGAACTTGATACGGCCGAGGGCGTTGGCGTCTCCGGGCGGCTGGCGCACGTAAAACTGGCCTTTTGTCTGGATGAGTTCATAGCCGTGACGGGCAAAATAGTCTGGATCCGCCGCCAACTTTGGCAACATCTCTTTGTTGATGATGGACAGCGGCACGTTCCAATAGGGGTTCACAATCAAAAACTGCATTTTATTGGAAAATATCGGAGTCGGCGTGTCTGTTTTACCAACCACCACACGGGTGCTGTAAGCGAGATTTTCACTGCGATAGAGCCGCGCGGTGAAATCGGGAATGTTCACCTCAATATGATCGCGACCAAGCTCGCGCGGCATCCAGCGCCACACTTCCATATTGGCGACAATCTCAGCTTCCAATTTGGAGGGTTGCCCACCCGAGAGCATCGCAATTGTGCGCGGGGTGAGGGTGCCGGAAGCGGGTAAGCCAGATGAAGTCTGGAAGTCCGCCACCGCTGCAGCAACTTTTGTGTCGTAAACAATAGCGCCTGTCGATGCGGTCGGGTCCATATCCAGACCGAATCGTTCACGGATAAGCGGCACGCGCTCATCTTTCATGCCGACCTTTAAAACCGGCCCGGCAGGAATGGCGCGGTGTGCCACCGGCACAGTTTCACGGCGCAATTCGGCCAGCTTCATGCGCAGAGCCGCATAGCCGGGCTGAGGCGGGTTGGTTGCCTGCAATGCCTCATCCCCATTGGGCGCGGCAGCTATTGCGCGCAAGGTGCTGGCGAAATCGGGTGGTGTCGGGCGCGCGGTGATCAACTTTGACACGTTGAGCGGGTCGATCCGGCTGCCCATCGCCTGTGCAATATATTGCGTGGTCAGGTCGGTAAAATGCACATCCTCGGCCTCGAAATTCCCTGCGCTCAGCGACGGCAACCGCGCATCGGTAAAAGTCAGCCCGTCCTCATTAGCCTTGTCCAGCCGATTGAGCGCGCCTTGTGCAGCCGTAGTCCAATGTTTGTCAGCGACCCAGAGCGGCTCAAAATTGCGCGCGGCATAGAGCGTAGCAATCAGTTCACGGCGCTTTTTGTCGCCGCTTTTGAGAGCGGGGGCGTTTACGAGCGCCGTCACAGCCGCTTTCAATATTTCCGCTTCGGCGGAAAGCACAGGCTCCCCTGCCGGAGCCGTTGGCGGCGCGATAATCAGAGCCGGGCTTGCCAGCGAGGGATTTGCCAGCGCCGGACTTGTCTCAGGTGCACTTCTTGCCTCAGATGCGCTTTGCAGCGCCGGGCGGTCATGCAAAATCTCAGGCTTGATACTGGCCGCAGCCGGTGGTTCGGGCACCGGCTCGACACTGGCGGTGACCACTGCCGGAACGGCAACCAAATTGCGCGCAAAATCAACCATCACGGGTGGCGAAGCCGGAGTACTTATTTCGAATACCGGCGGGGCGTGCCGGGGAGGCATAGCCGTCACAGTCGTCGGCGAAGCAGAAACAGGCAAGGCAAACGGCCCGCTTTTATAGCGCGCTTGCGCTTCGGATTTGCTCACAAAGGCAAGACGGCCCGGATTTGGCACGTCATCATCAGCGCGCGCCGGGCACAATGCCGTGCCGGAAAGCAAAGCTGCCAAGCAAACAGCGGCTTTCATATAAAGTGCGGATTTCATATAAAGTGAAGATTTCATATAAAGTGAAGATTTCATATTCTTGGTCAACATGCGTTTTAGCCTAAGATAAAAAACGCCCCCGCAATTCATCTGCAAATTCAATGTATTGCTTAAAGCAGTCTTGTTAAAACTTCGACCTACCTAAGTAAACATTGTGGGAGTGTTGCATGTGCGCAACAACACGCGCCGCAACATCTGCTCTCCAAGCAACCTATCCGATGTAAAGACTCTGCACCTGCTCTGCGCCTATCTGATCCGACAGCCCGAGTTCGCTCATTTTCCGGTAAAGCGTAGACCGGCCAATGCCAAGTTTGCGCGCCACTTCTGACATTTGCCCGCGGTAATGCTGAATGGCGAGGCGGATCATTGCCGCCTCAACTTGATCCAGCGGGCGGACATCGCCGTTTTCGTTGAGCGCGGCAATCGCGGTGGGATCGCGCACTTCCACACGAACAATTTCACGTTCAATCCGGCCGGGAGCATGTTGGGCCGCAGCCGGCACGCGCACGTCGAAACCGCTGACTTGGGCGGCAATTTGTGGAAATTCGGTGACGCCGAGCTCATCGCCTTCGGCCAACACCACCGCACGGAATGTAGCGTTTTCCAATTGGCGAACATTGCCCGGCCAGCTGTAACTGGACAGCAACGCCAGAGCCTCCGCAGTCAACCCCCTAATGCGCTTGCCCTCTTCGGCAGCGAAACGAGCCGTGAACCGGCGGGATAGATCGGGAATATCTTCGCGCCGCACCCGCAGCGAGGGTACAGTCACGGGAAACACATTGAGGCGGTAATACAGGTCTTCGCGAAATTTTCCGGCTTTGACCAGTTCGATCAGATTTTGATTGGTGGCCGAAATCAGCCGGATGTCCACGCGCACAGATCGCTTAGCGCCGACCGGATCCACTTCCCCCTCTTGCAAAGCACGAAGTAATTTTACCTGCGTATCAAGCGGCAGTTCACCAATTTCATCCAAGAATAACGTGCCGCCGTGGGCTTCGACAAATTTGCCGGTGTGTTTCTCCGTCGCGCCGGTAAACGCCCCTTTTTCATGACCGAACAAAATGGATTCGACCAGATTTTCTGGCAATGCTCCACAGTTGACGGTGACAAAGGCTTTGCCTTTTCGGTCCGACGCACCTTGAATGGCGCGGGCAATAACCTCTTTGCCGACGCCTGATTCGCCTTCAATCAGCACCGGAATATTGGATTTTGCCGCACGCTCGCCAAGGCGGATAACGCGGTCCATATCGGCGCTGCGGGTGACGATGTCTTTAAAGGTCAGCGCACCCGAAGCGCGCTGTTTCATCATCCGGACTTCGCCTTCAAGCGCATCAAACCGCAGGGTGTTTTTGATGGAAATTTGCAGGCGCTCAGCGCCAACAGGCTTCACCACAAAATCTGCGGCTCCGGCGCGCATGGCAGAAATAACAGCCTCTATCGAGCCATGCGCCGTTTGCACAATGACCGGTACAACAATGTTCAATTCGCGCAGTTTGGAAAGCACGCCCATGCCATCCAGATCGGGCATGACCAGATCAAGTATCATCAGATCGATATTGACCGTTTGGGTATTTTTGAGGCGCTGAATGGCTTTTTCGCCGCCATCACACAGCTCCACATCATAGCCAAAACGCCGAACAGTGGCTTCAAGCAAACGGCGTTGCACCGGGTCGTCATCAACAATCAAAATAGTAGAGGTCATCAGATCCCGAAAGGTACGCTGTGGGTTAAAGCCCGATCAATCTGCGCGATTAGGGTAAACGCGACCTTAATGACCGCCATATTTTCGTATAGAATTGCGGAAATTTTGCCGATGCCGGAATTTGACAAGTAAAAACCGGCAAATCATTGTGTGCTCGCGAAACTCAAGGCGGTATTGAATGATTAGTCTGTTCGACCTGTTCAAGATTGGCATCGGCCCGTCGTCTTCGCACACGGTTGGCCCGATGAAGGCCGCAAAGGCTTTTCGCGACGCGTTGCTGAAGAGCCCGCATGCACAGCGAAGCACAGCCATTGTCGTAACATTGTTCGGCTCGCTCGCTTGGACAGGCAAGGGCCACAACACCGACAGAGCCACATTTTTGGGGCTTGGCGGCTTTGAACCAGCCACAATTGACCCCGATGCGGCGGAAAGCTTTCTGGATCAGCTCCATGCCCACCACAAAATTGCTTTGAAACGCAATTGGCTGGTGACGTTTGATCCCGCAAAAAGTCTAATATTTGACTTTGACACCCACCGCGCCGAACACCCCAATACGATGCACTTTGCCGCCCTCGACGCCAGCGGCACCCCCGTTTTGCAACAAACATGGCTCTCTACCGGCGGCGGATTTATCGTCGAGGCAGGGGCGGAGCTGGCTATTGCGGCGCAGACTGTCACACTGCCTTTTGCTTATCGCTCCGGTGCGGAGCTTTTGGCGATGGCGCGAAAGGCAGAAAAATCCATTGCTGACGTGGTGTTCGAAAATGAGCTGGCACAACGCCCGCGCTGTGAAGTTCTGGACTTTATCGACCGAATCGCCAGTGTTATGGCGGCGTGTGTGGAGCGGGGTTTGACCACAGAAGGGCAACTGCCCGGCAAGCTCACCGTGCGCCGCCGTGCCAAATATTTGATCGACACGCTCAAGGCCGATCAATTGCGCAACAACCGCTCGGCCAATGAAGCAATGGAATTTGTATCCGCCTTTGCCATTGCGGTGAATGAGGAAAATGCCGCGGGCAGCCGCGTGGTAACCGCGCCCACCAATGGTGCCGCAGGCGTCGTTCCGGCCGTGATGCGCTACTACCGCGATTTTTGTATCGGCGCGAACGCGCAAGGAAGCCGTAATTTTTTACTGGCCGCCACCGCTATCGGTGGCATTTTCAAGATGAATTCATCCATTTCGGGCGCGGAAGTCGGCTGTCAAGGCGAGGTCGGCGTTGCATGCTCGATGGCGGCGGCGGGGCTGGTTGCCGCGCTGGGCGGGTCAAACGACGAAATCGAGAATGCCGCTGAAATTGGCATGGAGCATCACCTTGGCATGACTTGCGACCCGATTGGCGGCTTGGTGCAAATTCCCTGTATCGAGCGTAACGCCTTCGGTGCCATCAAGGCGATCAGTGCCGCCTCTTTGGCTATGCGGGGCAAAGGCCAACACATGGTTACGCTTGATCAGGTGGTGGCGACCATGCGCCAGACCGGCGCGGACATGAGCAGCAAATATAAAGAGACGTCGCTGGGCGGTCTGGCCGTTAATTTTGTTGAATGTTGAGCGGCATTGCGGCCCCTGCCCGCTCCGGCTTTAAGCCAAGCGTGATTTAGACCAAGCGTGATTTAGATAATTCCCAGCGCATTAAGATAAAGATCAAGAATGGCTTCCTGCTCCTGGCGTTCAGCACGGTCGGTTTTGCGAATGCGCAACACCTGACGCACGACTTTGACATCATAGCCACGGCCCTTCATTTCGCCGAAAACTTCCTTAATATCGTCGGAAATAGCCTTTTTTTCTTCTTCGAGTCGCTCGATACGTTCGATGAACTGTTTCAGCTCTTCACCGGCAACCCCTGTCGCAGCAATATCTTCCATAGCAATACCTTCCAAATTTCAAAGAGGCAGAGGGATGCGACGCTCAAGCGTTTTGGTCAAGTCATATTTGGTAAATGGCAGCTTTTATCGTGCGGTTTCATCCGCCCGCGACCCA
>JAYTYD010000161.1:0-2940 GCA_043742625.1 Methylovirgula sp. | reverse complement strand
CACACGGCATCATGCGTTTCAATGAGCTGGCTGCCTCGCAAGCCGCTGAAAAAGCAGGCGTTTCCCCTCGCGTTGTGTATCATGAATACGGTGTTCTCGTGCTGGATTTCATCGAAGGGCGCACGTTGAGCGCGACAGATATGCGCGCAAATCCAATGCCCGCGCTGGACCTGATCGCTACCGCGCATCGCAAGATGGCGGTACATTTACGGGGGCCGTTGCTCACATTTTGGCCGTTCCATGTGGTGCAAAATTACCTTAAAATATTGGAAAATCCGGACAACAAAGCGTATGCGGATTACGGCGCACTGTGGACAAAAATTGGTCATCTCAGGTCATTGGTCGGCCAAATCTCTATGGTTTACTGTCATAATGACTTGCTTGCCGCAAATTTCATCGACGACGGCAAAAGGCTCTGGCTTATCGATTGGGACTACGCGGGTTTCAATTCGCCGCTGTTCGATCTGGCGAATTTTGCCACCAATTCCGAGCTGAATGAAGTTGCGGAGCGCGCGATTCTGGCGCGCTATTTTAACCGCGCTGCTGATGCTCCCCAGTTGCAGCAATTCAACGCCATGCGCTGCCTATCGCTGTTGCGGGAGGCGCTGTGGGGCATGGTTTCGACCACGACTTCGACCATCGATTTTGATTACGAAACCTATTCTGATGCGTATTTGCGAAGGTTTGAAGTCGCATACAACTATTTGAAGGAGAGTCCATGACGCTTCCCGCTCACGCGCAAATTATAGTCCTTGGCGGCGGCATTATCGGCTGTTCCACAGCCTATCATCTGGCAAAGTTCGGTGCGAAAGACGTTATCCTGCTTGAGCGTAAAAAGCTTACCTCCGGCACCACGTTTCACGCGGCGGGGCTGGTTGGGCAATTGCGTTCCTCGGCCAATGTTACGCGGCTTTTAAAAGAGTCCGTCGCTCTCTATCAAGGGCTGGAAGCTGAAACAGGACAGGCTACCGGCTGGAAGATGAATGGTGGCCTGCGGCTTGCCTGCAACGCTGAACGCTTCACCGAGATTAAACGCCAAGCCACAACGGCGCATAGCTTTGGTCTGGAAATGCACCTGTTGTCACCACAAGAAGCGCTGGACCTGTTCCCGATTATGGACAATTCCGATGTTGTCGGCGCTGCATTCCTGCCAACCGACGGGCAAGCCAATCCGTCCGACATAACACTCTCCTTGGCAAAAGGTGCCCGGATGCGCGGTGTCAAGATTTTTGAAGATGTCGAAGTGACCGGTATTTCTGTGAAAAACGGTCGCGTTGCCGGGGTTAAAACCGCACAAGGCGAGATTACCTGTGAAACAGTCGTCTGCTGCGCCGGGCAATGGTCGCGCGAGATCGGGCTGATGGCTGGCGTTACCATCCCCGTGCAGTCGGTTGAGCATCAATATCTCATAACAGAGCCTTGCGGCGTGCCGCGCAACTTGCCAACTCTGCGCGACCCGGACCGGCTGATTTATTATAAAGAGGATGTCGGCGGGCTGGTGATGGGCGGATATGAGCCGAACCCGATTGCCTGGGCTGATGAGGGTATTCCGCAAGATTTTCACTTCTCATTGCTATCCTCGCGGTGGGATCATTTTGAGCCAACCATGGAACAGGCGCTGTTCCGTACGCCAATTTTGCAAACGGCGGGCGTGCGGCAGCTGCTGAACGGGCCGGAAGCCTTTACGCCGGACGGGAACTTCATTTTGGGCGAAGCCCCCGAAGTTGCGGGATTTTTCATGGGTTGCGGCTTCAATGCTTTTGGCATCGCATCCGCTGGCGGCGCGGGTTGGGGCTTGGCGCAATGGATTCTTGATGGTCGTCCGCCGATGGACCTTTGGCCGGTGGACATTCGCCGCTTCTCGCGCGATGTGCATAGCGCTAAGGACTTTGTTAAAACCCGCACTTTGGAGGCCTATTCCAAGCACTACACCATGGCTTGGCCGCATGAGGAAATGTCCAGCGCGCGGATGGTGAAAGTTTCACCGTTATATGAGCGTCTGGAACGGGTTGGGGCGTGTTTCGGGAGCAAACTCGGGTGGGAACGACCAAACTGGTTTGCGCCGCAAGGCGCAGCGCCGCGCGATATTTACACCTATGGGCGTCAAAACTGGTTTGATGCGGTGGGCGAGGAACATAGGGCCGTGCGCGAGCGTGTCGGGCTGTTTGACCAAACCAGTTTTGCAAAGTTTGAATTGCGCGGGCTCGACGCTGCAAAGGCGCTGGATTGGCTCTGTGCTAACCACGTTACCGGCGCTGTCGGCAACCTGACTTACACGCAAATGTTGAATCAACGCGGCGGGATAGAGGCAGATCTTACAGTGGCGCGTTTGGCGGAAGACAAATTTTATATCGTCACCGGAACCGGCTTCCGCACCCATGATTTTTCATGGATTGCGCGCAATATTCCGCCCGGCTTGGATGTTCAATTTGAAGATATGACCGGGCACTTTGGCGTTTTATCGCTGATGGGGCCGCGCGCCCGCGACGTATTGGCAAAAGTGTCGCTCAGCGATGTCAGCGACGCCGCCCTGCCCTTTATGGGCTGCAAAATCATCGACCTCAGCGGGCCGGATGTGAGGGCGCTGCGTGTGACCTACGTGGGCGAGCTTGGTTACGAATTGCATATCGCCATCAATGATTTACCCGCCGCCTATGACAGATTGATTCAAGCAGGGGCGGTGTTTGGTATCAAAAATTGCGGCTACCGCGCCATCGAAAGTCTGCGGCTTGAAAAAGGTTATCGCGCGTGGGGGGCGGACATAAACGCCGACTCAACCCCTTATGAAGCCGGATTGCGTTTTGCAGTGCGCAGATCGGGCGGCTTCCAAGGCGAGGCGGCGCTTAAAGCCGCACCGTTTAAGCGGATGTTGGCGACTTTCAGCGTCGATGATCCAAGCATTGTGCTGCTGGGTCGCGAAACGATATTCCGTAATGGCGA
>JAYTYD010000160.1:0-4695 GCA_043742625.1 Methylovirgula sp. | reverse complement strand
CACGCCTGCTTTGATAGGTCCTGTGGTCGGGCCGTTGGTGGGCGGGTTCATCACCACTTATTTTCATTGGCGTTGGATCTTCTGGATAAACGTGCCGATAGGATTGCTTGGCATTGGCCTTGCGACCGCATTTATCCCCGACATTCGCGATAAAAATAGACTACCACTGGATCTTATCAGGCTTTTGCTCACCGGATTTGGTATGGCAACGCTGGTATTCGGCGTAACCATTATCGGACGCGACTTTCTCCCTGAAAACCAAGTCATCGCCCTGATTATAATTGGTTTACTGTTGTTGAGTGCCTACGTTCTCTACGCTCGGCGGGCTAAATCACCTGGCATTGGTTTGACCTTGCTTAAAATAACCACTTAACGTACCGCCATAGTTGGCGGTACGTTGTTTCGTATCGGCATTGGCGCAGTTCCGTTTTTGCTGCCACTTATGCTGCAAATCGGGTTCGGCTTAAGCGCCTTTGAGTCCGGATCACTGACCTTTGTTGCCGCCGTGGGTGCTTTGGTGATGAAGGTAACTACGAAATATGTGCTGAAAGCCTACGGTTTCGGGCGGGTGCTGATCGGCAATGCGCTTTTGAGCGCTGCACTATTGGCAGCCACAGGATTGATCGGTAAATCCACGCCCTATGTGATTATCTACCCGCTATTGCTTGTAGGCGGATTTTTCCGGTCTTTGCAGTTCACCAGTCTGAATACTATTGCCTATGCCGAGATATTTTAAAAACCGTATGAGCTACGCCACCAGCTTTGCCAGCGTGGCACAGCAGCTTTCCAGCTCTTTCGGAGTGGCTATTGCAGCTATTGTGCTGGAAGTTATGCAGGCGAAGCGAGGCGATCTTACTATTCAGATAAGTGATTTCAGCACGGCGTTTTTTGTAGTCGCGCTCATTTCCGCAAGCTCGGTCCTGTTTCATTTGCAATTGAAGCCAGACGCTGGAGAGGAAATCTCCGGACATCAAAGCTCCGAAAAAGCTCAGCGGTAACTTTTCCTTTCTGTGGGCGGTAGGCGGTATTCTGAATGTCGCGCAATCATCCAACCGGGATATTAGGGCTTAAAAGCGCTGATCGCGTTCAAGGTCTTCATATTGTTTTCACTCAGCTTGGGGCTCGCGGCGCAACGCTTCCGCTTTTAAAGTAGCAATAAGCTCAGCTTTTCCCAAACGTCTCATCAAATGCGTAGCCCGCTCCCCGAACAGTGCGGATAGGATCACGTTCCCGCCCGCGTGAAAGCGCCTTGCGCAGGCGTCCGACGTGGACATCAACGGTGCGTTCGTCGATTTCAGCCGACATACCCCATACCCCGTCGAGCAATTGCGCGCGGGAGAAAACACGGCCCGGGCGCTCCATCAAAAATTCTATCAGACGGAACTCTGTCGGTCCAAGATGAATATCACGGCCATTGCGCATAACACGGTGGGTTTCGCGGTTTAAATCGAGGTCTCCTGCCGCCAATCTCGACGCCACGCGCTCAGGTTTGGCGCGGCGCAACAAAGCCCGCACCCGCGCCATCAACTCGGGTACAGAAAAAGGCTTGACCACGTAGTCATCAGCGCCAACCGACAACCCGCGCACCCGCTCGCCCTCGTCACCACGGGCTGTTAGCATAATAACCGGTAGAGTTTTGGTGATTTCACGAGCTCGTAGCCTGCGGCAAATCTCCAACCCCGACACACCCGGCAACATCCAATCCAAAATAACCAAATCAGGCGGATTTTCAGCTAACTTTAACTCCGCCTCATCGCCACGTTCGGCGCGCTCAACATGATAGCCTTCGGCTTCGAGGTTATAGCTCAGCAATAATGCCAGCGATGCATCATCTTCCACCACCAGTACGCGGGGCGCTGCGGCATTAATTGACCTGCGAGGATTGGAAATCCCGCCTTCGGCAAAATCCCGCTGGGCGCCGGTGGATGTTGAGAGTTGAATCATCGATGCGCTTCCTTCGGCGGGACGTGCGTTTTGAGCAGGCTGCCGGTTTTTTTTAAGCCAGACTAAGCGGGACCCTACGCGTTAACGCCCTTTGGCCGGTCAAAGGGCAGTGTTTCACCTGTCACTAGATAGACAACTGTTTCGGCGATGTTGGTGGCATGGTCGCCAATGCGCTCGATGTTTTTGGCGCAAAACAGCAAATGGGTGCACAGTGTTATGTTACGCGGATCTTCCATCATAAAGGTCAGCATATCGCGAAAGACGGAATCTTCTAGAGCATCAAGCTCTCCATCACGCTGCCAAACTGAGCGGGCAAGTTTTTCGTCTCGCTGCGCAAAAGCGTCAAGCACATCCTTCATCATCAATGCGGCCATATCATTCATATGACGGATTCCGATGATGGCGCGAGGAATTTGCGGACGCTGTTCCTTGGCAATTTTAAGAGCACGTTTTGCGACATTCTTAGCCAAATCACCCACACGTTCCAAATCACCGGAAACGCGGATAGCCGCCACGGTTTCACGCAGGTCAACGGCCATTGGCTGGCGTCTCGCGATGGTAAGAATAGCGCTATCTTCAATTTCACGCTGCAAAATGTCCAGCCGCATATCAGCCTTGATGACTTCTTGCGCCAGATCAAGATTAAGGTTGCTGAGCGCATCCATAGCTTCCATCAGCATTTTTTCTGAAATGCCACCCATTTCCGCGATTTTACGGTCGAGGGCCTCAAGCTCTTTGTTAAAAGCCGATACAATGTGATCTGTCATTTTAAAGTTCCTTGCTCAGCCGAACCGGCCGGTAATGTAGTCTTGGGTCTGGCTATTGGCTGGCGAGGTGAAAATTTTGTTGGTCACATCATACTCAATCAACGACCCGAGATACATAAACGCCGTGTAGTCCGACACACGCGCCGCCTGCTGCATCGAGTGCGTAACGATGGCGATGGTGTACTGGGTTTTTAATTCGTCAATTAACTCCTCCACCTTCGCGGTGGAAATAGGATCTAAAGCTGAGCAGGGCTCGTCAAAAAGAATAACTTCTGGTTGAATTGCCACAGAGCGCGCAATGCATAAACGCTGCTGTTGACCACCCGATAGAGACAGCCCGCTGGCGTTGAGTTTGTCTTTAACCTCGCCCCATAACGCAGCGCCCTTCAAAGCCGCTTCCACGCGACCGTCCATTTCGGACTTGGACAGTTTTTCGTAGAGCTTGATGCCAAAAGCAATATTGTCATAGATCGACATCGGAAACGGCGTTGGTTTTTGAAACACCATTCCAATGCGCGAGCGCAATAAATTCAGATCCATTTTTGGATCGAGAATGTTATGGCCATCCAATATCACCTCGCCTTCGGCCCGCTGTTTGGGGTAAAGGTCGTACATGCGGTTTAGGACCCGCAACAGCGTTGACTTGCCACAGCCCGACGGCCCGATAAATGCTGTTACTTTGTTGGCGTAAAGCGGAAGATTGATGGTTTTAAGCGCAAGATTGTCACCGTAAAAAAACTTGAGATCCTTGATGCTTACCTTTTGCGGCTGACCGGCACCAGGAAATGGCTGGGAAGATACTGTAGTTTGAGATGCAATATTGGTCATTTCTTCGTCCTTTGTGCGCCGAGCACGCGCGCTCCGACCGAGAGCGTCAGCACGGTTAAGGTAATAATGAGAGCTCCTGTCCACGCAAGCTGCTGCCAATTAGCATAGCCTTTACCGGCAAAAGTATTGATGACCACAGGCAGGTTGGCCATGGGTTGCGTTAAATCCGTGCTGTAAAATTGACTCGAAAGCACTGTAAACAACAGAGGAGCAGTCTCGCCGCTGGCACGGGCAATGGCCAGCAACACACCGGTTATCAAGCCGGCCGCTGCGGCCCGGTATGCCACTTTTAACACCACATGAGAGCGCGGCAATCCAAGAGCGGCTGCTGCTTCACGCAGCGGCACCGGAACCAGCAGAAGCATATCCTCTGTTGTGCGCACCACGACCGGGATAACGATAACAGCAAGAGCTAAACCACCGGCCAACGCCGAAAAACCTGCCATCGGAACCACAACAACTTGATAAATAAACAGACCGATGATGATCGAGGGCGCACTCAAAAGGATATCATTCACAAAGCGGATGTAGAAAGTCAGCTTCGAGAAGCGGCCATATTCGGCCATATAGGTTCCGGCAAGCATACCGATGGGTGTACCTATACCCACACCCATAATGGTCATAATGAGGGAGCCGACAATTGCGTTGCGCAAGCCGCCGCCGTCCGTGTTGGGTCCCGGTGTATCCTGAGTGAAAATATTGAGGTTTAGACCGGCGAAACCATTCCAAATTAGCGCACCCAAAATAAGCGTCAGCCACGCCAAACCGAAAATTGTCGCAGCCCAGCACAAAGCCATCATGATTGAACTGGTGGCTTTGCGTCTTTGATAAGCGCCTCGAGGCGTCACGTTCAGAGTTAATGTCATGGACTTTAGGCCCCGGCTTTTTGTTCGAGGCGCATCAACATAACTCGGGCGGCAGCAAGAACGATGAAGGTGATAACGAAAAGCATTAGGCCTAAAGCGAGTAACGCCGATGTAAACATGCCGCTGGACTCCTGAAATTCATTGGCGATCGTGGCTGAAATCGTTGTAGCCGGGCTGAGCAAAGAGGCGGCTACTTTGTGTGAGTTGCCGATCACGAATGTAACCGCCATGGTCTCGCCCAAAGCGCGGCCAAGACCAAGCATTACCCCGCCCACAACGCCGACGCGTGT
>JAYTYD010000159.1:0-1594 GCA_043742625.1 Methylovirgula sp. | reverse complement strand
ACGCTCACCTTTAACGACGAAATTTAAATTCTTAATGCTTCGGTTCAATGTTACCCGAAACAATTAAAGACGAGGGATCGGTCTTAATGCGCTCAGTTCGTGGATTTTTTCAGCGCCTGTCTTTGGTCGCTCTGGTGTTCGGCGGTTTGGTTGCGGCTCCTGTCGGCGTCCTTGCTCCTGCTGTCATGGCTGCAACTTCGGGCATCGAAATTAATCAGGTCGCCTTTGAGGGCAACAGCAAGCTCAAGGGATCTGAAATTGTCGATTATTTGCAGACAAAATCCCGCGGAAAATTTGATGCTGCCACTGCTCAGGCGGACACACAACGCATTCTAGATGTTTACAAGCGCTCCGGTCGCGGCCTAGCATCAGTGTCATACCGCACGGTGGATTTGCCAAATGGCCGCGTTGACGTGGTTTTCACCATTAAAGAAGGTGACAAAACCGGCGTAAAGAAGATTGATATTATCGGCAGTGAGGCTTATTCCGCGTCGAAATTGCGCGGGCTCATGTCCACCTCGGAGATGAATTTCCTGTCGTTTTTCAAAACTTCGGACGTGTATGATCCGGATAAAATAGCCTCAGACGCGGAAATCATTCGCCGTTATTATCTCAAAAATGGTTATGCGGACATTCAGATCACCAAAGCGTCCGGCATTTTTGATGCGGCGCAGGGTGGCTGGATTGTCACTATTGGCGTCAACGAGGGTACCCAGTATCGCATCAGCGCGCTAAACATCGACTCGCGCCTGCCAAACGTCGCCAATGCTTCACTCGCAAGCGACATTGGCCTCTCGGTGGGTGATGTTTATAATGGCGATGCCCTAGAAAAGAGTGTTGAGCGCATGACCCGCTCTGTGGCCCGGGCCGGTTACTCGTTCGCGCAGGTTCATCCGCGCGGCGATCGCAATGGAGCTTCCCGCACAGTAGCCATCACTTTTATTGTTGAGGACGGCCCGCGTGTCTACGTCGAGCGTATCAACGTTCACGGAAATACGCGCACCCGCGATTATGTCATCCGTCGTGAATTCGATATTGGCGAAGGTGACCCCTACAACCGCGTGCTGATTGACCGCGCCGAGCGTCGGTTAAATGGTTTGGGCTTCTTCAAAAGCGTCAAGATCACCAATTCGCCCGGTTCAACGCCTGACCGCGTCGTCATCAATGTCGATGTTGAAGATCAGTCAACGGGCTCATTCGGATTTGGCGGAGGCTATTCCACAGCGGATGGCATCATCGGTGAGGTTTCTCTGACCGAGACCAACTTTCTTGGCCGTGGGCAATACCTTAAAATTTCTGCCAGCGGCGGCTCCAGCTCACGCGGCGTGGAATTGAATTTCACCGAGCCAAACTTTGCCGACCAAAGAATCGCGCTTGGCTTCGATCTGTTCCGCAAGCAAACAGATGCGTCAAAGTATGCGTTTTACCAAAACTGGATCACCGGCGGCACGTTGCGCGCCGGGTTGCCGATAACTGAGGAATTCTCTATTGCCGGTCGTTATTCGCTTTACGCCTCAACGGTGAAAATTCCGAATACCATCAGCAAGCCTTATGACGACTGCACGACGCCGATAGTTGGGACTACGCCGGTCGT
>JAYTYD010000158.1:0-2810 GCA_043742625.1 Methylovirgula sp. | reverse complement strand
GGATCCGCTTTATGCGAAAGCAGCCGATGCGCGTATTAAAGCCGTGACGCCGCTGCCGCTCGATGCTGTGGTTGAAGCGCCGGCAAAACGCACCGAGCCGCGTGTCGCTTTTCTAGCTTTGCTTGAAGCGGGCATGATTGAGGCTGGAACAAAACTCGTCGACGAAAAGCGCAGGTTTGAAGCACTGATCCGCGCTGACGGCACGCTTTGTTACCAAAATATCATTGGCTCGATTCACAAGATTGGCGCCCTGGCGCAAGGCCTGCCCGCCTGCAACGGGTGGACTTTCTGGCACTTGGAAACGCCGGACGGGTTGAAGGTGATTGACGATTTTCGCGGCACATTCCGTAACGAAATGCGCGAAGCCGCCGAATAGGGATGTTTTGCCTCTCACGCCCGCGAAAAAGCTGGATTGTTGAATCAATAGAATCGGTTCGCGGCGCGGGATGATGCTCAACATCCGACACATCAACTGTCTCATGTTCCAGATGATACTGAGCGAATTTTTTGAGTCTTTCGAATCACTTGAAAGGCGTAGCTAATGACAAGGATGCGCTGTGAGGAGCGTGGCTGATAGAGTTGCTGTTTTTGAGCTTAACCGATCGTGGTTAACCCGGCGTCAATGCCGGTTTTAATCACTCGAACTCAAGGCTCAGGCCCTGTTTCGCGGAGGCCCGCTCGATCATCTCGGTGATTTTTGCCAGTGCTTCGAGGCTAATTTCTTCAGCCTCATTTGGAGCTGACCAGTGGGTGACCTCATCCAACAACAATAGAATATCGGGTCCGTCATCTCCTTCGGGATCTGACTTTAGTGGTATTGTGCAGGTCTTTTTACCGAGGCTTACGCGACAGTGGTCTTTAAAAAATTCGACGCTCATGGGCGGCTCCGGCCTCTAAAACTTTACGCATAATCGAGGGCCACGCCTCGGTTTCGAGTTGTGCCGGCAGCACCCAGCGAAAGGTCAGCGGCGCGGGAATATCTGGCGAAGCGTGCCCAACAAAGACCATGAGTTCAAGCGCAAAATGGGTGAAAACATGGCTGACGCTTGCGGCTTCAAAAAACGACAGGTTCAGCGGCGCGGTTTCCAAAGCGGTATTGGTGTTAAAAGTTGTGCTCCACGCGCTGCCGGGAAGTTCGGTCATGCCACCCAACAGGCCCTTATCCGGACGCGTTCGTACTAAAATTGCACCGTCAGCGCGCGCGATGTAAAACGCCGCGCCGCGCCGCACCGGGCGCGCCACCTTGGGCGCTTTACGCGGAAAGTTTACCGGATCACCGCGCTGATATGCCAGACACACCCGGCTCAACGGGCAGATCAGACATTGCGGATTGCGTGGCGCGCAAAGGCTGGCACCCAGATCCATCATACTTTGGGCAAAATCTCCGCAACGGCTGTGAGGCGTGAGAGAGTCTGTGAGGCCGTAAATTTCCGGCTTGGCAGCGGGCAACGCATTTTCAACGGCAAACAATCGCGACATCACCCGCTCGACATTGCCATCCACCACGACGGCGCGCCGGTTGAACGCGATGGCGGAAATGGCTGCGGCGGTGTAGGGGCCGACACCCGGAAGCTTGCGCAAGTCAGCCTCGGCGGCAGGAAATTGGCCCTGATAGATTTCAGCGACAAGTTTTGCAGAGGCATGGAGATTGCGGGCGCGTGAGTAATAGCCAAGCCCGGCCCAAGCCCTCATAACCTCTGCTGTGGGTGCCGCCGCAAGCGCTCTGACGTCTGGCCAAAGCGCGATGAATTTGGTAAAATACGGAATAGCCGCCTTCACCGTGGTTTGCTGCAACATAATCTCGGACAGCCAAACGCTATAAGCATCAGGATGATCCCGCCGCCATGGCAAAAAGCGCCGATTGGCGTCATACCAGCGCAACAACAGGTCTGGCACGGACGTTTGATTTTGCGGCGGGGAATGCGCCAGAATTTGTTGGTGCGTCGTCATCAGAGTGATATGCTGCGAAAGCTCAACTGGGGGCAAGCCGCAAAGAATATCAAATGGTTGTTGCCCCCCGAAAATTTAACGCAGGATCTCGCTCCAAAGCGTCCAAGCCTTTGGCGGATTTTGTACCGCAGGCGCTTGGCGACGCTTTTAGCAAGTTTGGCTTTGCGCAAGGTGATTTGATTTTACACTGGGCCGATGTGGTGGGCGCAAAAATCGCAACACAATGCGCGCCGGTCAAGCTGCAATGGCCAGCCGGCGCCCGCAAAAAAGCGAACGAAGGCATGGCCGAACCGGCCACACTGGTGTTGCAAGTGGAGGGTTATGCGGCGTTGGAAATTCAGCATTTATCTGCGATAATTTTGCAGCGGGTGAACGGCTTTTTTGGTTGGCGATGCGTCGGGAAAGTCAGCTTGCGGCAAGCGCCATTGCAGCGCGCCATGCCTTTCAAAGTTCCAATGATGCCAAATGCGGCACAGTTTGCCCGGGCGCAGGAAGCAACTATGGAAATTGACGATGCACCCTTGCGGGCGGCTTTGATAAGGCTGGGCGCGCAAGTGTTAAAGGCAAAATAATGCGGTTAAGGGCAAAATAATGCTTTTGAAATCAAATGAGCGCTGTCGAAGTTGAAATGTTTTTGCGCAAAGCTTTGCTTGCGATCCTACAATAATCTGCGGCTTGGGATGAGGCCCCGCGTCGCGCTCTTGCCACAATATGCTGGCTGATTAAAGTCAGATTCAAATTTTTACTGTTCGAATCAGTTTTCATCTCTCCTTACCCCTGAGGCCATTATGTTGCTCAATGAAAAAACACTGTCTCCGGCCACGAGCCGCCGCACGGTTCTACATGGCGCTCTGGCCGCC
>JAYTYD010000157.1:0-1412 GCA_043742625.1 Methylovirgula sp. | reverse complement strand
GCCTCGGTGAGACACTCTTCAAAGCTCAGGCCTTCTTGTTCCATTTTTGATAGGATATAATTGCAGGTGCCGTTGAGAATTCCATAAACGCGCTGAATGGAATTTCCTGCCAGCCCCTCACGCAGGGTTTTGACAACAGGAATTCCACCCGCCACTGAAGCTTCAAAGGCAAGAGCGACATTTTTGGATTCGGCACTGCGGGCGAGCGCCATCCCGTGTTTTGCCAACAAGGCCTTGTTCGCGGTTACCACGGGCTTGCCGGACGCAAGTGCGGCTTCAACCGCCAAGCGCGCCGGGCCCTCATCACCGCCCATCAATTCGACGAACAGATCAATTTCGGGTGAGGTTGCGAGTTTTACCGCATCATCATACCAGATCAGAGTGTCTTTATCGAAACCACGGTCACGGGATTTGTCGCGCGCGCTGACTGCGGTCACGATGATGGACCGGCCGGTAAGTGTTGCCAATGCGTTAGACTGATTTCGCAAAAGCTGGATTACCGAGGCACCGACAGTACCCAAACCAGCAATACCGACGCGCAGAGGCAGAGACATGACCAAAAACCTAGGTTAGACTGTAAGAGTCAGAATGATTGACGCGCTTGTGCCCGATTTCGATGGCCCAATCAAGAAAAGTCATGAGCAAAAACGAAACACTGCGAAGATGGAAAGATAAAGCACAGTGGAGCGCGCCGTAATCTTGCTCTGGGATACCTATATGGGCTTTCTGGACGACGATGGTTGGGCTATCGCTAGCCATGTCGCGCTCTCGGCGTTGATGTCGTTGTTTCCGTTTTTGATCGTCGTAACGTCGCTTGCCGGTTTTTTTGGTTCCAAAGAACTGGCCGATGAGGTCATTCGCATTTTATTTGAAACCTGGCCGCCGCAAGCATCCGCGCCAATCTCTGCCGAAATCCGCACGGTGTTAACAACCAGCCGCGGCGACCTCCTGACAATTGGCGTCCTTCTTTCGCTGTATTTCTCCTCTAATGGAATCGAAGCTATGCGGATCGCCCTTAACCGCGCCTATAATTTTAAGGAGCTGCGGCCGTGGTGGCTGCTGCGGCTA
Source organism: Methylovirgula sp. (assembly GCA_043742625.1). Taxonomy (GTDB): domain Bacteria; phylum Pseudomonadota; class Alphaproteobacteria; order Rhizobiales; family Beijerinckiaceae; genus JANXSV01. The sequence goes on along the minus strand of JAYTYD010000157.1, from coordinate 344 downwards.
GAATCAGTTGCTTATATAGTTCTTGGAGCAATCGCGCTGCTGGCTCTGGCGTTTCTGGTGGTGCTTGGCCCCCTGCTTTGGCACGCTATCTTGAATTATATTCCAGATCTTGCGCCTTTCAGCGGGATCGCAACGGGCATTCGCATCGGTGTCACCGGTTTGGTTATTACTGTGGCGCTTATCGTCGCGCACCGGATATTGCCAAATGGCGCACAGGCGATTTGGAAGCTGTGGCCGGGAATTGTGCTTACTTTGATTGGCATGTTGGGCGGAGGCTACGTCTTTTCCGGGTATTTGGCCGAATTTTCCACCAATTACATCAATACCTATGCTGGGCTTGCCTC
>JAYTYD010000156.1:0-1025 GCA_043742625.1 Methylovirgula sp. | reverse complement strand
TTTCAGTGTGAGGCACGCCATGGCCAACAAATATCGCGGTGAAATCGCTGCCGAGCTGGGCGGAAAGCCCTTCAGGCTTTGTCTCACACTTGGGGCTTTGGCCGAGTTGGAAGCGGCATTCGAAAGTTCTGACCTCGTGGCTTTGATTAAGCGCTTTGAAACCGGACACCTCGCCGCGCGTGACCTGATCCGCATTTTGGGCGCGGGGCTGCGCGGCGGCGGCCACGACATATCCGATTTGCAACTTTCCCAACTACCCCATCCCGGTGGTGTGCAGGGCTATGTCCAGATTGCAGCCGATTTGCTGGCTGCAACATTCGGCGCACAAATTCCTCCCGGAGTTGCGCCCCTCAAGGACCAGCCCGCAAACCCGCCGGTGCCGCAGAGCGCCTGAACACCACGGGGGTTTCCCCCGCTAAGCCACATCGTCCCGCCTTCCCCTGGGACGATGCTTTGGCGTTTGGTTTCGGCGTTCTGCGGCTGTCTTCGCGAGCCTTTTGGGCAATGACACCACGTGAGTTAAAGGCGGCGCATGATGGGCTCTATGGCCGGTGTGATGCGCTGCTCTCACGCGGTGAACTTGAAGGGCTGATGTTGCAATTTCCCGACGCATAAAAGGCAAATCATGACAAAATTAACCCCACCGACAACCTCCATTTCGCTTACCAGCAACACCAGCCTCAATACTGATGTTGCCGGTCTCAAATCCACGATGGACGCGCTGGATTTGTCGGCGCAAAACGTCGCTAAATCCCTCACCGCAGCGTTTGCGGGCGCGGCAACCAGCGGCAAAAGCTTTGAGCAGGTTTTGATCGGCATAGGCACCAAGCTAGCAAATATGACCTTAAATTCTGCGCTCAAGGCGGGATCAGGCGGGTTGTCCAGCCTGTTGAGCAGCGTGTTGGGCGGATTATCGGGTGGCGGCGGGGTGGGCTCGATAATGCCCTTTGCCGATGGCGGAATCGTATCTTCACCAACCTTTTTCGGCGCGGGCGGCGGGCTTGGCGTAATGGGCGAACGCGGTG
>JAYTYD010000155.1:0-3568 GCA_043742625.1 Methylovirgula sp. | reverse complement strand
TGGGGCGATTGCCGCTGAGGCTGCCAAGCTTGCCGGAGTTGCAAAGGTTTTGGTGGCGGACAATGCGCTCTATGCGCATGATCTGGCCGAACCTGTTGCCGCATTGATCGTGTCTTTAAGCGGCGGCTACACTGCGCTGGTTGCTTGTGCGACGCCTGGCGCTAAAAACATAATGCCGCGCGTTGCGGCTTTGCTGGATGTGATGCAGGTATCGGAAATCACCAAAGTGGTGTCTGCTGATACGTTTGAACGGCCAATTTATGCTGGAAACGCAATTCAGACGGTGCAGAGCACTGATAAAATCAGGGTTGTCACCGTCCGTACGGCATCTTTTGCGGCGACAGCTTCGAGCGGTGCTGCCCCGGTTGAGGCGGTTGCTGCTGCCGCTGATCCGGCTTTGTCGAGCTTCACATCGGAAGCTTTGGCAACGTCAGACCGGCCGGAGTTGACGTCGGCAAAAATTATAATATCCGGTGGCCGGGCGATGCAGAATTCGGATAATTTTAAAATTTACATCGAGCCTGTGGCGGACAAGCTGGGCGCGGCCATGGGCGCATCGCGGGCAGCGGTTGATGCCGGCTATGCGCCAAACGATTGGCAGGTTGGCCAAACCGGCAAAGTTGTTGCGCCGAATCTTTACATCGCTGTGGGAATTTCAGGTGCCATTCAGCATTTGGCCGGTATGAAGGACTCGAAGATTATTGTAGCTATCAACAAAGATGAAGAAGCGCCGATTTTTCAGGTTGCCGACTATGGTTTGGTTGCGGACTTATTCACCGCGTTGCCCGAATTGGCCAAAGAACTGGGCAAATAGACTTAAGATATTATCTGCAGCGCTTTGAAGCGATAAGATCATACTAGACTGCGCGCGATGATAGCCTATTATCGCGCCCGAAATGTTTGCGATACCAAATGGATCTGGTTATGAGTTTTGAAATTCAAAAGGTCGGAGTTATTGGCGCGGGCCAGATGGGCAACGGTATTGCCCAAGTTTGCGCTCAGGCTGGTATAAAGGTTTCGATGTTCGATATTTCCGCGGAACGGATTCAGGCGGGTCTTGCCACGATCAACGGAAATTTGAGCCGCCTGGTTGGCCGCCAAGTGATAACGGAGGCGCAGCGCAAGCTGGCTTTAGAACATATCCATGCCGCGCCGGACTACTCGGCTTTCAGCGACTGTGATTTGGTAATCGAAGCCGCCAGCGAAAATGAGGCGGTGAAGAAAAAGATTTTTAACGGGCTGGGCGCGCATTTGAAGCCGCAGGCGCTGATGGCTTCTAACACCTCATCGATATCCATTACCCGTCTGGCCTCTGTCACGGACCGTCCGGAGCGTTTTATCGGTATTCATTTCATGAACCCGGTTCCCAAAATGCAACTGGTGGAACTGATACGTGGCATCGCCACCGATGACGCCACCTTTGATGTGGCCAAACAATTTATCGGGCGGCTGGGCAAAGTGGTCACGATGTCGGAAGATTTTCCGGCATTTATCGTCAACCGCATTTTGCTGCCGATGATTAACGAGGCGATTTACACGCTTTATGAGGGCGTCGGCTCTGTCGATGCTATTGATACGGCAATGCGTCTGGGCGCGAACCATCCGATGGGACCGTTGCAGTTGGCAGATTTTATCGGCTTGGACATTTGCCTGTCAGTGATGCAGGTTTTGCACGAGGGATTGGCAGACTCGAAATATCGCCCTTGTCCGCTGTTGGTAAAATATGTCGAGGCGGGTTGGCTGGGGCGCAAAACCCAGCGCGGTTTCTATGACTATCGCGGCGAGACGCCGATGCCCACACGCTGAACGCGTAGCATTAGTTTTTGAATCCCCGAAAATTATCATTTTCGGGGATTTTCTATAGATCGGGACAAATTTCCGGGATCGTATTGTTCAAAACCGGGGTGCGCCAGCCCTTCAAACTGGTCCATACCTTTTGATCAAGACTGAAAATGTCCGAAGGAAGCGCGCCGCCAAGTGCGGCACTTGCGCACATGATGTTTCCCGTATGCGTGAAGCCACATTTTTCCAGCACACGGCGGGAGGCGGGATTTGTGACGCGCACGTGCGCTGCAATTTCTGTGGTTGGAGTCAGGCTGAACAGGGTGTCCACCATCGCCTGTACGGCCTCTGTGGCGTAATCCTGACCCCAATATTGAGGGTGCACGGCATAGCCAATTTCAGCGCGGCCAGTTTCAGCGTGACTGTCTGACATGATTTCAACGCTGATGAACCCGATAAGATTGCGGCTGCCGGTGCGCAATGTCATGACGAGGTTCAACGCCTCACCCGCCGCGTTAAATTGGCGGGTGTTGAGCACATATTGGTCAGCCGCTTCACGCGCGTAGGGGTGCGGAATTTTGCTGGTTTGTATGGCGACGTCTTTTTGGCTGGCAATCGCATGAATTGCCGGAGCATCGGCAGCGCGGGGCCAGCGTAACCAGAGACGCTTGGTCTCAAGGCGGAAAACGTCATCGCGGGTCAAATCAGGAAACATGGTTTTGAGCTCCAGTTTCTTCGGCATACGCGGGTTATGTTAAGCCGAAAAGACAAAGGGGAAGTGGTTTCCCACTTCCCCCGCTCAAAACCCCTTTTTGGGTCTTATGAATTTGCCTGAAGAGATAAAGCTTTGAAGACTTTGTCTGCTCTGGAGAAGGTATAAAACCCAAACTCACCGGTTCTGTGGGACCGGTGGGGGTTTGTGCCTCCACCGTTATTCTGCGGCCTTCAGGGCCGGTTTCGCGAGAACCGAGATATATGCCCGGCCGTTGGACTTGGTTTTAAACTCGACATGGCCTTCAGCCATCGCAAACAAAGTATGGTCAACGCCCATACCGACATTGACGCCGGCATGCCATTTGGTGCCACGTTGACGTACAATAATGTTGCCCGGAATGACGGCTTCGCCACCAAACTTTTTTACACCAAGGCGGCGACCATCTGAGTCGCGCCCGTTGCGGGATGAGCCGCCTGCTTTTTTATGAGCCATAATCTTGCTCCAAAATATCTTCAGCGCCAATCAAGACGCATTGTTGAAAATGTCATACCCCAAATTGCGGGATATTGAAACCGGTTTTGTCGATCAACTCTTGCAACTTACCAAGTAAGTCCTTTGCAACTTGAAGAGTTAGTCTTTTTTGGCTTTTGCCTGGTCAATTTTGGCGCGGGGCGGCTTGCCTGCAAGCAATTCTTTTGCCTGTTCAATCCACTCTTCGTTGACGATGCGGCCCTTGAGCGACAGTTCAGCGTCATATTTTGCCACGTCAGCGTCGGTCCAAGTCGCAACCTGTTTCCAGGTATTGATGCCCGCAGCCTTCAGCTTCTTGCCGATTGTTGGCCCGATGCCGTCGATGAGCTCAACGTCCTCAGATACTGCTCCGGCTGGAGCTGCAGCAGAGACAACCTTGGCGGCGCTCTTAGCAGGCTTTGCGCCATCGGTGAGAATTTGAGTGATGTGAACAATGGTCAAGTCTTGACGATGTCCGCGCTTGCGCTTGGAGTTCTGACGACGGCGCTTCTTGAATGAGATCGACTTTGGACCGCGGGTCTGCTCGACGATTTCGCCGGC
>JAYTYD010000154.1:0-1151 GCA_043742625.1 Methylovirgula sp. | reverse complement strand
ATCATGTTTGCGCCCGTCACACAACTGGCTTTTGAGCAGGCTTTAGACCGAGCGTTTGCGCTGTACGCCGACAAAGCTGCATGGACCAGCTTGCAAACCACCGGTATGTCCAGCCAACTTGGCTGGGGCCGCAGTGCCAAGCGATACGCTGAATTATTTCGTTCTTTGGTGGAAAAATCATGATCGTAAAAACCACGCCCTTTGAAGGCCAAAAGCCTGGAACTTCCGGCCTACGCAAAAAAGTAACAGTATTTGCGCAGCCGCATTACGCTGCGAATTTCATTCAGAGCGTGTTTGATGCTCTGTCCGGCTTTGCAGGTGCAACCTTGGTGTTGGGCGGCGATGGTCGGTATTTCAACACCGACGTCATTCAAATTGCCATTCGCATGGCGGCGGCCAACGGGTTTGGGCGCGTCATTGTTGGCCAGGGCGGGCTGCTGTCCACCCCTGCAACATCCAACATCATCCGCAAATATCAGGCCTTCGGCGGTTTTATTTTATCGGCCAGCCATAACCCCGGCGGCCCTGACGGCGATTTCGGCATAAAATATAACGCGGCAAACGGTGGCCCTGCACCGGAAAAACTGACCGATGAGGTTTACGCCAATACGCTGAAAATTACCGAATACAAAATTACAGAAACCGTCGACGTTGATCTGAGCATCATCGGCACAACCCAAATGGGCAGCATGGTGTTGCAGGTCATTGACCCGGTGACCGACTATCAAGAACTGATGGAACACCTTTTTGATTTTGATGCCATCAAAGCCATGATCAAAGGTGGGTTCACGCTGCGCTTTGATGCCATGTCGGCGATCACCGGGCCCTATGCTCACGCGATTTTAGAAAACACCTTAGGTGCGGCGCCGGGCAGTGTGATGAACGGCACGCCTTTGCCGGATTTTGGCGGCCATCATCCGGACCCGAACTTGGTTTATGCCAAAGACCTTTATGATATGATGATGTCGCCAGATGCCCCTGATTTTGGGGCAGCGTCTGATGGAGACGGCGACCGTAATCTGATCATCGGCAAGGGCCTGTTTGTCACCCCTTCAGACAGCGTGGCGATGCTGGCCGCCAATGCACATTTAGCGCCGGGTTATGCGATGGGATTGGCCGGTGTGGCGCGGTCCATGCCCACCAGTGCAGCC
>JAYTYD010000153.1:0-3877 GCA_043742625.1 Methylovirgula sp. | reverse complement strand
CGCCCCTTGATTTTTAAAAGCTCAAAGCTGAAGGCAACATCATCGGTGGTCAAGGCATGCCCATCCGAAAAATGGGCGTTTGGATTGAGGTGAAAGGTTACAAAGCTGCGCGCATCATCGGTTTCAAGGCTCTGCGCCAGAAGTCCGTAAAATGTAAACGGCTCGTCCTGTGAGCGAATCATCAGGGTTTGAAACACATTTCCTATTAATCCTTGAGCGGTCGAGCCGGCTTTGAGGTTAAATGGGTTCAGGCTGTCAAACGTGCCCTGCAGGCCCAGCTCAAGTTTTCCGCCTTTGGGTGCGAGGGGGTTTACATATCTCAACGGCTCAAGGCCGGATTGCGCGGGTGCGCCGTGCATAGATATTGCGCGCAGAGTTTCGGCATGCGCGCCGGAGTGCGGCACGCTCAAAGCGGCAAAGCATGCGCATATAAGGCGAATCGAAATCGTTTTCATTTGTTAAAGGTAATCCATCATGCTGAAACCGTCACCTTTTGGCCTCACCTGTAACGATTATGCATTTCACATAAAAAAATGCGCAGGGGATGTCATCGTGCCTCTAGAAATGGCCGTCTTAACAAGATAAGAGCGAGCAAGACAAGTTATCGCCTTATTGTGGCTTCATAGGCTTTTAAGTTTTTAAAGCGGTCGAGCAAAAGCGGCGTCTTGAAAGGCATCTCGAAAGGCATCTCGAAAGGATTGTCCATGGTATTGAAATCTAAGCGCTTCAGAGCTTCTGCTCTGGTCGGATCCTTGCTCTTGAGTGCCGGGCTTTTGCACGCGGGAGCGGCTTTGGCGCAAACAAAGCCTGCTCCCGCCGCACCAAAGCCAGCCGCCGGAGCTCCGGCAGCGCCCGCTCCTGCCGCCGATCCGGCAGCAAATGACAATAAGGTTGTGTTGCAGGCGGCTCAGGCGGATTGGACTAAAGTCTGCGGCAAAGATGAAGCTGCGGGCAAAGAGGTGTGCTACACCACGCGCGATTTTGGCCAAGCTGCCGATCAGCCGCCGGTGCTGGCGATGGCCGTTTATGACGTCAAAGGCGACGAGAAGCGCATGTTGCGCCTATTGATGCCTGTGGCGCTCATGCTGAAACCCGGTTTCCGCTATGCTATTGATGCAGCCGCACCACGCGAGGGCGCATTTGCCATCTGCTTCCCCAATGGCTGCTTTGCTGAATCGGAAATGGGTGCGGACGTGGTAAAGGCGTTGAAGGCTGGACAAAAACTCAGCGTGACTGTGCGAAATCAGGTCGGCAACGAGGTGGTCTTCACGCTGCCTCTGGACGGTTTTGGCAAGGCGTTTGATGGTGCTGCAATCGACCCGAAGGTTTTGCAACAGCAACAGGAACAGCTGCAAAAGAATTTGGAAGAAGCTGCAAAGAAAAAGCGTGAAGAGCTCGAAAAGAGCGGTGCGGCCGCTCCAGCTCCCGTGGCACCAGCTCCTGCGGCACCAGCTCCAGCAAAATAATAACGGATAACGATTTATAAAAAAAGCGGCGCTCAAAAGTGCCGCTTTTTTTTATGCACTTGGCGCTGGCGGTGAACAGGTTACCAAATTTTCCGCCGAAAAATCAACTAATTGCTTCTTCCATCTGGGTGTTAAGGTCCAGCCACTCCGCTTCAGATAAATTCAATAGGCGAGATAGGTCGTTGCGTTGTTTCGCCAGTTGACCCGCTTTGAGTGGCTCTTTGGTGTAAATATCGGCTTGGCCTAAGAATGCGTCGATTTTTTTGACAAAGTCTTCGTATTTAGCGATTTTGTCTTCGACAGCCCAGATTTTCTTGCGCAACGGGCCGATATCCACCCGCTTTTTCGGCGGTTCTTTAACCGTAATCCCGCCTTCCAGATCAGGCTCGACGGCAAGTTTCGACTTTTTCTGTTTGTCCGAAACGCCTGCTTTTGAGAGCACAAGCTGCGTGTAATCATCCATGTCGCCTTCAAAAGGCAATACCCGCCCGCCGTCCACCACCCAGAGGCGGTCGGCGGTGGCTTCAAGCAAATGTCTGTCATGCGAAACGAGAATGATCGCGCCTTGATAATCATTGATCGCTTCAATGAGGGCGGCGCGACTATCGATATCCAGATGGTTCGTCGGCTCGTCCATGATTAGCAAATGCGGTGCATGGAACGTGGCAATTCCCATCAAAAGCCGCGCTTTTTCGCCGCCGGAGAGCTGTTCTATCGGTGTATCGGCCTTTTGTGCCGTAAATCCCATTTGAGCGGCGCGCGCGCGCTTTTTGGCTTCAGTTTGCTCCGGCATCAGCGCCGCCACGTGGCTGTAAGGGGTACCGTTGGCGTCGAGATCATCCACTTGGTGCTGGGCAAAAAAGCCCACCTCAAGCTTGGAAGAGCGTTTTACCTCGCCACTCATAGCCTGCAATCGTCCGGCCACTAACTTGGCAAAGGTGGATTTGCCATTGCCGTTAGAGCCGAGCAGGCCGATGCGGTCGTCATTGGCAATCGAGAGGTCGAGTCGGGTCAATACAGGCGTTTCGCCGTACCCGACCGATGCGCGATCCATGGCGATGATCGGGGGCGACATTTGCCGCGCGGGTGACGGGAAGTTAAATGGCAGCACATCGCCATCAACCATCGCGGTGATTGGCTCCAGCCGCGCCAACATTTTAATGCGGCTCTGTGCTTGGGCCGCCTTTGTGGCAGAAGCGCGAAAGCGGTCAACGAAAGCCTGCAAATGCTTACGCTGTTCCTCCTGCTTTTTCATATGCTTGAGAGTAATTGCCTGTTGTTCGCGGCGCTGTTTCTCAAAGCTGGAATAGTTGCCTTTCCATAATGTCAGTTTGCCCTGATCCAGATGCAAAATATGGTCGGACACAGCATCAAGCAGATCGCGGTCATGGCTAATGACGATAATGGTGGCCGGATATTTCTTAAGATAATCAATCAGCCAAAGCGTACCTTCAAGATCAAGATAGTTGGTTGGCTCATCCAGCAACAACAGGTCCGGATTGGCAAACAAAACCGCTGCCAATGCAACACGCATACGCCATCCACCGGAAAATTCGGACAAAGACCGGTGCTGGGCATCGTGATCAAACCCCAAGCCCGCCAAAATGGATGCGGCGCGGGATGGCGCGGCATGCGCATCAATGTCCACCAATCTGATTTGGATTTCAGCAATACGGTTCGGGTTTGTGGCCGTTTCCGCCTCTGCCAGCAGCGCGGCGCGTTCCTTGTCGGCTTCCAGAACGAAATCAATCAACGTGCCGGGACCACCTGGCGCCTCCTGCTCGACACGCCCGAGCTTAGCTTGCTTGGGAAAACCCATGTCACCTGATTCAGGCGCGAGCTCCCCAGATATCATGCGAAAAAGCGTGGTCTTTCCGGTGCCATTGCGGCCGACAAAGCCGACATGAGCGGCATTCGGCAGCGCTGCACTGGTATGATCGAACAACAGGCGCGGCCCGAGCCGGTAGGTGAGGTCAGTTATATGAAGCATGAGGGCTTTTCGCGTGTGAGCAGGCAATTGGCAAGGAAAAACCGTTTAGTGCAGAGAATACACCGCTGTTTCGGCGATCCTGCCTTTCAAAGTGAGGCTGCCGACCTTACGGACATCCAACCCGTCACAGTTCTGCGCCGTCGACTCAGACAGCAAAATCGGTGTTAGATAGGTTTTGGTTGCCACCTCGAGGCGCGCCGCGATGTTGACGGCATCGCCGATGATGGAATAGTCAAAACGTTGATCGGATCCCATATTTCCCACAAAAACAGAGCCGGTGTTAATGCCGATGCCGATACGCAACGGCAAGTGCGTTTTTCCCGCCACGTGCGCTTCTTGTTCCAATACAGTATCGAGCGTTTCGCACAGCTTGAGCATTTCCAGTGCCGCAATCGCTGCCAGCCGCGCATGATCGGGCACG
>JAYTYD010000152.1:0-11081 GCA_043742625.1 Methylovirgula sp. | reverse complement strand
ACTGCGGCAGTTCCAAGGCCGGAGCGCAGTTTGCCCAGCGAGTCAAAGTCCATAGGACAGTCGATGATCTGCTCAGCGGGCACCATGCGCACCGAGGAGCCGCCGGGGATGACAGCCATCAGATTATCCCATCCGCCGCGAATTCCACCGCAGTGGCGGTCGATCAGTTCGCGGAACGGGATGCTCATTTCTTCTTCAACATTGCACGGCTTATTTACGTGGCCGGAAACGCAGAAAAGCTTGGTTCCAGCATTGTTTTTTGCACCAAAGCCGGCAAACCACTCCGAACCTCGCCGTAAGATGGTGGGTGCGACCGCAATCGATTCGACGTTGTTAACTGTTGTCGGACATCCATAAAGGCCCATGTTGGCAGGGAATGGCGGCTTAAGGCGCGGCTGGCCTTTTTTGCCCTCCAAACTTTCCAACATCGCGGTCTCTTCCCCGCAAATGTAGGCCCCTGCACCATGATTGACATACAGGTCAAGATCCCAGCCGTTTTTGTTGTTTTTGCCAATGAGACCGGCTGCATAGGCCTGATCCACCGCATCCTGTAAACGTTCGCGCTCCAGAATATATTCGCCGCGCACATAGATGTAGCAAGCGTGAGCTTCCATCGCGAAGGACGCCAACAGGCACCCCTCGACCAGCAAATGCGGGTCATTGCGCAGAATTTCTCGGTCTTTGCAGGTACCAGGTTCGGATTCATCGGCGTTGACGACGAGATAGGACGGGCGAGCCGGATCAGCTTTCGGCATAAACGACCATTTGAGGCCAGTCGGAAAGCCCGCGCCGCCGCGACCGCGCAGGCCAGACGCCTTCATCTCGCTGACGATCCAGTCTTTGCCCTTGTCGATGATGCCTTTTGTACCATCCCATGCGCCGCGCGCCATCGCGCCTTTTAGTGTCCAATCACCGAAGCCATAGAGATTTGTGAAAACGCGGTCTTTGTCTTGTAGCATTTTTGTCGATCCTTAAACCGGCTTGTCGCCAACAGAATTGTCAGGACGCCAGCCGGTGGCCAGCTTCTTGGACTGTTCAATCCATTTGTCCCGCAAAGCGCGGCCTTTAAACGTTTTTAAATTCTGGTCGACCCAGAGCATGTTCATCTCAGTCCATGCAGCAATTTGATCGAAATGGAAAATGCCCATTTCATGCAGCATTGTTTCCAGCATAGGGCCAACGCCCCAGATGAGCTTCAAATCATCAGGCGAGCCGGAACGGGCCGTTGCGAGCAGCGCTGGCTGATGGTCGTCCGAAACCAACGCTGCTAAAGCGGCGGGCGCAGAAACAGGAGCTGATGTAACGGCATCTGATATAACATGAACGGGCGACAAGGGTTGAGGGACCGAAGTAGCAGAAGGAATTGCAGGTGCGGGAGCGGCGGCTGGTGCGTATACTGGTGCAGGAGCAACAGCCGCGTCAGTGGACAAAGCAGCGGCTGCGACGGCCGCTCCATCGCGCTTGGCCGAGGCGGATGCATCCGCAGCAATGTTTTTGGCAATCTGATCGGTGTCAGCCGCTTCGGGGTAAAAGCTGGCTAGCGCGGTTATCTTGCCAGGGGTTGGCTCGGAAGTTTTCCGCCCTGTTTGTGAGCCCTTTTGAACCGGACGTCCTGCTGCGAGATCATCAAGCAATTTGTTGAAGCTTTCGGGGCTGAGATCTTCGTAATAATCGTTGTTGATCTGCACCATTGGGGCATTGCAGCAGGCGCCAAGGCACTCAACTTCGAGCCAGGAGAATTTTCCATCTGCGCTCACGTGCTGCTGATCACCAATGCGCTTTTCGAGAACGGCCTTGATGTCATTGGAGCCACGCAACATGCAAGGTGTTGTTCCGCACATTTGAATGAAATATCGACCGACCGGAGCCAGGTTAAACATGGTGTAAAACGTTGCCACTTCCAGCACGCGAATGTAGGGCATGCCCAGCATATCAGCGATCTTTTCAATGGCAGGTTTTGGCAGCCAATACTCATGTTGCTCCTGCGCGCGCCAGAGCAACGGAATCACCGCTGATGCCTGTCGGCCAGCGGGATATTTGGTCAACTGCGCGTTTGCCCAAGCCAGATTTTCCGGATTGAATTCGAAGGAGCTGGGCTGTTGATCTGTGAGGCGGCGGACGGACATCGGAACCCTTTAATTCAACTTATCGCAGGCTGGAATGGAGCCTGAGTGACATAGATAGGCGGAGGTGCCGCGTTGCATGGCGACATAGGCGATGTTCGTCGCATCAATAAAGGCGGCCTTAATTTCAAAGCCTTGGGCCAAAAGCTGACCCACAGGCGGAATTTTAGACTTCAGATCAATGGCCACAGGCGCAGCGGCAGCTGCCGTTGCTGCATCGGGCGCTACGGCGTCAAAAACCGGATTTGACACCGGCGGCTTGTTGGATGCGGAAAAAACCGCTGACGCTGAAAATAGCAATATTAAAGCGGCGATTGCAGTGGCTTTCATCGATCAACCTCACCAAAAACAATATCGAGCGAGCCGAGGATAGCCGAGACGTCTGCCAGCATATGTTTGCGACACATGAAGTCCATGGCTTGCAAGTGGGCAAATCCAGGCGCTTTAATTTTGCAGCGATACGGTTTGTTGGTGCCGTCTGCGACCAGATAAACGCCAAACTCGCCCTTTGGCGCCTCAACGGCGACGTAAACTTCACCGGCTGGAACTTTGTAACCCTCAGTGTAGAGCTTGAAGTGATGAATGAGCGCCTCCATCGAACGCTTCATTTCGCCACGCTTTGGGGGAACGATCTTGCCCTCATCGGACGACACCGGCCCTACAGCCTCGGTGCTACGCAGGCGTTGACAGCATTGCTTCATGATGCCGACGGACTGGCGCATCTCTTCCATCCGGATGCAATAACGATCGTAACAATCGCCATTTTTGCCGATCGGAATATCGAATTCCATTTCTTCGTAGCACTCGTAGGGCTGCGACTTGCGCAAATCCCACGCCGCACCGGAGCCGCGCACCATGACGCCGGAGAAGCCCCATTTCCAACATTCTTCAAGCGAAACCACGCCGATATCGACGTTGCGCTGCTTGAAGATGCGGTTGCCGGTAAGCAGTGTTTCCAGATCGTCACACACTTTCAAGAACGGGTCACAAAACGCGTAAATGTCGTCGACCAGTTTGGCAGGAATGTCCTGATGCACCCCGCCAGGACGCACAAATGCTGAGTGCATCCGAGCGCCAGAGGCACGCTCATAAAAAATCATCAGCTTTTCGCGCTCTTCGAAGCCCCACAGTGGCGGTGTCAGCGCGCCAACGTCCATTGCCTGCGTGGTTACGTTTAAGATGTGCGAAAGCAAGCGACCTATTTCCGAATACAATACGCGAATGAGCTGGCCGCGCTTTGGCACTGATATACCAAGTAATTTTTCAACAGCCAGCGCGTAGGCGTGCTCCTGATTCATTGGGGCGACGTAATCTAAGCGGTCAAAATACGGCACTGCCTGTAAATAGGTTTTGGACTCAATCAACTTTTCGGTGCCACGATGCAACAACCCGATGTGCGGGTCAACGCGCTCAACCACCTCGCCATCCAGCTCCAGCACAAGGCGCAACACGCCGTGCGCCGCGGGATGTTGCGGGCCGAAATTGATCGAGAAATTGCGTATGTTATGTTCGGCCATATGTTCGTTACCAAACCACAGTTAAGAGATTAAATAGAGTACCCGGGACGAGGCGCATCCAACCCGATGCCTTTCAAATGTTATTCTGCGTCTGAACAACACCCAAAGAAGAGAAGCGGGTGGGCCGAGGTAAAATACCACCAGTCTTTGTCACAACTGGATGCCAATTCCTCAACCCTTAGCCTTTTCGTCACCCGGCAGCACATAATCCGGCCGCCCTTCCCAAGGCGATAAAAAGTCAAAATTACGCATTTCCTGATTTAGCTTCACGGGCTCATAAACCACCCGCTTTTCCGCGTCGTCATAGCGCACTTCGACATAACCCGTTGTCGGGAAGTCTTTGCGCAATGGATACCCATCAAAGCCATAGTCAGTCAGGATACGGCGCAAATCAGGGTGCCCCGAAAACAAAATTCCGTAGAAATCGTAGGCCTCGCGCTCATACCAGTTTGAGGCAGGAAAAACCCCGATTGTCGAAGGAACCGGCGTAATTTCGTCAGCCTGAATTTTAACGCGTATGCGGATGTTATGCTTAGGCGAGAGCATGTGATAGACAATATCAAACCGCTTTTCCCGCCCGGGATAATCCGCGCCGCACAGATCGGTAAAATTATAAAACATACAACTTGGATGGTCGCGCAGATAGGTAAGAACCTCAACAATTTTGTCAGCTTCCGCCTCAAGTGTCAGCTCACCAAACGCGAACTTTACGCCGGTCACTGCGCCATTCAGCGCGGTTTTAATGGCGTCGCCAAGTCCGGGTAAATCAAATCTTTGAAATGTTGTATCCTGCATAACGTTCTCAACGCTCAATTGTGCCGACGCGGCGAATTTTCTTTTGCAACATCAACACGCCATAAAGTAAGGCCTCGGCGGTGGGCGGGCAACCCGGAACGTAAATATCAACCGGTACGATGCGGTCGCAGCCACGTACAACCGAATATGAATAGTGATAATAGCCACCGCCATTGGCACAAGAACCCATGGAAATAACATAGCGAGGCTCTGGCATCTGATCGTAGACCTTACGTAATGCAGGAGCCATTTTGTTGGTCAATGTTCCGGCGACGATCATGACATCAGACTGGCGGGGCGAACCGCGCGGTGCGAAGCCAAAGCGCTCAACGTCGTAGCGCGGCATGGACAGCTGCATCATCTCCACAGCACAACAGGCCAAGCCGAACGTCATCCACATCAAGGAGCCGGTTCGCGCCCACTGAATGAGGTCGTCAGCAGAGGTAACCAAAAAACCTTTATCGGCAAGCTGATCGTTCACATCCCCAAAAAACTTATCGCCCGCACCAAGCGGACGTCCGTCAGGAGCAACCAAGCCCTTTGGAGCGTGGGCTACGGATGCGCCGCTGGCATCAAGCATCAATCCCATTCCAGCGCTCCTTTGTTCCACTCGTAGACAAAACCAATAGTGAGGACGGCTAAAAATATCATCATCGCCCAAAAACCAAATAGGCCGACGTCTTTAAAAGCAATGGCCCATGGAAACAGAAACGCCACTTCGAGATCGAATATGATGAAAAGCAAAGACACCAGATAGAACCGGATATCGAACTTCATGCGTGCGTCGTCAAAAGCTTTAAAGCCGCATTCGTAAGCCGAGAGCTTTTCGCTGTCCGGTGCCTTAAACGCCAAAGCAAAAGGCGCAGCTAGAAGTGCGCCGCCGATGACAAGAGACAGCGCCATAAAAATTACCAGCGGGAGGTAGTCCACAATCACACTTTGCATTGTCGTCGTTCCCTAATGCAGGCCGCCGCACTCTTTGCAACACCTACACATATTTTTGCGTCGGTTTATTCAAGAAGCGTTCCAATTGAGGAGTATCGCAGCGCAAACATTACCGCAAGCCGAAAACCCCCTCCATGTGCGGAAATGGCGCAATTCCGCCATAAAGCGACGAGCGTTTTATGTATCACCCGGCCTGCGAAAGATTGGTTTTTGGCTGCTTCGGTTTGGACTTTGCTGTTTCCACCATCGATGACAGCTGCGCCTGCGCCTCTGGCTGAATCAGACCGGCGGACATGATAAGCTTGAAGGCGTCATCCGGCGTCATCGGAATTTCATGCACGTCTTTCACCGGCAAGAAAATATAAAAGCCGGTTGTCGGGTTTGGTGTACAAGGTAGGAACACCGAAATATACTCGTCCCCTTGCGGAAGATAGGTTTTGACAGAGCCTTCCGGCACTGACGAAATGAACGCCAGCGACCACATGCCGCGTCCTGGGTATTCGATCAGCGCCACTTTTCGGAATGACGTTCCTGTTTGTGAAAACAGGGTTTCAAAGATCTGCTTCATGCTTTTATAGATGCTGCGCACGACGGGCATGCGGTCCAGCAGGCGCTCTGATAGCCGGATGAGCGTGTTGCCTATCAGATTTGCTGTGAGAAACCCTAACAGAGTCAAGCCGATACCGGCGATGATCACGCCTAAACCAGGCAATTTGAATGGCAAATAGGCGTCTGGCCAAAGGCTGGCTGGCACCAGTGGCCGCACCCAGCCGTCCACAGTGTTTACAAACCACCATGTTATGTAAAGCGTGACCGCCAACGGGCCGACAAGGATGATACCCGTGAGAAAATAATTTCGGAGGCGTGCGCCGGCACTTTTCGGGTTTGGCGCCTTCGGGGTCTCGATCATTTAAGCTGAACTCGCATGGCTCTTGAGACATCTCATTAGAGCGCCCTGCCCTTTTGAGCAAGGACAGAGAATGGGCATAGGAGAAGGCGTGACTGGCAAGCGTCTGGGTTTGTTGTTGCTCTCCAGATGAGGGCCACCCCAACTCATAACGGAATATTATCGTGCTTTTTCCACGGGTTTTCGAGTTTTTTGCCGCGCAGCATGGCCAATGCGCGGGCGATTCGCTTGCGGGTGCCGTGTGGCATGATGACTTCATCAATATAGCCGCGTTCGGCCGCGACAAACGGTGATAAGAAGCGCTTTTCATATTCGGCGGTTTTCTGGGCGATGACTTCGGGCGTGTTGCCGCGGAAGATGATTTCCACTGCGCCTTTTGCGCCCATAACGGCAATTTGAGCCGTTGGCCAAGCGTAATTAGCATCGCCGCGCAAATGTTTGGAGGCCATCACATCGTAGGCGCCGCCAAATGCTTTGCGGGTGATGATTGTCACCTTCGGCACCGTGGCCTCGGCATAAGCAAACAGCAGCTTGGCACCGTGCTTGATCAAGCCGCCATACTCTTGGGCTGTGCCGGGCAAAAAGCCAGGCACATCGACGAAAGTGATGATCGGGATATTGAAACAATCACAAAAGCGAACAAAGCGTGCGGCTTTGCGCGAAGCATCCGAATCCAGCACGCCGGCCAACACCATCGGTTGGTTGGCGACGATGCCGACGCTGCGGCCCTCGACGCGGGCAAATCCAACCACTATGTTTTTGGCATGGGTCTCTTGAATTTCAAAGAAATCCGCCTCATCGACGGTTTTGAGGATCAATTCCTTGATGTCGTACGGCTTATTGGGACTGTCCGGAACCAGAGTATCGAGCGACATGTCAATCCGCTCGCCATCATCGAATGTTGGCCATTCGGGCAGGTCGGCGGTGTTGCTGGCCGGCAAAAAGTCAATCAGGCGGCGCATTTGCAACAGCGCTTCCACGTCATTTTCGTAGCCACGATCCGCAACTGATGACTTTACGGTGTGTACAGATGCTCCGCCTAACTCTTCGGCGGTGACGGATTCATTTGTAACGGTTTTGACCACCTCGGGGCCGGTGACAAACATATACGATGTGTCTTTCACCATAAAGATAAAGTCTGTCATGGCAGGGGAATACACATCACCGCCAGCGCATGGGCCCATGATAAGCGAAATTTGCGGGATGACACCGCTGGCCAGCACATTGCGTTGGAACACTTCGCCATAGCCGCCCAACGCGGCGACGCCTTCTTGAATACGCGCCCCACCCGCGTCAAACAAGCCGATGATCGGGGCGCGGTTTTTGAGCGCCATGTCTTGCATTTTTGTGATTTTGCCAGCGTGGGTTTCAGACAGTGAGCCGCCGAAAACTGTAAAATCCTTGGCGAAAACATAGGTGAGGCGGCCATTGACGGTGCCCCAACCCGTGACAACACCATCGCCCGGGGTTTTGGTTTTTTCCATTCCGAAATCGGTGCTGCGATGTTGGACAAACATGTCATATTCTTCGAACGAGCCATGATCCAGCAGCAGTTCTATGCGCTCACGGGCGGTGAGCTTACCTTTTGCATGTTGCGCATCAATGCGCTTTTGTCCGCCGCCCAAGCGGGCCTCCTCGCGGCGCTGCTCGAGTTCTTCCAGAATGTGTTTCATTTTGCCCTGCCATGTTTGAACACTGCTTTTCTAGCATGGAAAAATGCGGGCTGGAACCGATACAAAAGGGGAGGATCGCTCCTCAAAATCCAATGCCTCGCCTGAACGCGGCACAATAACTTTGACGGATGACCCCCGCATTTGCGCTTTAAACAGGTCAGCATTCGGCTCAAGAATTTTAAAACTTCCGTAGTGCATCGGAATGGCCCATTTTGGCCGGAGATATCGATTAAGCGCTAGCGCCGCTGAACGCGCGCCCATGGTGAAGCGGTCACCGATGGGAATCAGTACAATGTCTGGCTCGTGTATTTCTGCCACCAGCGCCAAATCTGAAAAAATCTCGGTGTCGCCCATATGATAAAGCGTTGGCGAGCCGGCCCTTTTGATTATGAGGCCATGCGGACTTCCAAGGAAAACCGGAGCTCTATCGCTCGTGGACGAAGAGGAGTGTAGCGCATGTGTGAAGGATACAGTGAAATCTCCGCACGTGACTGTGCCGCCGGTGTTACCGGGATTGGTATTTTTGACCCCCTGCGCTTGCAAAAAACTGCAAATTTCAACGTTTGCCACCAATTGCGCTCCGGTCTTGCGGATAATGTCCAGCGTGTCCCCGATATGATCATCATGGCCATGGCTTAGCAAAACGTGAGTTGTGCCTGCGGTTGCAGCGCGGAAATCGCCATCGAAAGCGGGGTTCGAGGTCAAAAACGGGTCTATGAGCAGGGTGTTGTTGCCGATTTCAACGCGAAAGGCCGAATGTCCGAACCAAGTGATATTCATGCCGCGCGCTCCGTGATAGCTGTTTTAAAATAGCCATCAATTGGATGAAATACAATCATAGGTTGTTTTATAATATTGATTTCACGCACTTAGGCTGCAATTTTATGAAAAATGTACTCGAACTTACAGCTTTGCAGAGCCTTTTGCCACGTCATGCGCGGTTGATGGGCCTTGATTTGGGCACTAAAACAATCGGCCTCGCCACATCCGATGTGGAAAGGCGGTTCGCCACGCCGCTGGAAACGATTCGCCGGGTGAAATTCGGAAAGGATGTCGAGGCGCTGCTGGCGTTCGCAAAAAAACACGACATATTCGCATTTGTGATCGGGCTGCCGCTAAACATGGATGGCTCTGAAGGTCCGCGCGTACAGGCAACGCGCGCTTTCGTGCGGGCTATTCAGCCGCTTAGTTCACTGCCATTTGTCTACTGGGACGAGCGCCTATCCACCGCTGCAGTGACGCGAAGTCTTATAGAACAGGACGCCTCGCGCGCCAAGCGGGCTGAAGTTGTGGACCGAATGGCGGCAGCCTACATATTGCAAGGCGCGCTAGATCGTTTGGCGCGCCTTACTTCACAAGATGAAGATCAAGCTAAACCGCTTAATCAATAGCCGCGGTCATAACTTTCCTGCGCATCAAAATCGGGCTGATAATGGTGATGACGCTGTTGCGGAGCAAAATAAACTTGACGCGGTGCCGGGGCAAACAGGGGCTGACGGGAACGATAGTCTGACCGGTAAGCAGGACGCGCATAATAGTCTGGATTATCATAAGAGCCGTTATAATCCACACCGTTGAAATCTCCGCCATCATAGCCGTCATAAAGCGGAGCTGAGCGGTTTTGGCTTGCAATGATTGCGCCAACCGCTAAGGCTCCGACAGCGCCGAGCAGCAAAACATTGGGATCTATGCCATGACGGCGCACATAATGGCGACGGGGATATCTATCGCTGTAACGCTCATAGGCAGAAGCAGAAGACACGCCACCCAAGACCATTGCACCGGCCAAAACGCCTGATACAATTTTCGAAATTCCGCGCATAATTTTAAACCTTATGAAACGTGAGGCTAGTTACCTCACTGCATAAACAATTAATGTTTTAGACTTGAACGATGGCTGAATGAAAATGGGCGGGATTGTGGCGAATGTTCAAGCCGCGTTTCGCTTTTCCAATACAATTTATGCTTGTATTTATGTCCGCGCATCTTGAAATTATGTGATCTTAGGTTGTATATTGCCATTGCGTAATTTTGGGGGGCAAAATGACAAATTTGACACGGGACCAAAACGACGACTTTTCTTATGCGGCAGACAAGAGCCATGTTCGGACGCCCGGCGCAAGGCCAGCCGTAAGCTCGCGTGAGCGGGCCGACGTAGCCCATTATGTGGCACATATGTCGGCAGAATTGGCGCAGATGGCCTCTGCTGCCAAGCTGGAAACGGTAAGTTACCTGCTTTCAATGGTGCAGCTTGAGGCAGATGTTGAGTCGCGAAGAGGTTAGGGTTCAAATAACAGATACGCAGCCGTTAGTGTGACGTTGCAAGCGCCCCGCCATTTCCAAATCTAGCAACTCCATCTGAACTTGTGCGGCAGGCATTCCGGAGTTGCGAATCAGGTCATCGATGGACACGGGGCCGACGCCGAGTAGGCCCGCAACAGAGGAGCGGAGAGGCGAGTCGCTTGGCGACACTCCCGGACTGCCGTATGGGGGAGCCGGTTCCAACCCGACAAATTCTGCAGCGGCTTCACAAAAAAGATCCCGTGGCGGCAAACCGTGACTGCGGACAGGATTTAGCGCTTCGATCACATCCTCCACGCGGGTGCAGAGGGTTGCGCCCTCCCGCAACAGGTTATTGGTGCCTTCGGCGCGCGGATCGAGGGGTGATCCTGGCACGGCAAAAACCTGCCTGCCCTGCTCATTGGCCAGCCTCGCAGTAATAAGCGATCCGGACCGCAACGCAGCTTCTATGACAATTGTGCCCAGCGACATGCCGGCCACCAAGCGGTTCCGGCGCGGAAAATCAGGACCGCGCGGCTCCCAATTGAGCGGCATTTCTGAAATCAACGCCCCCCGTTCGCAAATTTCTGCGGCCAATTTGGTGTGTTCAGATGGGTAAATCCGATTATGGCCGCCAGCCAGGACAGCTATGGTAGCCGTTTTCAGACTGGCTCGATGCGCTTTGGCATCTATGCCTCTCGCGAGCCCGGAGGTGACGCAATAACCCGCTTCGCCCAGCCCGTAGGCCAGTCTTTCGGTTAACAATAGGCCTGCGGCGGAAGCGTTGCGCGAACCGACGATCGAGACGCAGGACATTTGCAGGCATGCGCGATTACCGCGC
>JAYTYD010000151.1:0-15190 GCA_043742625.1 Methylovirgula sp. | reverse complement strand
ATCCGCCACGTCTCGCACCAAGGTTTTGAAAGCGGCCAGCGGGTCGGAGGCTTCAAATCCGAAGCTGCGCAGGCGAGGCTCAAGCGTTCCTCGAATTTTGCGCGCGTAAGAGTCTACCCTTGATCCTGCTGACTCGAATAAAACCGTATCTGCCAACCGGGCATTACGACCATTCAATTCGTGCAGTGTCTGCCGCTCCAAGTCCAGTCGTTGTCTTGCCTCGCCCAAGGTTTCTTGCGCGTCTCGAGCCACCAATTGTGGATCTCGCCCAGCATGTTGGGTCTCGTCCAGCAAAGACCCGTATCCGCCACGCGCCAAAGCCTGATAAACAGCACGCGCCAAAACCGATGCGGCCGAAACACCGCTTTGCAGCGTTGCTCTCGCAATAACAATTTTTGATAAAAACGGTCCCGACGGAACCTTTTCGGCCGCGGCACTAAGCTCCTGCACGCGCTCGAGCATCAAAGCCACAAAAGTGCTTTTGCCGACGCCCGCTCCACCAAACAGCCCTAAAGTTACCGGTGTTTGAGTTCCCTTGTGCGCTAACATTTCCGCTAAAACGGCAGCATCCACCCCGTCACCCACCAAATCCACAGAACTTACCGCATCAGCAGAAAACACCCGTATGGTCGATGTAGTCGCGACAAATCGCGCGGCCTCCGGTGTCATTGTCGGAACCGGGTCAAACTTCGGCTCGATAACTATTTTCAATTGGGTTGATTTAACTCTCGGCAAAGCCGTTTCAGAAGAATTTTCGGTGACCGTCACTGCGGACCTCCAGAGAAAAGAACTACATTAAATACGCGGCCAATCAGGGCAAAATAAAGTCCACTTAGTCGGTGACCCGTGCTAACGCCGCTCAAAAATATGTGTTTAGACACTGCGTGTGCAGCTCGAATTTATGCCGTTAATTGCGCTTTCACCAACGCACTTGCCTTACCAAAATCCATCGTTCCAGCATATTTAGTTTTTAGCTCAGCTACAACTTTACCCATATCTTTCATACCATTAGCGTTAACTTCGGCGATAACCGCCTTAATTGCGGCCAAAGTGTCCGCCTCGGACATTTGAACAGGCAGGAATTCGCTAATGATAGCGATTTCACTGCGCTCAACCGCCGCTAGGTCTTCCCGATCGGCCTTTTCGTAAATACTCAGAGACTCTTGGCGCTTTTTCACCATTTTCTGTAACAGACCCAAAATATCTTCTTCTGTCACCACTTTGCCAAGACCGCGAGCTTCGATATCCTTGTCTTTCAGCTCCGCCTGAATCATCCGAACGGCTGAAACGCGCGGTTTGTCGCCGGCCTTCATCGCAGTTTTCAAGGTATCCATCAGTTTCTCGCGCATCACTTTTCCCTTTATCACCTTGACCTTGCGCGCTGCTTGCTTCAAAGCAACGCCATCATCAAGCCAAACTAGTACATTCGTGAGCCTCTGTAGGACGACCATGCCCGCTGTTCAAGACAAACTCGCAAACATCGCTGTATCAAGTGGATGGACCATACCCAAACACACAGCTGTACTCGTGTTGAGCGACGGTACAGTGCTCTATGGCTTTGGCTTGGGTGCCGCAGGCACAGCTGTTGGCGAAGTTTGCTTTAATACCGCCATGACCGGGTATGAGGAAATTCTCACAGACCCCTCGTATGCCGGACAAATCATCACCTTTACATTTCCTCATATCGGCAACGTTGGCACCAACGAGGAAGACGTCGAAACTCTCGATATGTCACGAATGACGGGTGCGCGCGGCTTGATTGTGCAAAGCGCTGTCACCAACCCCTCGAACTATCGACACACCAAACATCTCGATGTCTGGCTCAAAGAACGCAATATCATTGGCTTGTCTGGAATTGATACCCGTGCTCTCACAGCCCTTATCCGTGATAAGGGTATGCCCAACGCTGTCATCGCGCACCAGCCCGATGGAAATTTTGACCTTGGCGCATTAAAGGCGCAGGCCGCAATCTGGCCTGGTTTAGAGGGCATGGACCTGGTTCCAGATGTGACCAGCGTGGCCTCGTCGCAGTGGAGCCAGACCACATGGAACCCGGTCAAAGGATACGGCTTTGCCGCATCACGTGCCTTTCACGTGGTGGCGATGGATTTTGGTGCAAAACGCAATATTTTACGCCTGCTGGCAGACGAAGGGTGTCAGGTAACTATCGTACCGAGCACCACAAGTGCTGTAGATATTTTGGCCCTCAAACCGGATGGGGTGTTCCTTTCCAACGGACCCGGTGATCCCGCTGAAACTGGCAAATATGCGGTTCCGACGATATCCGCTCTGCTTGAAAAGCGCGTCCCGATCTTCGGCATTTGTCTCGGTCACCAAATGCTCGGCCTCGCAGTTGGTGCCAAAACCATGAAGATGCATCAAGGCCACCACGGGGCAAATCACCCGGTAATGGATTTTACCACCAACAAAGTGGAAATAGTTTCGATGAACCACGGCTTTGCGGTTGATGTAAAAACATTGCCTGCCAACGCGGTTGAAACTCATCGTTCGCTGTTTGACGGCACCAATTGCGGCATGTCGCTATCAGATCGTCCCGCCTTCTCTGTGCAGCATCATCCAGAGGCATCTCCCGGCCCGCAGGACAGCCATTATTTATTCAAGCGTTTTGTCGCACTGATGGCCGCCAATAAATCTTAAGCTTTAGCTTTGCTAAGGCAGAAAATCGCCTGATCTCCAAACAGATTCCACATCGCCCATGGAGCATGCACCATCATGCGGTTGCCGAACCGGTTCAGCGCAACTGCGTCTTCGATTTTCGCATCCATGTCTCGCGCCAGCGCCACGAAATCGGCGATTGTGCAAAAATGGATATTTGGCGTGTCAAACCATGAATAGCTCAGGTTTTCTGTCACCGGCATCCTGCCATTGAATAGTATTTGGCTTCTAATTCGCCAATGGCCAAAATTTGGAAAGGAAACGATCGCACGCTTCCCAATCCGGAGCATGTCCTCCAACACACTCTTTGGTCGATGAGTAGCCTGCAAAGTCTGCGAAAGAATCACATAGTCGAAAGCGCCGTCGGGATAAAATTGCAAATCGGTATCCGCATTTCCCTGAACCACAGAGAGACCCCGGCTCACGGCCTCGTTTACCCCCCGTTGTGAAAGTTCAATACCGCGTCCGTCACACCCTCGCGTTTCCGCAAGAAGAGCCAATAGAGCTCCGTTTCCGCAGCCAACATCAAGCACCTTCGCACCGGACTGCACCATATCGGCCACCGTGAGAAAATCAACGCGGGCTGAATCCCGCGCCGCCAGATGCTCACTCATGGGTGCGGACTTTCAATGATGTTGAGTAGAGGGATGTTGCTTGGAATAATGCCGGTTTTTTTGGCTGCAGCCTCCAGAAAACCTCGTGTCGTACCCATAAAATCCGGCTCATCCAGCAAGAAGGCATCATGGCCTTTATCTGACTCTATTTCCACAAATGACACTGACGCCCCTGCGGCATTTAGAGCATGGACAATTGCCCGCGAGGCAGAGGTTGGATAGAGCCAATCGGTGCTGAACGACACAACGCAAAACCGCGTTGGGGTACCCTTGAAGGCAGCAGCTAAAGAACCGCCAAACTCACCGGCCAAATCGAAATAGTCACAGGCACGGGTTACGTAAAGGTAGGAGTTTGCATCAAAGCGGTCGACAAAACTCGCGCCTTGATAGCGCAGATAGTTCTCTATTTGGAACTCGGCGTCGAAAGAAAACGACTTTTCGCCGCCGGACTGCATTTTGCGACCGAATTTCCTCTGAAGGGCTTCATCGGAAAGGTATGTGATGTGCGCTGCCATCCGCGCCACGGCAAGCCCTTTTGAAGGTGCAACATCCGTATCCAGATAGCGCCCGCCCTGCCAGTCTGCGTCAGCCATAATCGCTTGACGCCCGACTTCGTGAAACGCGATGTTTTGCGAAGAGTGTTTGGCAGCAGTGGCAATCGGCATGGCGCAGTAGACCCTGTCTGGGTAAGTCGCCGCCCATTGTAACACCTGCATGCCACCCATCGAGCCTCCGGCAACGCAAAATAGCTGAGAAATGCCTAGGTGGTCGATGAGCCGGGCCTGCGCTCTGACCATGTCCCGAATGGTCAAAACCGGCAAATCCAACCCGAAGCTTTTGCCGGAAGCTGGGTTTAACGAGGCAGGTCCAGTGGATCCCATACAGCCGCCAATCACGTTAGAGCAAATGACGAAATAAATGTTGGTATCTATCGGCCTGCCCGGCCCAACCATATTTTCCCACCAGCCCTGCTTGCCGGTGATGGGATTTACATTGGCAACATGCTGGTCGCCGGTCAGTGCATGGCAAATTAGCACCGCGTTAGATTTTACGGGGTTTAGCACGCCATAAGTTTTATACGCCAGCGTGAGCGGCGCTAGCAAACCACCCGAGTCAAGTTGCAGCGGTTCATCAATGGCAAAGCGTACGACAAGGCTATGTGGCGCATCCGCCTCACGTAGAGACTGTTGCTTTTGGTTCGGCCCTGCCTGTGCATTTATCGGCATTTTTCACCTAAAGTTCTTTATGAAGAACGTTTTGTCCTGTAATTAGAATAGATGTTTGAACTGGTCAAGCAATCCCTCCAGTCCAATTCATAAGTCTTTGCATTATAACGATCCGCTCGTTAAAACCGGAATATAATTTGTCACTCCTGAGCTGTCAGCCCCACGTATGACCTACCAAAACCCGCTTGAAACATTAGCAGATCTGCGTGTTGATATTGACCTTATCGACGCGAAAATGCACGCGCTGCTGATCGAGCGTGGCACCATTATTGACCGTGTCATTGCGGCCAAGGCGCGGCAAGGCGGCGGGTCACCTTTCCGTCCGGGACGGGAAGCCAGCATGATGCGCGCGCTGGTGGAGCGTCACGCCGGTCATTTGCCCCTGGACACTGTGGAGTCCATATGGCGCATTATCATTTCAACATTTACATATGTGCAATCCTCTTACAGCGTTCACGCAGATACCAGCGGCGGCGATGCCGCCATGCGCGACTCTGTGCGCTTTCACTTTGGCTTTACTGTGCCATACCAACCGCATGACGGAGCGGCAGGCGTCATAGAAGGTGTGGCAAACGCCGCCAGCGATCTTGGTATGATAAATGTCGAGAATCACAATTTGGCTGGTGCATGGTGGGACCTGCTGGCGGGCCAAAATGCGCCAAAGATTATTGCCCGGCTCCCATTTGTGGAACGACCGGGACATCCTGCGGGGATGCCGGTTTTCTTACTTAGCAAGCCTCTGAATGAGGCTGCTGCGCGGGACACGGTGCTTTATAGCGTAACACTGGATCGATGGCGAAACTCAGTCGATGATGCAATCAAAAACATGGGGGGGGAAGTGTTGGGAAATGCTGCCATTTCCTCGGGATTAGGGTTATTGATCGCTCTACCCGGCTCGGTTGCGCCCACTCTCTTAGAAACTGAAATTGCTAAGCTAGAAGTTGGAACCATCAGAGTGTCCGAAGTTGGCAGTCACGCCGCGCGCTATTCCGTTCAAGCAAATCCCTCGAAATGAGCTAAAAAACCAATGACAGATAACTCAGCAACCCGCCCTGTTCCCCGCCGCGGCGTTATGGACATAGAAGCCTATGTGCCTGGAAAAAGCGCTTCGAAAGCGGGGGTAAAAGTTCATAAACTGTCATCTAACGAGACGCCCCTTGGTGCTTCGCCAAAGGCCATCGCCGCTTATCAGAAGGCCGCTGCACATCTAGAACTTTATCCAGATGGCGCGGCCACCAACCTGCGCGCGGTCATCGGCGGGCTGTATGGCATCGACCCGGCGCAGATCGTTTGCGGGGCAGGATCGGACGAAGTCCTCTCGATGATAACCAATGCCTATGTTGGCCCCGGCGATGAAGGAATTTTTACAACGCACGGCTTTCTCGTTTACAAGATCGCCATTTTGGCGGCCGGCGGCACGCCTGTAATCGCTGAAGAAACTGACCTGACCGCTAACGTAGACACAATCCTTTCCAAGGTCACACCGCGCACAAAAATAGTATTTTTGGCAAACCCCAATAACCCGACCGGAACTTATATCTCAGCCGACGAGGTCAAACGCCTCCACGCCGGTTTGCCTGCTAATGTGATTTTGCTGCTTGATGCTGCCTATGCAGAATATGCCCGCAAAAATGATTATACGTCCGGGTTGGAACTGGTTGCGGAAGCGCAAAACGTAGTCATGACCCGCACCTTTTCTAAAATTTACGGTTTGGCTGCGGTGCGCTTGGGTTGGTGTTATGCTCCGCCGCATATTTGCGACGCTGTCAACCGTATCCGTGGCCCTTTTAACGTAAACACCCCGGCAGCCCTTGCGGGCATTGCAGCATTGCAAGACCAATCGCACATCGCTGAGGCCCTGAGCCACAACGACACATGGCTTCCGTGGCTCGCTGAAAAAATTAGTGCGCTGGGCCTTAAAGTCACTGCAAGCGCCGCAAATTTTATTTTGATCCACTTTCCATCTTCCGGCCCTTTCACGGCTGCAAATGCAGATAAATATCTTTCCGGACATGGTATGATTTTGCGCGCAGTGGGAGCTTACGGATTGCCCTATTGCCTCCGCCTGACAGTGGGCAGCGCAGAAGCCAACGAGAGTGTGGTTCTTGCTCTGTCGCAATTTATGAAGGCAGAAACTCATGCCGGATGATCTAGGCCCGAAAGGCAAAACTCCCCTTTTTGGTCAAATCACCATAATTGGTCTGGGTTTGATCGGCTCGTCACTGGCACGTGCCGCGGTGCAGCAAAACTTGGGTGCAAAAGTTATCGGGTACGATAGCTCCGCGCTTGTCCGCGCGCGCGCGATTGAGCTGAACTTCGCCACAAATATTGTGTCTGACATTGCCGAGGCGGTATGCGACGCTGATTTGATTATTCTGTGCGCGCCTGTTGGAGCAAATGGTGACATTGCTGCGGCAATGGCCCCCCATCTCAAAACAGGAGCAATTGTTTCTGATGTCGGCTCCGTAAAAGCATCTGTTATAGCCTCAGTAATGCCACATTTGCCTCCCGGAGTTCATTTTGTACCGGCTCATCCCGTGGCCGGCACCGAATATTCTGGCCCGGACGCCGGTTTCGCCACTTTGTTTAACAAACGATGGTGCATTGTTACACCGCTGCCAAACTCAAGCGATGAAGCAATATCGAAAGTCACGCAGTTTTGGCAGAGTTGCGGATCAAATGTTGAAATTATGACGCCTCACCATCACGATCAGGTGTTGGCAATTACCAGTCATATTCCTCATTTAATCGCCTATAATATTGTTGGCACTGCGGCCCATATGGAAGCTGTAACACAATCTGAAGTCATCAAATTTTCAGCTGGCGGCTTTCGCGACTTTACCCGCATCGCGGCGTCTGACCCCACAATGTGGCGGGACGTATTCCTCAATAATAAAGAGGCGGTTCTGGAAATGCTCGGTCGATTTACAGAAGATCTAACAGCTCTCCAACGCATGATTCGCTATGGTGATGGTGATGGTCTATTTGAACTTTTCTCTCGTACCCGCGAAATTCGCCGGAATATTATTGCGGTGGGTCAAGAAACTACGGCTCCGGACTTTGGGCGGCGTCAGGAAGGCACCGAGGGTTAAAGCACCTCGATTGCGCTAGTAAAAGGGTTCGAGTTTAAACGGCAGTGGAATAGTGCCCAGCAAAACCTGTCCATCTTTAAATCGAAGCGGGACTGAGGTGCCTTTGAATTTACCGTTTTCAATTTGGCCGCTCAAAACACCGGAAATGAGCCTTCCAATGAGACTTGTTTTCGGTGCCAGGCCCAAGCCGGTTAAAATGCCATTTGCGCCGCTCACTTCGGCATCCAAGCTGCCCGCCAGTCTATTTTGGTCGTCAAGATGGAGAGTCCCTGTGGCGTTAACGCTCAACTCTCCTGCCAGCAGCTCAAACCGGGTAATTTTGATCTCCCCTGACTTTTTACGCCACTGATCCAAGGCTTGCTGCCATGCGGCAACCTTAGACATATCAAGATGGTTCACGGTGCCGGTTAATTTCAACGAGACGGCATCTTTCGTACCAAATATTTGCGCAAGCATCAAATTTTTCACCCCGGCAAGGATCAATTCAATCGGCAATACATTGTCCGTTTCCTTGAGCGTTTCTGGCGTGAGCGCCAAACTGAATTGCTCTACTTGCAAGGATTGGGAACCTTGGGGAGTGGCGATCACACCCGACAGCGCAGCTATTGTTGTGTATGAGCGCAGATTTTGAGATATAATTCCGCCTAGCCTTGTGCCTGCTGTCGCCCACGAAGCTTCACCGTGCAGCGTGCCAAAATGAAACTCGAGCGGCGCGGTCACTTCGGCTGAAACTGAATTCGGCTCAAGAGCTGTCCAGGTGCCCTTCAGTTTTGCAAGTTTCAAGTCGTCACCCGCTGGTGTGCTAAGTTTTGCAACTGAACAGGCGCGAAACAATGAAAACACGAAACCCGTCCGATGAGCTTCGGCGCAGCTCCAATCCCGCCCAACTTTATGCTCTTGAACTTGAAAATTTACAGCAGCGCCGTCGACTTGGCTTTGGGCATAAAACCAGAGCCCCGTCCAAAGCAGGGCGACACCGACAATACTTCCGAAGCCCCATCTCAACATGGCTCTAAACTTTCATTGACCTGACCGGCAAAAGATCTCGCCTTCAGGTTGGCCGTTGGGCTATCGTTTGCATTGAACATGTTAAAACTTGTTTCCAAAAGCAATGAGTTATTACACATCTTTCAACAGTGGAATTTGAGACCCGAGCAGAATGCAAAATTTTCCTTTTCACCCCGCGCCGCTGTGGGTTTTTGCCTATGGTTCCCTTATATGGAACCCCGGATTTAAATTTCTTGAAAAAAACCCGGCGCGTCTGTTCGGCTACCATCGGGCATTATGCATATATTCCCACGAGCATCGAGGAACAAAAGACCAACCTGGCTTAGTTCTGGGTTTGGATCGTGGCGGATCCTGCAAAGGTGTAGCTTACCTCATTGAACAGACTAAAAGCGACGACACGCTTAATTACCTGCGCTCGCGCGAACTTGTCACCAATGTCTACCACGAAGCATCACTGGAGCTTCATTTGGACTCCGGAGCGCGTGTTCAAGCCGTGACTTATATTGTTGACAAAAATCATAACCAATATGCCGGACGCCTTCCCCTTGAGCGCCAATTGCAACTCATACGCCAAGGCAACGGACAATCTGGGCCCAATCGAGATTACCTGATCGCCACAGCGCGCCATCTTAACGACTTAAATATTCATGACCCGAGATTAAATTGGCTCGACAGCCAGCTACAAGACCACCCGGTTTAATTTTGTGAATGATCCAATAAATCTTGTAGCACAGCCTGACGCGCGACCGTAGTCTCGGCCATCAAGTGAACGTGAAACTCATTCACGCCTTTGGCTGAAAGCACCGCCATCGCAGATCCATACCAAAATAAATCCGGAAAACATCCCGTCTCGCCCATACCCACAAGCGTTTTTACACCCGAAGCATCACACCGAATTGCTAAAATCACGGCAGAGTCGTAAGAGCGTACTGCATCCATAGCAGCAGGATCTGTCGCGGAAAACACCGAGCAAACATAGCGTCGGCCGCTTCGTCCGGACCAAGCCTGAAACTTCCCCCCCAAGTGGCTGCCGTAAAGTGCTCCAAGTGGCGCAAAAAAGTCCAACGCCGGTGCCTTTTGGCCGCCAACCTGAAAAGAACAATGCATAAAAACCGGGTGTGAAGTTTCCATTTTTGATCTCGTTTGTTCCGAAATTATAGAACAACATTAGAACAAAAAAGAACAAAGTCAAATCCAAAAAATCATGGATCGGCCGATAATTATGCTTTGCTGCCTGGTTGATAAACCGACCCGGCTAATCGTGGGTCGGCTGCCAAGGCCTCGCTCACAAGCTTGTTGGTGGCGGTTTCTATCTTATCTTGCAACAATTTCAAAAACACCTTTCTGTCCAATCCGGATTCGATGGGTGGTAGAAATTCGATCACCAAATTACCCGGTCGGCGCAAAAATGACCGTCGCGGCCAGAACAGGCCGGCATTCAAGGCAACGGGCACGCAAACTACATCGTTAGAGCTATAGACTTGCGCAACGCCAAATTTGTAGTCTGGAGGCGCACCCACCGCTTTGCGGGTTCCTTCGGGGAAAATCATAAGTTTGCGACCTTCGCCGAAAGCCTTGCGGGTCCCACGAACCACTTGGGTCATCGCCGACGATCCGGCCTTTCGATCTATAGCGATCTGATCCGTGTAGATCATGTAAAGGCCAAATATTGGCACGTATTTCAATTGCTCCTTCACAACAAAGGTGAAGTCAGACATGTGCGGAATTATTGCGAAAGTTTCTAAAATTGACTGATGTTTCGAAGCAACAATGCACGCTCCGGCTGGCACATTTTCCAACCCGCGATATTCAAGAGTAACTCCACACACCTTTTTCAGCAGCCAAAGTGAAGATCGGCCCCAGAGGCGCCCGGTTTCAAGACCATTGTTTCGGCTGCCAAACAAAAACGGCAGTCCCGTCAGCATCACCACAAACAAATTGACATAAAACAGAATATTGAAAATCAACGACCGCACATACAGCATCAAAGCCTCACAAAAACACATTCGCACCGGAAGACGGAGCCGGAAAACGCGGCTTTGCTTGCCCCGTTTGAAGATTTAGGCGGCGTGGGAGTTACCAAAAACCGCCCCTGCGCCGCCAAGAACTTCACATATTCAATAAAGTAAAGCCTAAAATCCTCGTACCCGATCCGCTCGGTACTTCCTCTTTGTCCTTCGCGCAGAACAACATGCGGTATAATTTGGGTTCCGGGTAAGGCATGCTGCATTTCAGCTAAAGCCCGGGGCATATGATAGGACGAGGTCACAATAAGCAAAGACTGAAAATTCAATTGCTGGGCCCATACTCGCGCTTCATCAGCATTGCCGAGGGTATTTTGCGCAGAATATCCCAGATCCACACAACATTTTGAATACTCTTTCAACTTTGGCACATCACGTGTCAGATCTCCGACAGTTACGTCCGGGTTAACCCCCGAAATGAGCAGCCGCTTCACCCGGCCGGACGCAAGAACGTCTACACCCTCGGCAATCCTGTCCTGCCCGCCGGTAAGAACCACGACGCCATCAATCTCACTGCTTGAAAAATCGACTGTTTCAAAGTTTTTCGCGGCGCGAATAAACCCGACAAAGCCGGCAGCAAACAAAATAACAGCTATTCCCAGAGCCCAAAGTACCAACCGGGCCGTGTTAAAACGCATGTCCCTGCCTTTCACCAACAAAATTTTCCATAACGGTCACTCCAGCCCGCGCAGGTGCCGGAAGACAATCATGCGTGACATAAGTCCGGTCACCAAGGCCATCGCAAGCCCGGTCATGAGCAATATCGCATACCCGCTGAAGCCAAGAGAAAACGTACCGAACAAGGCCTCCACTTGATCGGATTCCGGCGCAGAGCTCAACGCACCGGCAAACCAGCCCGCTAACAGAAATGCCACAGCCGCGCCAAAGGCGCCAATCATGCCGCCCTTCAAGCCCAAACCAAGAAAATGCCTCTGAAATTGTTTGGCGATAAAGCCGTCCGCCGCGCCTACGAGGTGCAATACATTTACAATTTCGCGGTTGCCCGCCATTGCACCGCGCGTAGCAAAAGCAACCGCCATAATCATCGCTATAACCACCAAAATAAAAATGACGAAGGCGATAAAAACAATCGAGTTAGCCATAAGTGCAAGCCTGTCCAGCCAAAGGCTGTGATCATCCAAACTTGAACCCGGCACCTCTTTGGATAGTGACTGCCGCAAAAGCGCCAAATCGGGCTTTGTGCCGCTATCGTTCAGCTTAACCACGATCAATCTTGGAACCGGGAGTTCTGACAAATCCAAACCGGAGCCAAGCCAAGGCTCTAATAATTTTTGTGACTCAGCCTTGGTGTAGACTTTCACCTCGCCAATTCCGGGTTGCAGCCGTGTAATTTCTCCGGCTTTAAGCGCAGCAACGTCAACATCTTGGCCCGCTACCTGGCGTATTTGCACTGTGATCTCACGTGACACCGAGGAGCGCCATTTCTGCGAGGCCTGGGTAACCAAAAGGCCACCGCCGGCCGTTAAAGCAGCCAGAAACGTCATAATGGCTATGACCGTTACCAGTGCGCGCCCGGCGATCGAATCGCCAGGCACCAGCGGCATTGCTCGCGCTGCTGCCTGCTGAATACCGTGGTCTTCAGGCGCGTCATTCTCTGTCATCGCGCAAATTCGGTTGCCAAAATTCTAATCATAAATGTGCATCCGACCGTCTCCTAAAACCAACCTTTTGGCATCATCAAACATATCCATGAGCGCTAGATCATGGGTTGCAATGATGACAGCCGTGCCGGATTTTTGCAGTTCCACAAAGAGCCGCATCAGCCGGCGCGCCAGCGAAGGGTCAACATTGCCCGTTGGTTCGTCCGCCAGCAACAGCTCCGGACTGGCAATCACGGCGCGGGCAATCGCCGCACGCTGTTTTTCTCCGCCAGATAGCACGGGAGGTAAAACATGCATCCGCTCTCCCAATCCAACCCAGCGTAAAAGTTCAACCACTTCAGACCTATAGCTGAATTCGTCCTTGCCCAAGACCCGCAGTGGCAGCGCAACATTTTCGTAAGTTGTCAAATGTTCAAGCAACCGAAAATCCTGAAACACAACACCAATCCGCCGTCGCATCGCGGTAATTTCATCTTTTTTCAAGCTAGCTGCATTTTTGCCAAACACTGTTATCAAGCCGCGTGTCGGCTGTAACGCTTGCAACATCAGGCGCATGAGCGTGGTCTTCCCGGCTCCCGACGGCCCTGTCAGAAACTGGAAACTTTGAGGGGCAATGCCAAAACTCAGGTCGCGTAAAATCTCCGGCCCGAAGCCGTAGCGCAACCCGACATTTTCAAATCGCACCACGTCCATTTAAACCGGCCACCTTTTAACATTTAATTCACGTAAGATTAACGCGCCCTTAACCATACTAACAGCCCTATAGCGGTATGTTTCGCGTGAAGTAAGCCGCTACTCCCAACTTATTGTGATGCAAGATGTCATACCCTATGTCCAAACCGCTCTCCTCTGCCTCTTACACCGATCGCGTAGGTTACCAACGCCTTGTGGATCAAATTGAATCTGTGGTTCGCCTTCCTGATGTTGCAGCCAATGATGACAAGCCGGGATCAGAAATCACAGTTGAGGCCATTTCGCGGCATGTTATGCGACCCACGCGGAAAAAGTTCGCAATCCATCCGATTATTGTTGCGCCGCGCTCTAAACCACAAATTCCGCGTGGGAAATTTTGGCCCGCAGCAGTTTGCGCTTCCACGCTGATTTGTCTCATCGCGGCATTAGGTGCCCGTCAACTTGTCGTGAGGCAAATTCCGCAGACAGAAACACTGTTTAAACTCGTTGGATTGCCGGTTAACTTACGGGCGCTCTCCTTTAAGGATGTTAAAACCCGTTTGTTCGAAGATAACGGCCAGCTGGTTTTGGCGGTTGAGGGTATCATCACCAATCTCCAGACGATACCTAATCACGTCCCGCCCCTGCGTGTCGCGCTTAAAGGCTCTGACGGGCGCGAGATTTATTGGTGGATTGCTCAACCCGCCCTTACAAAATTGGATGCCGGTGCAACACTGCTGTTTCGCACGCGCCTTGCCAGCCCTCCCTCCAACGCCAAAATTATTCTTGTTAATTTTGCCGAAGCAGACGACCCTAAGCCAAATTAACAGGAAACGTTTGGCATGACCCGGAAAAGACATGTGCGAGTATTGATTGACGCGCAAACAATTGAAAAGCGCGTCGAAGAACTGGCGCAAGAAATTCTCAAATCTGATCTTCAAGATTTATTGGTGGTTGCCGTTTTAAAGGGTTCCTTCATGTTTGCGGCAGATTTGCTCCGGGCTTTGCACAATGCCGGCATGGAGCCTCAAGCTGAATTCATCCATATCTCCTCCTATAAAGAAGGCATGGTCTCTTCCGGCAAAGTGTCTGTTTTAAAGGACGTCGATTCCCCCGTCGCCGGTCGCGATGTCTTACTGGTGGACGATATTCTTGAATCTGGACGCACACTTGCCTACGCCAAAGACTTGTTTGCGGCGCGCGGAGCAAAATCAGTAAAACTTTGCGTCCTTTTGGAAAAGCCAGGCCATCGCGCCGTGCAAATCCATGCTGATTTCACCGGCTTTCAATGCCCCGACCAATTTGTCGTTGGATATGGTATGGACGTGGCTCACTCCTACCGCCAATTGCCATTCGTCGGCGTGGTGGAAACCGAAGATTGACGTGTGCCGCGCACGGGATGATAACGCCTCATGGCATTTGATATTGTAGACTTACGCTCTTTTTATGCGTCCAGCCTCGGCCAAAGCGCTAGTAACATCTTGAGTGATTGCCTCCGGGCGCGCTGGTCGTCGTGCGTGGGGCAATCCGTACTTGGCATCGGCTATGCCACGCCCTTTCTCAACTTGTTCAAGTCCGAAGCGCTGCGCACGCTGTCCTTCATGCCGTCAAACATGGGCGTCGTAAACTGGCCGAGCTCCGGTCACTCATCATCTGTCTTGGTTGACACAGATGCGCTCCCGTTGCCGGATGCCTCCATTGACAGAATTTTGTTAGTACACGCTCTGGAAAATTGTGAGCATAAACGCGACCTGCTTGATGAAATTTGGCGCGTTCTCACCCCTGGGGGCAGGCTTATCGTCATTGCGCCGTCCCGCCACGGCTGGTGGGCGCATTATGAACATACCCCCTTTGGCCAGGGACAACCTTTTTCCAAAAGCCAGCTCCGGGACCTTCTGCGGGAAGCCTTGTTCTCGCCGCTTCATTGGGGCGAAGCGCTTTATTTGCCGCCAGCATCCGGACAAATCTGGTTAAAGAGTGCCAGAACTGCGGAAACCATCGGTCGACGTTTATCGCTGCCTATGGCCGGAGTGCATGTGGTTGAGGCGACAAAGCAGCTTTATCGCCCGCTTTTAGCGCGCAAACCGTCGCGTTTCCGGCTGCCGGCCCTGGCTCCCGCACTGGTTAGTCGGCGAGAATCATCAAGCTTGCATTCCCGCCCGCCGCAGCAACATTGATGGAAACAACCTGCTCTTGGGCAAAGCGCTTCAAATAGTTTGGCCCGCCCGCCTTAGGGCCCGTTCCCGATAGGCCGGA
>JAYTYD010000150.1:0-3561 GCA_043742625.1 Methylovirgula sp. | reverse complement strand
ATTTGTTGGTCAAAAGCGGGATCCGGCTCCAAATCTGTACATTCCGGGGCTCTCAGATATCCCGCTCGTCGGCAAGTTGGTGTTTGGGCAAGACGCCTTCATTTATTGCGGCATAGTCTTGGTGTTTGCGGTGAGTTGGTATTTGTTCAAAACCCGCGCCGGGTTAACGCTGCGTGCTGTTGGTGAAAGTCACAGTTCCGCCCATGCCCTTGGTGTGCCGGTGCGCAAAATCCGCATTCTGGCCGTTCTGTTTGGCGGGGGCTGCGCTGGTTTGGCAGGGGCATTTTTGCCGCTCGCTGATACCCCTTTTTGGTCGCCCGGCATGACAGCAGGCCGCGGCTGGATTGCTCTGGCGCTGGTGGTGTTTGCCTCGTGGCGACCGTGGCGCGTGGTATGGGGCGCGCTATTGTTTGGCGGCGCAACGATGGTTCAACTGCACCTACAGGCATTGGGCGTTGGCTTGCCGGGGCAATTGCTCTCAGCCTTGCCCTATCTTGCCACCATCATCGCTTTAATCGTTTTATCCGTTCGGGACCGGCGCGGGAGTGCCGCGCCTGCGGCGCTGGGTGTTCCATTTGTCGCGGATCGTTAATGGCTAAACGAAAAGCTTGCGCCAGAGTGTTTCTGGCGTAAAACTTGCTACTGTTTCTTTGACGGAGTTTAATACGCCGTCTTGGATTTTGCATGCGCTGTCTTAGATTTTCAGGACGAAACAGTGTCACGCATCATATTGGTGTCATAGTCAGGGGAGATATTAATGCTTAAATTTACCAAGCTCGCAACGGCCGTGGTGTTTACCGCGTCTTTAAGCGGGGCGGCACTGGCGGCCGAAAAACTTAAAATCGGTTTTGTTTATGTTGGCCCGGTGGGCGACCATGGCTTCACCTTTCAACATGATCAAGGCCGCTTGGCGCTTCAAAAAGCTATGGGTGATCAGGTCGAGACCACATTTTTGGAAAACGTTGCAGAGGCGGACTCCGAGCGCTCTATCGAGCAACTCGCGCGCGCCGGCAACAAGCTTATTTTCACCTGTTCGTTTGGCTTCATGGAGCCAACCTTAAAGGTTGCCAAAAAATATCCCGACGTGAAATTTGAACACAACACCGGATATAAGCAAGCGGCCAACGTTGCGACCTATTCTGCCAAATTTCATGAAGGCCGCTACGTCATTGGCCAAATGGCCGGTAAAATGACCAAGTCAAATACCATCGGATATGTGGCCTCGTTCCCCATTCCAGAAGTGGTATCGGGTATAAACGCATTCTATCTCGGTGCGTTATCAGTAAACCCGAAAGTAAAAATCAAAATCGTCTGGGCAAACACTTGGTTTGATCCTGGAAAAGAGGCTGATGCTGCCAAGGCTCTGTTAGCTCAAGGCGCTGATATCATAACCCAGCACACTGACAGTCCTGCACCAATGCAAGAAGCTGAAAAGGCCGGAAAGCTGGCTTTCGGTCAAGCCTCCGACATGATTAAGTTCGCACCAAAAGCTCAGATGACAGCCATTGAAGATAATTGGGGGCCATATTACATCGCCCGCGCCAAAGCCGTCTTGGACGGCACATGGAAATCCGGCGATACATGGGGCGGTATGAAAGACGGCTTCGTGGTGATGTCGCCTTATACAAATGTGCCTGACGACGTGAAAAAAATGGCGATGGAAACACAGGCAGCTATCACCGCCGGAATCTTGAACCCGTTTAAGGGCCCGATCACCAAACAAGACGGTACTGTTGCCGCAAAAGAGGGTGAAGCCGTCAAGGATGGTGATATTCTCGGCATGAACTGGTATGTCAAAGGCATTGACGACAAGCTGCCTCAATAACAAGACCGCTTAGAGCGCCGCAAAACCGCTTTAAGCTAAGAGAGGCGATCTTCGGATCGCCCTTTTTACTTTATCCGCTCCCCGGCTTTCGCC
Source organism: Methylovirgula sp. (assembly GCA_043742625.1). Classification (GTDB taxonomy): domain Bacteria; phylum Pseudomonadota; class Alphaproteobacteria; order Rhizobiales; family Beijerinckiaceae; genus JANXSV01. The sequence goes on along the minus strand of JAYTYD010000150.1, from coordinate 1,643 downwards.
GCCTGCCACAAAGCCTCAAGCTCCTCTAACGCTGCGCCTTGGGGCTTGCGGTTAGTTAAAGCCAGCTGATCTTCAATAAAGTGAAAGCGGCGCGTGAATTTCGCGTTGGTTAGACGCAACGCAGCCTCCGGATCGATTTTCAGATGCCGCGCCAGATTAGCGACAGCAAATAGCATATCGCCAATTTCTCCGGCGATTTCATCCGTGTCTCCGCCCTCAAGCGCCTGCTCAATTTCATCTAATTCTTCTCGCATTTTGTGTAAAACTTCGCGCGGGTCATTCCAGTCAAACCCGACGATTCCGGCTTTCTCCTGCAATTTGACAGCGCGACCAAGCGCGGGCAGCGGTGTCGGAACGCCATCCAGCGCTGAAATACGTTGGTCCACCGGTTTGCCCGCAGCCGCGTGCTCTTGTAAGCGTAAACCCTTCTCATTTGACTTGATTTCAGTCCACAAAGCTCTGACCTGATCAGGAGTCAAATCCCGTCTTTTGCCGAATATATGCGGGTGACGCCGGATCATTTTAGACGTGATCGCGTTGACTACGTCGCCAAATTCAAAAAGACCCTCTTCCCGTGCCAATTGCGCGTGGAACACCACCTGCAGGAGCAAGTCGCCCAATTCATCTTTTAAATCGACAAAGTCGCCGCGCTCAACCGCATCAGCCACTTCGTAAGCCTCTTCTAGCGTGTACGGGATAATAGAGGCGAAGTCCTGTTTGATATCCCACGGACATCCGCTCAACGGATTTCGCAACTGTGACATAATTTCGAGAAGGTGGGAAATATCGCGCGAAGGGTGCATGGTCTCAACCGCTAGAATATAGAGTCGAAAAAGGCCGGAGCGCGTAGCTCCGGCCTCAAAATTACGAGATCTACCAAGGATCTATGCCGAGAGGGGCTTTAGGCTGATATAGTCAGAGCCTCACGGCCCTTTGCGGTGTCCACAACCTTCATAGTTACGGCTTGGCCTTCTGCCAAGCTGCGCAATCCGGCTGCACCAAGAACAGAAATGTGCACAAACACATCCTTGCCGCCAGCATTGTTCGCCACAAAGCCAAAGCCCTTGGTTTCATCAAACCACTTTACGGTGCCTTGAACTTCAACAGCTGAGGATGGGTCGGGTGCCTGCCGCTGTGGAGGACGGCTGCCGCCACCAAAGCCGCCGCGATCACCGCCGCCACGGTCGTTGCCGCCGCGATCACCAAAAGCCGGACGATCACCAAAAGCGCGCTGCGGACGCTCGGCTGTTGCAGTGGACAAATCCACCGACAAAACCTTGGTCACTTGCAAACCCTTGGCGCCTTGGCCAACCTGAACGCTAAGTTTCGCGCCTGGAGGCACACCTTCATGGCCTGAAGACTGCAAAGCACCAATGTGCAAGAATGCATCGCCCTGACCATCGCCGAGTTCGACAAAGCCAAAGCCCTTATCACCCTTAAACCATTTTACTGTTGCATCGACCGGCGGGCCGGACGGAGCGGAGTCGTTGCCGCCACCAAAGGACGGACGGGAAGGGGGGCGTGATCCGAATGCAGGCGGCATGTCGAAGGACGGCATTGGGCCGTCATCATCAAAACCACGCTTGCGTTGACCCCGGAATTCTTTGCCTTTGCTCATGTTAGTAAAATATCTCCGCTCACCA
>JAYTYD010000149.1:0-2149 GCA_043742625.1 Methylovirgula sp. | reverse complement strand
ACGCCCGCACGCAAGTTAAGGATTTTGCTGATGACTGCCGCGCCCCGTTATGTTCAATCCAACAGCTTTTTTGCCGCCTCACTTCACGAGGCTGACCCTGAACTGGCCCGCACTATTGATTTGGAGCTCGGTCGCCAGCGTCATGAAATCGAGCTAATTGCCTCCGAAAATATTGTGTCTCGCGCAGTGTTGGAGGCGCAAGGCTCGGTGATGACTAACAAATATGCCGAAGGCTATCCGGGCCGTCGCTACTATGGTGGTTGCCAATATGTTGATATGGCGGAAACATTGGCAATCAACCGCGCTTGCGAGCTGTTCGGTTGCACCTACGCCAATGTTCAACCAAATTCCGGCAGCCAAGCCAACCAAGCGGTGTTCATGTCGGTTTTGAAACCCGGTGACACGTTTATGGGACTTGATCTTGCCGCGGGCGGGCATCTGACTCACGGCGCTTCGGTGAACATGTCTGGCAAATGGTTTAATGTCGTGTCTTATGGCGTTTGCGTGGCCGACCAGATGATCGATATGGATGCCGTGGAACGCATGGCATTGGAGCATAAGCCAAAGCTGATTATTGCCGGGGGCTCCGCTTATGCCCGCCACTGGGATTTTGCCCGTTTCCGCGCAATTGCAGACATGATTGGCGCGGTGTTTTTGGTTGATATGGCACATTTTGCCGGTCTTGTTGCCGGCGGTGCGCATCCATCGCCATTCCCGCACGCTCATATTGCAACCACGACAACTCACAAGACTTTGCGCGGCCCGCGCGGTGGCATGATCTTGACCAATGATGAAGCGTGGTCAAAAAAGCTGAATTCAGCAGTGTTCCCCGGCTTGCAAGGCGGACCATTGATGCACGTTATTGCGGCAAAGGCCGTGGCTTTCGGGGAAGCATTGCGTCCGGACTTCAAGATGTATGCTGATGCGGTAGTCGCCAATGCCACCATACTGGCCGCGACGCTGAAAAACGCCTCTTATGACATTACCACAGGCGGCACAGACAACCATTTAATGCTGGTTGATTTGCGCTCCAAAAAACTGAATGGTAAAATCGCCGAAGCGTCGCTTGGCCGCGCACATATCACCTGCAACAAAAATGGCGTTCCGTTTGATACTGAGAAGCCAACCATCACGTCCGGAATTCGTTTAGGCTCACCAGCAGCAACATCGCGCGGCTTTGGTCTGGCCGAATTTAAGCTGGTGGGCGAGCTGATTGTTGAGACACTTGACGGCTTGGCCAAAAATGGCGAATCGGGCAATGGTTCCATTGAAGAAAGTGTGAAGGAAAGGGTACATGCCCTGACAAAACGCTTTCCAATTTATCAATAGCTCTGGCCAAAGCGTAAAGCTTTCGGGGTAGGGCGGGAGAACTTCATGCGCTGCCCCTATTGCGCCAGCTTAGATACGCAAGTAAAAGATTCTCGCCCAACGGATGACTCGTCTTCGATCAGGCGTCGTCGGGTATGCCCCGATTGCGGCGGACGATTTACGACATTTGAACGGGTTCAACTGCGTGAACTTACTGTTGTTAAGAAAACAGGCCGCCGCGTTCCGTTTGACCGAGATAAGCTTACCCGCTCGATCAACATTGCCCTGCGCAAACGCCCTGTGGAGCCGGAAAGAGTTGAGCGGCTGGTGAATGGCATTGTTCGCCAACTTGAAAGTTCCGGTGAAAACGACATTGCATCCGACGACATTGGTAAAATTGTCATGGAAGGCTTGAGGGGACTGGATGCTGTCGCTTACGTGCGGTTTGCATCGGTCTACCGAGATTTTCGTGATGCGAAAGACTTTGGTGCGTTGGCCGAAGAACTCTCTGAGCGTGAGCCGGAAAAGCCATGAGCGCCGTATCCAGCTTCCAAGACGCGGATTTTATGGCGGCTGCGTTGCAATACGGGCGGCGCGGCTTGGGCTTGACCTCGCCAAATCCTGCGGTGGGAGCGCTGGTGGTTAAAGACGGCATCGTCGTGGGGCGGGGATTTACGCAGGCGGCAGGGCGGCCTCACGCAGAGCCTGTGGCATTGGCGCAGGCAGGCGCAATGGCGCGTGGTGCCACGCTTTATGTGACACTTGAGCCTTGCAGCCATTTCGGAAACACACCGCCCTGTGCTGACACGATTATTGCCGCAGGCATCGTGCGGGTGGTTTC
>JAYTYD010000148.1:0-1945 GCA_043742625.1 Methylovirgula sp. | reverse complement strand
TTCAGCGAATGGCTCGCGCCATTTGGCACACCAGCGCACAAATGCCGCTCTCAACAAGCTTGAGGGTGATTGACGCTATCATGCGCGATAAGACGGTTGGTGTTGCAACTGCGTTTGACCCGAACCACGCCCTGGCCGAACCGGACGGATTTTGCGCAATAGTGGAGGACCTCTCCGCAGTAACGCTCATGAATATTTATAGTCGCGGCGCGTATGTCGATTCCGGTGTGACTTCAGCAAGTTGCTGGGCACCGGCGAAACGGCATGTGGTGGACATCCAAAATATTCGCCTAACTCCAATTCATCAGCAAAATGTGATTAATTTATCGGTGGACATGCATTTTGAGTCAATTTTGGCCGCCTGCAACGCCGTTCGGAACGTCAGTAATTCACCGCGCCTGTTACACGCTTACTGCGCCTTATTCGATACGGGCGTGGCCCATTGCCTTGGTCTTACCAATGCGGATGGCTGCCGTGTTGCGGGCCTTTTCGGCATCACAGTCGGGTGTATATTTGTTGTACAGGGCGAATTTTACAAAAATTCCCAAGACAGGAACCTGTTGTACAAATTTTTGTTTGCGCAACTGAAAGACCGCGGTTTTATTTTAGCGGATCTAACTCCTGTGGCCCACGCGGCAATTGTGTGGGTCAAAGATATGGCACGCGAGGCTTACGTGGCTGAAGTCTCAAATCATTTGGCCCTCGGCACCATCGGGCGCTGGCACTTTACTGCGGTTTCGGATCAAAAGTTTGCAAGGGCGGCCTGAACCGCCTCTGCAAATGACGATAAACTAGCGAGAAATGAAGCACTGTCCGCCGCTGGTCTTGAGGCTTTCGCAGATGCTCACTGCTTCATCCTTGCTCAAATTAGCAACCCGAACGCGGTAAACCGTGCGTCCGGCTCCCAAGTCAGCTTTGCGGACGACGGCTTTGTGCCCGCTGAGTTCCGTCGCATATTGGCCCTGAAGTTTGGCAGCCGTCGCCTTCGCTTCGGCTTCGGAAGCCGGTGCAGCCAATTGAACCGAAAATGTACCGGACGATGTCGTGGTTTTTGTTGCCGGAGCTGTCCCCTCTTCAGCCGCTGCAGCATTTATTGCATCTACAGGAACGGGCTTGGACGCCGTTTTGGACGGCTTCGCCGCTAGTGCTGGAGAAAGTTGTAGAGGCGAGTCCACCGTTACTTTAGGCGCCGCAACTATTGGCTTTTGTGCAGGAGCGGCAGCCCTGATGGTTGCTTTGGGCGTTGTCGCTTTCGCCGCCACCGGAGCGGTATCTGTGGCTGTGGCTGAAGAGCGAGTTGGTGTGCGGGCTGGAGCGCCCCCTGCCGCCATTAAAGGCAGTCTTGGAGCCGCGACCGGCGCCACAACAGGCTCTGACTGAGCGGCCAACTGAGCTATTGACGTTGGTGGTGCCGCAGCTGCGGGTGCAGGCGCAACCGCAGTGACTGATTTCGGTTGCGCCGGGGTTTGCGCTCCCAATGGCTTGCCCGAGGCGTCGATCGTCACCGTTTTGACCGAGCGCGGTATTGGCAATCCGCTTTCAGATGGTGGTGTCACCTGCGCCGAAGCCGCCGTTCCGGTCATAATTGCTGAAGTCTGGTCACCGCTGAGGGGAATTATCCGCGCAATCTTAATTGGAGGCTGGCCCGGAGTTTGGACAATTTCAACCGGTTGTTCAGCTTTTGAAACCAACTTCGCATTGGCATCCTGCGCGGGAGTCGCCGTGCTGGAAGCATCAGCCTCTGGTTTTGCCGGTTCTATTTTGACGGGTGAGGTTGCTGCCTTTATCACCGGCAGGCTACCCTCGGGCGTTAGCTTCAACTGGCTCTTCCAGCCGATGCCGGCCGCGCCGCCAAGCATGGCCATCAACAAAATGCTCATCAACACTGCCGTGCCGCGCATCGAGCGTTTGTTGCCTTCCGGGGCAACTGCAGCCGCGTAGGAGT
>JAYTYD010000147.1:0-14872 GCA_043742625.1 Methylovirgula sp. | reverse complement strand
GCTTCGTCACCAAGCGCCGGGATAGAAAGTTGCACTGAAATTCCTCAGAAAATCGTTGAAACGCCACGGTGTCACAGAAACTTTCGTGACCGACCGCCTAGCGTCCTACGGCGCGGCACTCAAGGCGCTGGGGGCAATGAGAAGCGTGAAGTAGGTCGATGGATCAACAACATCGGTTGAGAACTCCCACCATCCATTCCGACGACGAGAGCGAGAGATGTTAAGGTTCCGGAAAATGCGAAGTTTGCAGAAGTTCACAGCCATGCACTGCCCCATCCACAATCCTTTCAACGGAGAAAGACACCTCACTCCAAGGACAGCCTTCAAACAATTTCGAACCGCCGCACTTGAAGAATGGCGGCAGGTTTGTGCCAACTGAAAACGAGCTGAGGTAGGAGTTTCCGAGACTAATTTGTTTAGTCTGACAGCACCCACGCGGCGCACCTGCCTGTTTTTTCGCCAATAGCGTGAAAAACTGCTGTTTTTTGTGTTTGCACGGTATCCTGAGGGGCGAATTGCGGTCGTTTCGAGGCTAATCGCATTGGCACAACTCTTGCCTTCCTAATGATTGAGTTGGCGGCTAGGGTTCCGGCTACGTCGTCCGCGGCGGGTGTCTGGTCCGAGAGCGGTCACTTGTGCGGGAGACATCCGCGCAAGGCACGGCGGGATAAAAACCCGGGAGACCTCAGTGACCAGAATTGGTTAACGGGTTTTTGTGAGCCGAGTACCAGTTCGGGTCTCGTTCAAATCAACGGAACGGAGACGAACATGATAAATTCTAAGCATTTGAAGCAACTGATCAGATCTGCTGCCCTTTTCAGCGCAATTGCCGCGACAGGTGTGGCGGGCGGCATTTCGACGGCTGACGCAGCGCCCAAAACAGAGTTCAAGCTGGCGTGGTCAATCTACGTCGGCTGGATGCCGTGGCAATATGCCAACGATACCGGCATCGTTAAGAAATGGGCTGACAAATACAAAATCAAGATTAACGTTGTTCAAGTCAACGACTACGCCGAGTCCATCAACCAATTCACGGCGGGCGGCTTCGATGCGCTGACAGTCACCAATATGGACGCTCTCTCAACCCCTGCGGTTGGCGGTGTTGATACCTCTGCGATTATTGTGGGTGACTTTTCCAACGGCAATGACGCAGTTATCTTGAAAGACAAGACCGATCTCGCTGACATCAAAGGTCAAAAGGTTAATCTGGTCGAATTTTCAGTCTCGCATTATCTGCTGGCCCGCGCGTTGGCGTCGGTTGGACTGAGTGAAAAAGACGTGAAGGTTATTAACACGTCAGATGCCGATATGGCAGCCGCATGGAAGACATCCGATGTATCAGCCGTGGTCACATGGAACCCCATCGTCGCAGAAATCATGGGCGATACCCATGCGAAAAACCTGTTTAACAGCACCAAGGTGCCAGGCGAAATTATGGATTTGACCGTGGTGAATACGGCCACGTTGAAGGACAATCCCGATTTTGCCAAAGCGTTGGCAGGCATTTGGTATGAAACTCTGGCGATCATGGTGGCTGATACCGAACAAGGTAAAGCCTCGCGTGAGGCAATGGGAAAGGCCTCGGGAACAGACCGCGCCGGGTTTGAAGCGCAAATGACAGCAACCAAGCTGTTTGTGGCGGCAAAGGATGCCGATGCCTTCACCAAGAGCGCCGAAGTCGGCATAACTATGGAAAAGGTTCGCAAGTTCTTGTTTGAACACGACCTGATGGGTAAAGATGCCAAATCCGCCGATATTGTCGGCATCGAGCTGGCAGACGGCAAAGTGCTTGGCGACAAGAAAAACGTCAAGTTCCGCTTCGTCGACACCTACATGGCAGCCGCAGCGGCAGGCAAGCTCTAAGCTCTGAACATCTCCCGTCTCCTCGGAGTGCGCTCCGGCGGGGGTGAGGGCCGCACTTGCGCCACGGGCTGAAAGCGCCCGCGACGCTATCCCGCTGATTTTCCGTATGTAAGGTTTGCCGATGCGCCTGATCAATCGACGCCCACCGCTGCGAATTGTGCGAACATTGGCATTACTGCCTTTTGCGCTGGTGCTCATCGCCTATGCGATTGGCTCTGCCATCCGCCTTGCCGCAAACCCGGTCGACAAACTGCTGCCGGCTTTCACGACATTCGCTAATGCCATCAACTCCATGGCCTTCAGTGTCGATAATCGCACCGGCGATATTCTCATGCTGACCGACACGCTTTCCAGCCTGGATCGTCTGTTGATTTCGCTGCTCATCGCCATGGCGATTGGCTTGCTGCTGGGAATAGCTATCGGCTTAATTCCCGTGATGGGGGCCATGTTCGGCAGTTTCGTCACCGTCTTCTCCATGGTGCCGCCTCTAGCCATCCTTCCCATCCTTCTCATCACGCTTGGTCTTGGCGAGGTCGCCAAAATTGTGCTGATCGTAATCGGGATTGCGCCGCCGCTCATTCGAGACGTTGCGCTTCGCGTCGGCGATTTACCGGCGCAACAGCTTATCAAAGCTCAAACCCTCGGCGCTTCAACTTGGACCTTGGTTTTGCGTATCATTTTGCCGCAAACCCTGCCGCGCTTGTTAGATTCAATGCGATTGCAACTGGGTCCGGCCTGGTTGTTTCTTATCGCGGCGGAAGCAATCGCCTCCGAGAATGGGCTTGGTTACCGGATTTTTCTTGTGCGGCGCTATTTGGCGATGGATGTGATTTTGCCCTATGTCGCTTGGATAACGCTGCTGGCGTTTCTGATGGACTTGGCTTTGGCGTCCTTGCAACGACGGGCGTTTCCATGGTTTGCCGGGGCGAGGGCGTCCTGATGGCCATGATTTCCGTCAAAAGTGTCTGGAAAGAATACGAGTCGCGGGTCGTGCTTGAGCATATCAATCTGGAGATCGAGCCCCGCGCTTTTGTGGCGCTGGTCGGCCCGTCGGGCTGCGGCAAGACAACCTTCCTGAAAATGCTGCTGTCAGAAGAGCAGCCTACACGCGGCACGATCGAAATTGAGGGCAAGGCTATCTCGCTGGAGCCAAGCCCGGATCGGGGTGTCGTGTTTCAACGCTATTCGGTGTTTCCGCACGTGACTGTGCTTGGAAATGTCATGCTCGGGCTGGATTTGAAATCGGGCGGGTTTTTAGGGCGCTTATTCGGCCCCGCAAAGGCACAGGCGCTTCTGAGCGCGCGCGAGCTGCTCGCGGCCGTTGGCTTGAAAGACGCGGAACGCAAATATCCGGCGCAACTCTCCGGCGGCATGCAACAACGGCTGGCACTGGCGCAAGCGCTGATCGCCCAACCCAAAGTGCTGTTGCTCGACGAGCCCTTTGGAGCGCTTGATCCCGGCATTCGAGCGGAAATTCATACTTTGGTACGCCATCTTTGGAACGATCATCCGCTCACTGTTATCATGGTCACCCATGATCTCTCGGAAGCCTTCGGGCTTGGCACGCGGGTGGTGGTGTTAGAGCGCCGCCGCAATGAGCCGAGCGACAACGGCCGCTATGGCGCGCAAATCACCAAGGACTTCGAAATATTGCCAAAACGGATCGCAGGTCAGCCGCAACCAATCCGGTCAAAATCAGCCCTCATTGGCGGCCAGGACGACCTGACTCGCACGCAAATCACCCCCCGGGACGACCTGGACAAGAATGGAGTGCCGATATGACGACGCCTGTTACCGCGCTGCAAACAGCGCTGAGTGAAACACGTGAAGCCACCATCGCGCGTAATCGCGCCCGATATAAGGAATTGAAGGCCGCCGCTGCAGGCGTTGCGCCAACAATCCTGCCGCCGCCCACGCCGCTTGACGCTGCTCCGATTGATCCGACGTCTATTCGTCACCGCGAGATTATTCCGGGCGGCTGGTATTGGACAAAAACCATCCGCCGTGGCGAGGCTCTGCGCCTGCTAAACACCTCCGGCACCGAAGGCGTTTCGCTGTTTGCGTGGAATGCTGCTGACACCAGCGAACGATATAACAGCGCCGACACCGTAAAATTGCAGTGGACTAGCGAGTTGCGCAAAGGCCGTGTGTTGTTATCGGATATGGGCCGCGTCTTGCTCTCAATCATCGAAGACACCTCCGGTGCCCATGACACAATTGTTGGCGGCTCAACCCCAGCTTCAAACGCCCGCAAATTTGGCGACGCGGCGCAAAGATCAACGCGCGAAAACTTCATACTCGCCGCGGCCAAACACGGCCTCGGCAGCCGCGATCTTGCGCCCGTCATCACCTTTTTCGCGCCGGTGAGCGTCACCGGGGAGACTGTGGGCTGGCGTGAAAATGCAAAAATTCGCAGCGGTGAATTTGTCGACTTGCGCGCCGAGATGGACCTCATCGTCGCAGTGTCCAACTGCCCTCATCCGCTTTGCCCCTCGCCTGTCTTTGCGCCGGGCCCCATTGAGGCTATTGTGTTTCAGCCGCCAGCGCCCGCTACCAATGACCTGTGCCGCACCGCCAGCGCTGAGGCGCAGCGCGGATTTGAAAACAACGACCTCTATTTCCACGCCTAAAGGAGCGCAGCATGACCGATTTAACACTCGAAACCGGCGTCAACGCGCTGTTTTTTGCCGCTCCAACTTTGGACACGGCTGAGCCAACCTATGATTTTACCATTCCGGCAAACATGCCATGGTCAAAGGTTATCCGCAAAGGAGAGATTTTGCGCATCATCGACATTGAAGGCTGTCAGGCTGTCGATACGCTGTTTTATCGCGCCGATGATACGGCGGAACGCTACAGCGCGCAGGACACCATCTTGACCCAAGGCGGCCCTTACGTCACCACCGGAACGCGACTTATGTCCAATGAGGGCCGCACTATGGGCATCGTCATTGCCGACAGCTGCGGACGGCACGATACCTCGGCGGGAGCTTGCTCTTGCGAGGCCAACACGGTGCGCTTTGGCAATCAAACGCGCTACATGCACGCCTGCCGCGAGAATTTTGTGCTCGCCGTGTCGCGCCATGGCATGACCAAGCGGGACATCGTGCCCAATATCAACTTTTTCATGAATGTTCCCTTCGAACCTGACGGCAAACTCGCCATCGTCGACGGCGTCTCGCGCACCGGTGACCGTATTGATATTTTGATGACAATGGACGTTATCGCGGTCATTTCCAACTGCCCGCAAATCAACAATCCTTGCAATGGATTCAACCCGACGCCGGTTCGTGTCCTCGTTTTTGATACGGCGACGGTGTAACCATGTTCAAAAAAGTTCTGATTGCCAACCGGGGCGAGATCTCCGGCCGGATCGTGCGCACGTTGCGCCGTCTTAACATTGCCTCGGTTGCGGTAACATCCGAGGCGGACCGCTTCACCCGCCCGGTGTTGGACGCGCAAGAATCTATACTTATTGGCCCTGCTGCGGCCAAGGAAAGCTATCTTAACGTCGACGCGATTATCGCGGCCTGCAAGGCCACCGGTGCGGATGCGGTGCATCCCGGCTATGGCTTTCTCTCGGAAAATGCCTGCTTTGCCGAGCGTTTGGCGGCAGAGGGTATCGCTTTTATTGGGCCGCGCGCAGAGCATTTGCGCAGCTTTGGCCTTAAACACACGGCGCGCGATATCGCCGCCGCGTGCGGCGTGGCCTTGTTGCCCGGCAGCGGTTTGTTGTCCTCAAGCGATGAGGCGGTTTTGGCGGCGGCACAAATCGGCTATCCCGTTATGCTAAAATCCACCGCAGGTGGCGGTGGCATCGGCATGCAGCTCTGCCATAGCGAAGCCGAGCTGCGCGCCAAATTCAGCGCGGTTGAACGCATGGCCGAGGCAAGCTTTGGCGATGCGCGCGTGTTCCTCGAACGCTTCGTGGCAGAGGCGCGCCATGTTGAAGTGCAGATATTCGGTCTTGGCGATGGGCGTGTGCTCACCTTGGGTGAGCGCGATTGCTCGTTGCAACGGCGCAATCAGAAGGTTGTCGAAGAAACGCCCGCCCCCGGCCTCACGCCAAAAACGCGGGCGCGGCTGCATGAAGCGGCACGCGTTTTGGGCGCTGCTGTTAATTATGAGTCCGCTGGCACGGTCGAGTTTATTTATGATGTCGCTCGCGAAGACTTCTACTTTTTGGAGGTGAATACGCGGCTTCAAGTCGAGCACCCTGTTACCGAAGCTGTGTTGGGCATAGATCTGGTCGAATGGATGATCAAACAGGCTGAGGGCTCTTTTGTGCCGCCGGAACAACACACGCTCGTGCCAGCTGGCCACGCCATCGAGGTGCGTGTCTATGCCGAGAACCCGCAGGCGGACTTTCGGCCCTCAACCGGATTGATTACCGCTCTGAACTGGCCAGCGGAAAGCCGAGTCGACGGTTGGGTGGAGGTGGGTACGGAAGTAACGCCGCACTATGATCCGATGCTGGCCAAGCTCATCGTTCAGGCGGACACGCGCGAAAAGGCCGTCTCGCGCATCCAGACCTCGCTTGCGGCAACGTCGCTTTATGGCCTTGAGACCAATCTTGATTATCTCAGCGCAATCGTTGCCGCGCCCGAATTTATCTTAGGCAAGGTTTCAACCAATGTGCTGAAAAATTTCGCCTTTCAATCGCGAGCGATTGATGTGGTCGCCCCCGGAGCGCTCACAAGTGTACAGGCTTGGCCGGGCCGTCTCGGCCTTTGGCCGATTGGCGTGCCGCCCTCAGGCCCGATGGATGCGCGCTCCCATAAGCTTGCCAATACCATCGTGGGAAATGCGCCGGACGCGGCTGCGCTGGAGTGCACCGTGAGCGGCCCAACGTTGCTGTTCCATCACGCCACCACTCTGGCGTTGACCGGAGCGCATATGCCAGCCCGGCTTGACGGCGTCGCGGTTTCGTATCTTCAGGCGATTCCTGTCAGCGCCGGCCAAACATTGACACTCGGCAAAATCGAAGGCCCCGGCCAGCGCACCTATCTGAGCTTGGCGGGCGGACTTGATGTCCCGAATTATCTTGGGTCGCGCGCAACCTTCGCGCTTGGCAAGTTTGGTGGCCACGCAACTGGACCGCTGCGGGTAGGTGATGTGTTGAAACAAACGCGCCATGCCCAAGGCCAGCCGGTCAATATCGGCGAGAGCGATATCCCGGTTTTAACGACGGACTGGACGCTGAACGTTCGGTCCGGCCCGCACGGCGCGCCGGACTTTTTCGCGGTTGACGACATGGCGGACTTGTTCGGCTCCGCCTATGAAGTTCATTTTAACAGCGCCCGCACCGGCGTTCGCCTGATTGGGTCACGACCGCGCTGGGCCCGCAAGGATGGTGGCGAGGCTGGACTTCACCCGTCCAACATCCATGACACCGCCTATGCCATTGGTGCCATCGACTTTACCGGCGACATGCCGATTATTCTGGGTCCTGACGGCCCAAGCCTAGGCGGCTTTGTCTGCCCCGCAGTGGTTACCAATGCGGATTTGTGGAAGCTTGGCCAGCTGAAGCCGGGCGATACCGTCCGTTTCAAGCCGAACGAAGGCTATACCGACGGCCTCCTTACGGCCAATGCTCCCGCTGCACTGACCCTACCAAACGGAACCACGCTGCAAAATCCGATTCTCAAAAAGGCCACCGATGGGCCGGTTGATGTGGTTTATCGAAGGGCAGGCGATGATTGTCTTCTGATTGAATACGGGCCAATGATGCTGGATTTGGCGCTGCGCTTGCGGGTGCATTTATTGCAGCAGGCGCTCCAAGCCAAAGCGCTGGACGGAATTATCGAACTGACGCCGGGGATACGCTCGCTCCAAATCCATTTTGACAGCAGCGTTCTTTCGGGCAACCAGCTAATACAGGCGCTGAGCGCGCTGGAGGCAGAGTTGCCAGCCGCCGAAGATGTGACAGTGCCGTCGCGCATCGTGCATTTGCCCTTGTCATGGAACGATGCGTCCGTTGTGTTGGCCATGCAAAAATATCAACAACTTGTGCGCCCCGATGCGCCATGGTGCCCGGACAATATCGAATTTATTCGCCGTATCAACGGGCTGGAGAGCATCGACGCCGTCCGCGAAATCGTCTTTGCCGCCGAATATTTGGTGATGGGGCTGGGCGATGTTTATCTTGGCGCACCGGTGGCAACACCAACAGACCCGCGCCATCGGCTGGTCACAACCAAATATAATCCCGCCCGCACATGGACGCCGGAAAATGCCGTGGGTATCGGCGGCGCTTACCTGTGCATTTATGGCATGGAAGGGCCGGGCGGCTATCAGCTTTTTGGCCGCACCATTCAGATGTGGAATGCCTGGCGCACCACGCCCGAATTTGAACCCGGCCATCCGTGGCTGCTGCGTCCGTTCGACCGCATCCGGTTTTTCCCCGTGTCGGAAAGCGAGCTGACTGAGGCGCGTGAAGCTTTCCCGCATGGACGCTATCCGCTTCAGATCGAAGCATCTGACTTTTCGTTCAAGGAGTACGCCAACTTCCTGAGGGACAACGAAGCCGGAATCGCTGCGTTCAAGCTGCGTCAGCAGGCCGCTTTTGAAGCTGAGCGCGTGGATTGGAAACTGCGAAAGCTTGACAGTTTCGTCCCAGATGAAAGCCCGCGATCGGTCGACGCACTAGATGATCTTCCGGAAGGCGCAACGGCGATTTCTGCGCCCTTTTCAGGCAATGTCTGGAAGATATTGGTCGCAGAGGGCGATAGGGTTGAGGCGGGTCAGCCAGTTTTGGTGGTCGAGTCGATGAAGATGGAGATGGAAATCATCGCTCCGGCGGCGGGCGTGGTTACGTCGCTGCGGTGCCAGCAAGGCGTCACGCTGCGGGCAGGGGACATTGTCGGCGTTATTCATGGGGTGGAAACCCCATGAATAACCATCGAATATTCGTTCACGCGTTCGGCGCGAGAGCTTAGAAGGGCCAAACTGGAGGGGTGCCTAGCTGGCCTGTGATTGGCCAGCGGGCACCGCAAAAGCAGACCTATCGCGGGCAATATGCTGGCCGTGGCTAGGCTGCGAGACCAGCGCGCCATCTTGCACAACAATCTTGCCGCGCACGATGGTGGTCACCGGCCAGCCCTTCACCTTGAAACCCTCGTAAGGCGTATAATCAGCGCCATGGTGCAGATCGGCCTGGCTGATTGTCATTTCGCGCTCAGGATCCCAAATCGCAATATCGGCATCCATGCCAATAGCGATTGAGCCCTTCTTGGTGAGCCCATACATCCGCGCGTGATTTGTTGCCGTGACCGCGACAAACTGGTTGAGCGTGAGCCGACCCTTGCCGACACCTTCCGAAAACAGAATTGGCAGCCGCGTTTCAATTCCGGGAATGCCATTCGGTACCCAACGGAACGAGGTGCGGCCCTTGGGGTTCAGCTTGCCAGCTGTATCGTCATAACGAAATGGGCAGTGATCAGACGAGAACACCTGAAACGTGCCGTTTTGCAACCCTTCCCAGCACGCTAGTTGGCTGGCAACATCGCGCGGCGGCGGGGAGCAAACATATTTTGCACCCTCCATGTTCAGGCCATCCATGTCTTTTTCGGTTAAAACCAAATATTGCGGACAGGTCTCACCATAGACTTTCAGCCCGCGCGAACGCGCCCGCGAAATCTCGTCCATCGCCTCGCGGTTTGACACATGCACAATCATCACCGGCACATCGAGCAATTCTGCCAAACTGACGGCACGGTGTGTTGCCTCGCGCTCCACCGGAATGGGCCGCGATGTTCCGTGAAAGCGTGGCGCAATATGGCCGCCCCGCTCGAGCCGGTCGGTCAAAAACCGGATGGCATCATAATTTTCCGCATGCACCATCACGAGCGCGCCTGTCTCGCGCGCCACCGACATTACTTCAAGGATTTGTCTATCATTGAGCGCAAGGCCCTCATAGGTCATAAAAATTTTGAAAGAGCTGTAGCCGTCCTCAATCAACGCAGGCAAGTCCTGCCCCAAAACCTGATCGGTCGGATCGCAGATAATCAGGTGAAACGACACATCCACATGGCACTTGCCTTCAGCTTTGATATGATAGTCGCGCAAAGTTTGCCGCAGCGGGACATCTTTTTCCTGCAGGCAAAACGGCATCACTGTGGTGTTGCCGCCAAAAGCGGCGGAGCGCGTCGCGCTTTCAAAATCGTCAGCCATCACAATTCCCTCACCGCTGGGCTGGGAAATATGCACATGGCTATCAATGCCGCCTGGCAGCACCAGACGACCAGTCGCGTCGATGGTTTGTGTCGCCGGGCCAAGACCCCGGCCAAGAGCCACGATCTGGCCTGCTTCAATGCCAACATCGCAGGCGAACGTATCGGTGGCAGTGGCAACGGTGCCATTAGCAATCACAAGATCATACATTTATAGCGAACTCCCGAATGTGTTACGTGCCGTTTCCATGCAATATCTATTCCAAAGTTTGGCGACAAAGCGCGACGCCAGAGAGGCCGACAGCTAAAGTGGGATCCCCAGCCGCTGCGCCGACCCTCTGATATGTCGCTGCATCGCCTCTCCCGATAATTGCGCGTCACGCGATTCGAGCGCCTGAAGAATGGCCCGATGCTCGGCTACGGTTTCGGTGAGACGTTCCCGTGTGGCCAACGGCGCGCGTTGCGTTTCCACCATCAGTTCCCGCGCCGATTGGTACATTGAACCAATCAGAGAATTGCCAGCCGTCTGCACAATCAGATCATGAAACGCCGCATCGGCAACGGTCATCGCAACCAGATCATGTCGCTCCAGCGCCGCGGCAATATCATCAACGAGTGACGCGATGCGCGCCAGTGTCAGGTCGTTGATCCGCGATGCTGCCAGCGCTGCCGCCGTTCCCTCCAAGGCAAGTCGCGCCTCATAGACCTCACGCGCCGAGGCCGTATGTGCAAGCCGCCAAATCGGAGTTCGGTGTTTGGGGTCGGTAACGAAGACCCCCAACCCAGGTTTTATTTCCACCAGCCCTAAGGTGGCCAGCATGGAAACCGCCTCACGCAAAGACGCGCGGCTCACTCCAAATTGCTCGGACAATTCACGCTGAGACGACAGCTGAGCCCCCGCAACCAGTGAACCGTCTCCAATGGCCCGCTGCAATTGCGCGGCTATCGTATGGGGCACCTGCGAGCCGCGGCGTTGTACATGGTCCGAAAAAACATCTAGCACTTTGGCGTTCCTCCAAGCTGGCGATTCAGACGGCAGCCGTTTATTTTTAGCGAAACTATTCTCTTTGGCCTCGTTGCCGTCAAGGCTCTTGACGCTGGCGAGAGCCTAGTGCGATCATGTGGTCAGACCGGCCTGACCGGACTATGCACTGTCGATGCATACCCTCGACAATTCGTGATTCATAGGAGAAATGCGATGCTGGCTCGGATAAAGACTGGATTAATCGGGTTAACACTGGCTTTGGGGCTAACTGCGACGGCGCAAGCCCAAACAGCCCTGAAACTCGGTGCTAATATCGGCAACGTTCCTTGGGAATTCCAAGACGCCACCGGAAAGTTCACCGGTTTCGAAATTGACCTGATGACCGAAGTGGCTGCACGGACCGGTATGAAGCTGGAAGTGGTCAATATCCCGTTCCAAGGCTTGTTTGCTGCGGTTCAGTCCGGACAGATCGATGCGGCAGTATCGTCCATCACCATCACCAAAAAGCGCCTCGAGAGTGTGGCTTTCGCCCAGCCATATTATGACAGCGACCAGTCGCTCACGGTTGTCAAGGCCTCCGGTATTGCCAATGTGGCTGGCGCTGCCGATAAAATCGTCGGCGTGGATACCGGCTCTACCGGCGATATGTGGGCAACCCAGCATCAGGCGGAAGCCAAGATAAAAGAGATCAAGCGCTATGAAGGCCTCAATCCGGCGATGCTGGACTTGGCCGCTGGCCGTATCGACGGCTACATTTCGGACATTCCAGCGCTGCTTTATTATGTCAAAGACAAGCCGCAGTTTGCCGTGGTTGAACGCATCAAGACAACTGAGCAATATTCGGTCATGACGGCCAAGGCCTCGCCTTTGCTGGCAAAAATCAATGACACCATCACCGCCATGAAAAAAGATGGCGCGTTGGCAAAAATTCACAAAACTTGGTTTGGCACAGAGCCGGATGCGGGCATGGCAACTGCTACCGTGCTGGACATTCCAAAACTCTGAACCTTTCAGTATAAGGCCCTGTATAACGGTGTTCAGGGCCACCATTTCCTGAACACCAGCTTCTTGGCATCCAAACCATGAATATTTTTGACACTTTTCTGAATGGCAAGGTTTTCATCGAAACCTTACCATTGGTTCTCAGCGGGCTGGCGACGACCTTACTTTTGGGCATCCTCAGCATCATCCTCGGCTTTGCCATCGGGCTGCTCCTAGCGTTGGTGCGGCTCTACAGTCCAAGGCCATGGAATTGGCTCGCAATTTTTTATATCGACCTGTTTCGCGCCATCCCCATTTTGGTTTTGCTGATCATTATTTACTACGCGCTGCCTTTTGCCGGACTGCGCCTGACATCGTTTACCTCTGCGGCAAGCGCCATTTCCATGGTGGCTGGAGCCTATAGCGCCGAGATTTTCCGCGCGGGCATCGAGGCGGTGCCGCTGGGCCAGTTTGAGGCCGGTCGGGCGCTGGGCCTTCGCCCGATGTTTGTCATGTTCAAGGTGATATTACCCCAAGCGCTGGTGATTGTGGTTCCGCCAACCACCTCCAACGCCATCAATGTCATGAAAGATACGGCGCTGGCGTCAGTTGTGGCGATGCCGGATTTGCTGAAGCAGGCAACACAGGCTCAGGCGCTGGCAGCCAACCCCACGCCACTTATCACCGCCGCTGCAATCTATATCATTTTGCTGCTTCCGCTCGTGCGTCTGGTTGGCCACATGGAAACCAGTTGGTCTAAAGAGCGCCGCGGATGATCTTGCACAGCCAACCCATCAGCGCCGCAAATTTTGCGCCTTACGGCAGCCTTGTCTCCAGCGCTGGCCTGAACGGCATTCCTGTGAATGAAGGGCGCGGCTTGCGGCTCGAAACCGCGGCGAAGCTGATTCATACCACCTCGGCCCCAAAGCCGAACTTGGCGCTTTACCAGATTGAGGGTTCAAACTGGCCGGTGCCGGTAAAGATGCTGGAGCGCCACCGTCACTCAGCTCAAATGTTTTTGCCCTTGAATGGCGGATCATTTTTGATCGTCGTGGCCGGGTCGCTTGCCACCGGCGAACCTGAAATTGCCTCTCTTCAAGCCTTCACCGTCCAACGTGGGCAAGGCATTGTATATGCGCCCGGTGTTTGGCATTTGCCTTTGGTGGCACTGGAACATCACGCTGAATTTGCCATGTTGATGTGGGAAGACGGAACACAAGACGACTGTGACGAGCGCCTGCTGGCGAGTCCCTTCATGGTCCAGCAAGCCCAAGGAGGCTTAAAATGATCAATAAAACACAAGAACTCAGTAAAACACCGGTCGAGCTCGATGTTATCCATGTGCGGGCGCAGTTTCCCGCGCTGGCGGACAATCAGTGGGCCTATTTCGACAATGCCGGCGGGTCGCAGGTGCTGCACAGTGTCGCCACCCGTGTCGCAGACTATATGCTCACGAGCAGCGTGCAGACCGGAGCCAGCTATGGCGTCTCAGAACTCGCCAGCGCCCGCATGGAGCAAGCCCGCAGCAAAGTTGCCCGCTTTGTGGGTGCCTCACGCCCCGAAGAAATCGTATTTGGCCCATCTACTACGGTGCTGATGCGCTTTCTTGCCACTGCTATGGCAAGCCAGCTGGTTGCGGGCGACGAGATCATCCTCACCGATTTTGACCATGAATCCAACATCGGCCCGTGGCTTATTCTCAAAGAACGCGGCGTGATTTTTAAAACATGGTCGGTTGATCCCGAAACTTTTGCAATAAACTTGTCCGATCTTGAAGCCTTGTTCACGCCGCGCACCAAGCTGGTGTGCGTAACACATTGCTCCAATATTCTGGGGACAATCAACCCTATCGCCGCCACTGCGGCGCTGGTTCACGCGCATGGTTCCCGGCTGTGTGTGGACGCTGTTGCCTATGCGCCCCACCGCGCGGTTGATGTTGTTGCATCGGGGGCCGACTACTACCTGTTTTCATTCTACAAGGTTTATGGCCCGCACTTCGCCATGCTCTGGAGCAAATACGAGCATTTGCTGGAGCTGGACGGGCTGTATCACTACTTTTACGGACGCGATAAAGTTCCGATGAAGCTTGAACCCGGCAATACCAATTACGAGCTGGCGTGGGGCTGCACCGGAATCGTTGATTATTTCGACGCGCTCGGAGGTGGCAGCGGCGACAGGGCAGCGATAGTCAGCGCATTTGACGCGGTGGCGGCGCACGAAGAGGCGCTTGCCGCGCGCCTTTTGGACTGGCTCAACGCCCGTAACCGCGTCACCATTGTTGGGGCAACTTCGGCGGATCAGGCCATTAGGGTGCCAACACTTTCCTTTAAGGTGGCTGGTGAGGACTCAGCCGACATCGTCCATAAGCTCGATCCTCAGAAGATTGGCGTGCGCTTTGGCGATTTCCACTCGCGCCGTCTCATCGAACGGTTGGGCCTGACGCAAGGCAATGGGGTGGTCCGAGTTTCGATGGTGCATTATAACACCATCGACGAAGTCGACCGGCTGATTACCGCGCTCGACCATATTATCGCTTGAGCCGCGCACTCATTTTGCGGTGCTTCAAACTTTGGCGGTCGGCTTAAAGTCGGCCAACTGCAGGAGAGGTGGCTCGGGAAATTCGGACAGTGAGGATAAGCGGGATTTCAGCCTGAACACAGACATGATGGCTGTCAACAGGAGTGACCATGACAAGACGAGCCCGCCGCAACCATAGGGCCGCTTTCAAGGCGAAAGTGGCCTTAGCCGCCATCCAATTCGAGAAGACGCTAGGTTCTGTTGACAAAGTGTTTTATCCACAGGCGGCATGAAACGATGTGGACAAATCCAAGGTAGCTTGCCGCCGTTTTGTCGTAGCGCGTTGCCAGCCTTC
>JAYTYD010000146.1:0-10150 GCA_043742625.1 Methylovirgula sp. | reverse complement strand
ATTTAAGCATCAGCTCGATGCTTTGCGCTGTTGCGCTATCGTCTTCGACCAGAAGTACGCGCATGTGTTTTCCCCGCCCTCTCGATTTTGACCGGTGGGGCGCCAATGCGGCGCAACCAAATCAAAAGCATTTGAAAATCTTTGTTCCGAGCCAAACTTTGCCCAACTCGACTCAAACCTAAAGAACAATGGTTAACAAACTCTAAGAGTTGTCGCCATACGAACGAAAGCGTTTTCTTTTTTTTAGGATTTTTTTTCGTTTTCAGGTGTTTTGATGCCCATAATGCCAGCCCTTGCCATTTTTAGCCCTGAACGTTAATGCAAACTTCCGCCAAACGGCCGTGTTTGCGTTAAGCACTTACCGTAAAATATGCCCCTCAGCTTTTGAAGAAATCTCATAATTGGTGCTCAAAACCGCAGAAATCCGTCATTTCAGTAAGAAATCGGAAACTTCCCTGCGCCATATTCGACCTGTCTCGCGGTTTTAAATTGTTTTGACGGGTGGCTTCAGAAAGCCCCGATTTGTGGAGTGTTGCGTTATGAAGTCCCGAGACAGCCTGCTTCGATTGAAGCGCTTTCAGGTCGAAGACCACAAGCGCCGAATAGCTAAAATTGAAATGATGGTCAACGAGTTTGCCCGCATGGCCGGTGAGCTTGACCGCGAAATCACCAATGAGGAAACCCGCTCCGGTATTTCCGACCCCGCTCATTTTGCCTATCCAACCTATGCCCGTTCGGCCCGCGCCCGCCGCGACAATTTGAAGGCTTCCGCCGATGAGCTGCGCGGTCAGATCGACGATGTGCGGGTCAAGCTGGAATTGGCGGTGGAAGACCTGCGCAAAGTTGAAGCGCTGGACGGACGCGAGCGCGACGGCTCCCGCCAGGAGCTTGGTCGGCAAGATCTTGGCCGGTCGGATTTGGGTCGCCCCGAGTTGGGAGATCATCGCGGACTGAGCCTTACAAGCCTCATCGCGTGACTTATTTTGCATGACTTTCTTTTGCTTTATTTGAAATGCACTACACGACGCGCGATCCTTGTCGCGCGTTTTTGTTTTTGCATTATAGACGATGACGCAATGGACTGGTAGGACGCCAACCATCGGTCAAATCGCCGCCCGAAGCCCCGCCTTTTGCCACATCTCTGATATCTGGATTTTTATGAAGCGTCTGTCAGATTTTCTTTGGCCGGTCCTCGGCCTCATTGCGGTAGGATTTTCGTTTTATCTGCTCTATGGCGAATTGAGCGGCATGTCAGCGCAGTCTGTTATCGTCAGCCTGAAAAACATCGGTGTCACTGATTGGATTTTGGCGGGTGTAAGCTCTCTGGTAGCCTATGCGGCGTTGGCTTGGTATGATCGTATCGCGCTGTTGCATCTGGGGCATAAGCTCGGCTGGATGTTTATATCCGCAGTGTCCTTCACCACCTATGCGCTGTCCCACAACATTGGCGCATCAGTGTTTTCCGGCGCTTTGGTGCGCTATCGGGCCTATTCGACCAAAGGCCTGAGCATGGCGGAAATCGGCGTGTTGGTCGCCTTCACCGCCTTCACGTTTTTTCTTGGCACCATCACGCTGGGCGGCGTCATTCTGGTGTTGGAGCCAAATGTGGTGCGGCACGTTATTCACATTCCGGCCTTTACTCTGCGGGTGATTGGTCTGGGTTTTTTGGTGTTTGTTGCGGCCTATTTGTTAGGCTCTGCGCTAAACCACAAAACATTGGTCATTCACAGCAAGGCAACCCCGGTTTTCAAACTGGGATCCTACACGCTCGGGCCGTTTACGACGCCCTGTATTAAACTTGAATATCCACATTTAAACATCACTTTGCGCCAATTGGCGGCTGGCCCGCTGGAGCTGATGGGGGCGGCGGCGATTATTTATTTCGCATTGCCCGAGGCCGGCAATCCCGGCTTTTTTGTTGTATTAGGTGTATTTCTCGCCTCGTTTTCGGCGGCGCTTATTTCGAACGCACCGGGCGGTCTGGGTGTGCTCGAATATGTCTTTGTCAAATCCATGCCGGATATTCACAAGCCCGACATTATCGCCGCGCTGCTAGTATGGCGCTTGCTCTATTTGCTGTTGCCTTTAGCCCTGTCCGGCGTCACGGTTCTGCTGTTTGAGCGCGCCAGATTGGCCGAGGCATTGCACAAAAAGGGTGCTGCCGAAATTGACGAACGCGGAGCGCTTGAGAGGGCTGCAGCACTGGAAAAACCAAAAACCGGCCCTTGACGCCTCACCTTTGGCCGACTCACTTTTTAAAGGCACGTCGACATGTATCTACCGCTGCATTTTAATCTCGGCGAGCCCAGCGCGCAGCATGATGTTATTGCGGCTCATCCGCTTGGATTGCTGATTTCAAACGGGCCGGAGGGCCTCATCGCCAACCCGATCCCCTTCGTGCTCGACCGCGGCTTTGGCGCCATGGGACGCCTGCGCGGCCATGTGGCGCGGCCAAATCCGCAATGGCAAGTCTTGTCCGGCGAAGTGCTCGTGGTGTTTTCCGGCCTCGATCATTACATCAGCCCGTCTTATTACCAAACCAAGCGCGAAACCGGCAAAGTGGTGCCGACGTGGAACTATATCACCGTCCACGCCTATGGGCAGGTGAGCGTCCATGAGGAGGCTCAATGGCTCGCGGTTCAAATCCGGGATCTAACGCTGCAGCATGAGCGCAACCGTGCAAATCCATGGGCGGTGGATGACGCGCCTGCGCCCTTCATCGCGGCGCAAATGCGCGGTATCGTTGGCATCGAAATTGTACTGACCCGGATCGAAGGTAAAGCCAAGCTCAGCCAAAACCGCAACGAAGCGGATCAGGCCGGAGTTAAGGCCGGACTTGCCAATGAGCCGGATGCGGCGGCACAGGCGATGGCGGCATTGATGGCCGCAAAAACACCTTAGCTGCTAAAATAGCCTAAGTTAACGCGGCGAGCCCGGTCAACAGTGGCCTTACATAAGCGTCTGAAGGGAACTGCGCTATGCTCTGATTCTTACTCCCAAACTTGCAAAGTTCACGCGCCCAAAACAAAAACGGCGAACCTTTTGCTCAAGGTCCGCCGCTATGCTGCGCGATAAAAATAACAGACAGCTACTGGCGATAATGCTGGATGCGCGTGGTGCGCAAACCGGCCAACCCGTGCTGATCGATTGAAATTTGCCAGGACAAAAACTCATCCATTGTCAGGGTATAGCGGGTGCAAGCTTCTTCCAAAGACAATAGGCCGCCGCGGACAGCCGCCACAACCTCTGCCTTGCGCCGGATCACCCAACGCTGGGTCCCCTTGGGCGGAAGGTCAGCTATGGTTAGCGGGCTTCCGTCTGGTCCGATAACATATTTCACTCTCGGACGATGCACTTCAACCATGGGATACTCACTTTACGAAAACTCTATACGATGGCTTGAATGTAATGCCGGTAAATTAAAAAACATTGAAGCATTCACGATCAAATTGTATTGAAACTTATTGAAAACACGCGCATTTCTTTCGAAAGTATTTATTGAAACCGCAAAGTGTTTCTGTTCGGTACACAAGCGTGAGTTTGCAAAATTTTCTTGCAAAAATCTTCAAAAAGCCTTTTGTCCTTTTTTACCTTTCAACTTCCGGCCTTGAACCGGAAAGGATGCAAGAAAATGATGAATTCTCTCGGGTTGCCAAAGGCACCCAAGGACACCCGGGTTGTTGTGGCTATGTCCGGTGGCGTTGATTCCAGCGTGGTTGCCGCCATGCTCCACGCCGAGGGTTATGATGTGCTGGGCATCACGCTCCAGCTTTATGATCATGGCGCGGCCACCCACCGCAAAGGCTCCTGCTGCGCCGGCCAAGACATTCATGACGCCAAAGCCGTGGCTGACCGCCTTGGTATTCCACATTATGTGCTGGATTACGAAAGCCGCTTCAAAGCCAAGGTGATTGAGGACTTTGCCGCCAGCTATGCCAAGGGCGAAACCCCGATTCCCTGCGTCGCTTGCAATCAGCATATCAAGTTCGCTGATTTGTTCGATACGGCCAAAGAGCTTGGGGCCGATGTGCTCGCCACCGGGCACTATATTTCGTCGCGGGAGCATAACAACGCGCGGGCGCTTTACCGCGCGCTGGACACTGATCGCGACCAGAGCTATTTCCTGTTTGCCACCACCAACGATCAGCTCAAGCTACTGCGCTTTCCGCTCGGCGACCTGCCCAAGCCCGAGGTGCGCGAGCTGGCGCGCAAATTTGGTTTGGCGATTGCTGACAAGGCCGACAGCCAAGACATTTGCTTTGTTCCTACGGGGAAATATTCTGCAATCATCCAGCGCCTCAAGCCCGAGGCGGTGCGCCCTGGAGAGGTGGTGCATCTGGATGGCCACGTCCTTGGCCGCCATGACGGCATCATCAATTTCACCATTGGCCAGCGACGCGGCCTGGGCATTGCCGCCGCTGAACCCTTGTTTGTGGTCAAGCTGGATGCGGCCAATGCGCGGGTGATTGTCGGCCCGCGAGAGGCGCTGGCGACGCGACATTTAACCCTGCGCGATGTTAATTGGTTGGGGGATGCGCCGCTCAAGGAGGGCGACTGCCATGAACTTTATGTCCGCGTGCGCTCCACCCGCGCGCCGGCGCCCGCACATGTCACCATGACTCACGGCACGGTCAATGTCGAGCTTGTTGGCTTGGAAGACGGCATTTCGCCCGGTCAGGCTTGCGTGTTTTATGAAAATGGCATGGGCCGCGCCCGCGTGCTCGGCGGCGGATTTATTGCGGCAACTATGGGCGAACACGCGACGGCAAAAACCCCGGACCTGGCACAAGCTTATCCTGATATGTGACACGGAAATCCCTCCCCGCAGAAGGGGAGGGAGACTATTTAATTTACCGCAAAAGCCCCAAAATATCTTTCACATCATTCATGATCGGTGCGGCAATGGCCCGCGCACGACTAGCGCCATCGCGCAAAACCGCGTCAATATGGCCTAGGTCATCAGTCAGGCGCTTCATCTCGAGCGCCATCGGTGCCAGCTTGCTCACCGCCAAATCCACCAATGCCACCTTGAACGTGGAAAACTGGCCGCCGCCAAAAGCCTTCAACACATCTTCGCGGGTTTCATCATTAAGCGCCGCGAAAATGCCAACCAGATTGTCAGCTTCGGGGCGTGCCGCCAGCCCTGCCACTTCAACAGGCAAAGCTTCCGGGTCGGTTCGGGCTTTACGGATTTTTGAGGCGATGGTGTCCGCGTCATCGGTCAGGTTAATCCGTGACAGGTCGGAGGCGTCCGACTTTGACATTTTCTTGGAACCATCGCGCAAGCTCATCACCCGTGTGGCAGGGCCCTGAATGATCGGCTCCGGCAGCGGGAAATAAATTTGATCCTCACCCGCGCCCAAGCCACGCGCCAGAATTGAGCTTGAAAAATCCTTATTGAACTTGGCGGCAATATCGCGCGCCAGTTCAAGATGCTGTTTTTGATCCTCGCCCACCGGAACATGGGTGGCGCGATACACCAGAATATCTGCCGCCATCAGCGCCGGATAGGCATAAAGCCCCAAAGATGCCGCTTCCTTATCTTTGCCGGCCTTTTCCTTGAACTGGGTCATGCGGTTCATCCAGCCAAGGCGGGCCACACAGTTAAACACCCAAGCCAACTCCGCATGCTGCGAAACCTGACTCTGGTTGAAGATGATGTGCTTCTTCGGGTCAATTCCGGCAGCGATAAATGCCGCGGTGACCTCGCGAATATTTTTCAAAAGGTCGGCAGGATTTTGCGGCACGGTGATGGCGTGCATATCCACCACGCAATATAGGCAATCATGGCTATCTTGCAGCGTGACAAAGCGTTTGATCGCGCCGAGATAATTGCCCAAGTGCAAATTTCCGGTTGGCTGAACGCCTGAAAAAACCCGGGGTGAAAAACTCATGATCCGCTCCATTTTACCCACGCTATATCGCAATAGGGCGGGGCGGGCGCAAGCGGTTTTAGGCCAAGTTTTGCCATGCGCGCCAATTGACACATTTGAGCAACAGCGCCGCCGCCAGATAAAACCCCAGTCCGCTTAAAACCAGCGCGCTCAAAGCGGCGAGCTTGGTCAGCGGAGTTTGCGCCACATCCAACCACGGCGCGAGCACACCAGCCGCAAACACTAACATAGCGCCCATCAAAATCGCGCTTATCAGCATCAGCAGCATACGACGTATCACATCGCGGGTCAGCCGCCACTGCCGCGACTGGTGCAGTAACGCGGTCAAAGCAAGCGCATTAAACCAGCCCGCCGCTGCTGCCGCCCATGCGATGCCCTGCGCCCCGAATCCGCGAAACAGCGCCAGAGAAAGCGCCAAATCCAGACCGGCACCAAAAAGCGCAATGATCACTGGCGCGCGCATTTTTTGCCGGGCGAAAAACGATGGCTGCAAGGCTTTTGCCAAACTGAAGGCTGGCAGCCCCCATGCGAAGGCCTGAAGCGCCAGCGCCGTTGCGCGCGTGGCACCGGCGTCAAATGCGCCGTGTTGAAATAAAATAGCTGTGATCGGCGTCGCACAAACGCCAAGCGCGACCGCAGCGGGCAGGGTTAGAAACAAAGCGTTTTCCACCGCCGCATTTTGCAGGTTTTGCGCGCCGTCGATGTTGCCGGATGCGAACATGCGCGCCAGCCGGGGCAGCAATACCAGTCCCAGAGCCGTACTTACCAACCCGAGCGGCAATTGATAGACACGGTCGGCGTAGTAAAGCTGAGACACCGCGCTCGGCGCACCGGATCCCACCAAACTTCCAATAAAGCCGTTGATTTGGGTGATGCCACCGGCAATCAACCCCGGCACGCTCAAAGCCAGCAATTTGCGCATCGCTCCGCTCAGGCGCGGGCGCTCAAGCCGCAAATGGCTAACCCCCGCTCCCCAAAAGCACCAGATAACCTGCGCCAGCCCGGCCAGAGACACGCCTGCGCTCACCAGCGCTGCGGTAAGTGTGGCATTGGCACCGGCAAAACGCGCCGCCAAAACCAGCGCGGCGATCAAGACCAAATTTAAAATCACCGGCGCATAGGCTGCCAACCCGAACTTCTCCCGCGCATTGAGCAGCGCGCTAAACACCGCGGCAATCAGGCAAAACCCCAAAAACGGAAATGCCAGACGGCTCAAATAAACAGTAAGCGCCGCCTCGGTGCTGTCCTTAAAAAATCCCGGTGCCATGGCGAACACCAGCGGTTCCATGAAAATTTCGGCCGTCACAGTTGTGAAGCTGACAAAAATCAGCATCCCGGACAAAACCTGCCCGGCAAATGCGTTCGCCGCCGCCGCGCCGTTTTGCAATTTTAAACCTGTAAAAAGCGGGACAAAACCGGCGTTAAACGCGCCCTCGGTAAACAGCCGCCGGAACAAATTTGGCAGCCGGAACGCTACGACAAAAGCGTCGGCAACAGCGCCGGCACCCAGCAAATTCGCCAGCAAAATATCGCGGATGAAGCCGAGAAGACGCGAAACGGCTGTGCCTGAGCCAACCAGCAGGATGTTACGGGCAAACGACATGAAAAACCGTCATCGCAAGCAGCCGCTTGCATAGCCGGGGGGAGTTGGGCCGGTTGGTTTCAGAGACTTGAAAGGTTTCCAAGAACAGGTTGGTTTCCAAGAACAGGTTGGTTTCAAAGAACAGGTTGGTTTCAAAAGTTTGCAAACTCCCGGATATTCATCAGCCATTCAACTTCACGTGCTTACGCTAACAGTGCGTGTTCCGGCTCATGTTTTCGCAGCGGTGGCAAGTTGCCCACCAGAATTGAGCGGTGATGCATTTTCCATAGATACAATGCCGCCACTAACGATGCCACGATTCAAGGACTTTGTCCTGAACATAGGAGACGCACATGAACAAATACCCGACACGGCGCGAGATTATGCTTGGAGTGGCGGCTGCCGCCACTGCCACAGCCTTTGTCACCGCCTCATCCCAGCTGTTAAATGCTGCCACCGACACGCCAATTGCACGGCTATGGGCGAAGGCTGAAAGCCTGCGCGGTGATCTTGGCGCGTTCAGCAGTGAAATAGCTTCAGCGGAAAGCTCGCGTATTGGCGGCGTTTCCGGCTGGATGTATCTTGACGGCGCCGCTTATCGTATCGGCAACGCCCGCTATAATGCGCTGGTGGCGCTGCTCAAAACCAAGCCCCAGAATGCTAACGACCTGGCGTTGATGGCCAGAGCCGCGCGTGATGCGGATATGGTCACCGGCCCGCGCGGCTGGGCAACCGCCCGCGTTGCCGATGGGCACGCTTTGCTGGCGGCATAATCTAAAATCAGCAGGGGTAGTTTTTTGCTCCCAAGCTTGCTAGAAGCGGCCAGACGTAAAAAAAGGCCGCTTCATGCGCACTGCAACCATTACCCGCACCACCAAAGAAACCGACATTTCGGTGAGCCTAGTTCTTGATGGCACCGGCAAAGCCGAAGTGGCTACAGGGTGCGGCTTTTTCGATCATATGCTCGACCAGATTGCCCGCCACGCGCTGGTGGACATTACCATATCGGCCAAAGGCGATCTGCACATTGATGATCACCACACGGTGGAAGATGTCGGAATAGCTTTAGGGCAGGCTTTTAAGCAGGCGCTGGGCGACATGAAAGGCATTACCCGCTACGGCGATGTGCACTTGCCGATGGATGAAACGCTGACCCGCGTTGCCATCGATATTTCCGGGCGGCCGTTTTTGGTGTTCCGCACCCAATTTTCTGCGCCCAAAATCGGCACATTCGATACCGAACTGGTGCGCGAATTTTTTCAGGCGTTTGCCATCAATGCCGGCATCACCCTGCATGTGGAAACGCTCTATGGTGCCAATAATCACCACATTGCTGAAAGCTGCTTTAAAGGCTTGGCACGCGCCTTGCGTGTTGCCATTGCGCAGGATGAGCGTCAGCAAGGCCGCGTTCCTTCGACCAAGGGAAGCCTCTGAGCGCGCTCCCGTTGCGCCTAGCTTAGTGAGAAATAAGCATGGCTGAGAATTAATCAGGAGGCGTGAATGATCTACACCGTCCATGTTCAACCAAATGACCATGATGCTGCCAACGCCCGCTTTGTGCGCGACGGGTTTAGTTGGGCGGCGCTGGTGTTCGGCCCGTTCTGGCTGGCCTATCACCGGATTTGGCGCGGCTTGATCGGTTGGGTCATTGTGGCCTCGGCGTTGTATGGTGTAGCGCGGCTGTTGCACTTGCCGGAAACCTCTGCCGCCTTTTTAAGCGAACTGCTGTCGCTTTACCTTGGATTTGAAGGTAATGGATTGCTGCGCGCGGCGTTGGAGCGGCGCAACTGGCCCATGTTGGATGTTGCCTGCGGCCGCAAGGTAGAAGATGCAGAGTTCAGCTTTTACCAGCGCTTCACACAGTCCGCGCGCGCCGCTGAAGTGCGGCAGCCGCCTGCGCCCGCCACAATGATGGCCGCCAAACCGCAGGACGATTTCCTCGGCCTGTTTCCCCGGGCGGCCAGATGAACAATTTCCGATGAAAATAGCTATTGTCGATTATGGCTCCGGCAACCTGCACTCGGCGCACAAGGCCTTTGAGCGGGCCGCCCGCGAGGCCGGCTTGCGCATCACGGTTAGCCTCTCGTCCGATCCGGACTTTGTATCGCGCGCCGATGCAATTGTTTTGCCGGGAGTGGGTGCCTTTGCTGATTGTCGCCGTGGCCTTGATGCGGTGAACGGCATGGTCGAGGCGCTCAATTATGGCGTTCGTGCCAAGGCCCGGCCGTTTTTCGGCATCTGCGTCGGCATGCAGCTGATGGCGACGCGCGGTCTCGAATATGAAACCACACAGGGACTGAATTGGATCAAGGGTGATGTGGTCGCCTTTCATCCGGACGATGAAAATTTGAAAATCCCGCATATGGGTTGGAACACATTGGAGCGGCGGGAGCACCCGCTGCTAAACCCGATTGCGCCTAATCTGCATGCCTATTTTGTCCACTCCTATCATATGGTTCCTGTAGATGAAGCCGATTTGGTCGCCACCACGCAATATGGTGGCGACATCACCGCTTTTGTCGCGCGCGACAATATGATCGGCACGCAATTCCATCCTGAAAAAAGCCAGACACTCGGCTTGAACCTGATTGCAAATTTTTTGAAATGGCGGCCATGATTCTGTTTCCGGCGATTGATTTGAAAAA
Source organism: Methylovirgula sp. (assembly GCA_043742625.1). Taxonomy (GTDB): domain Bacteria; phylum Pseudomonadota; class Alphaproteobacteria; order Rhizobiales; family Beijerinckiaceae; genus JANXSV01. The sequence goes on along the minus strand of JAYTYD010000146.1, from coordinate 29 downwards.
CGGCGAATGTGTGCGCCTCATCCATGGCG
>JAYTYD010000145.1:0-3084 GCA_043742625.1 Methylovirgula sp. | reverse complement strand
GTTTTTGGATATTCGCACCGTTTGCGGCGCGGCGATCAAGCATAAAGGCCTGAAAAAACCGCTGCTGATTGGCACACGATATACGATGGAAAGTGATTTTTTCACTGCGCATTTGGCGGGAACGTCCCAACTTCAGCCGCTGGTTCCGAGCATGGACGATCAGCTGGTGATAGATCGCACTATATTCGACGAACTGGTCAATGGCGTGGTTCTGCCATCATCGCGGGCGAAATATCTTGAAATCATCGCCAAAGCGGATACGGCCGACTGCGTGATTTTAGGCTGCACCGAAATCGGGATGCTGTTAACGCAAGCCGATTTGAAATTACCGGTTTTTGATACAATGAAGCTTCACGTTGAAGCTGCGCTCAACTTTGCACTCGAGAAAATAGTTTTGGAGAAAACACTATGAACGCCATGACCACGCCGCCGCTTCCGCTTCCCGCATCGCCGCCTTCGCCTTATTCGTCGCCCAGCTTCAAAAGCAATGTCGAAAGCCATACGCTCTCGGTATTGGCAGATAATGAGCCGGGTGTTCTGGCGCGGGTGGTCGGGCTGTTTTCCGGTCGCGGCTATAATATCGAAAGCCTGACGGTGGCGGAGGTTGCCCATGCCGAGCACCTGTCTCGCATCACCATCGTCACCAAAGGCGCGCCGGAAACCATCGACCAAATTCAGCATCAGCTGGAGCGGCTGGTGCCGGTGCATAAGGTGACCGATCTGACGCTGGCGGACAGGTTCATCGAGCGCGAGCTGGCAATGATCAAGGTCTCCGGCACGGGTGAACATCGCTCCGAGGCGCTGCGTCTTTCGGAAGCGTTCCGGGCGCGCGTGATTGACGCGACCATCACCAGCTTCGTGTTTGAACTCACCGGCAGACCAGCAAAAATAGATGATTTTGTTGAGCTAATGCGCCCCATCGGCCTTGTGGAAGTTTCCCGAACCGGCGTGGCGGCCATTTCGCGCGGTCCTGAGAGAATGTGAGTTGGACTTCTCGCTCCTACCCGCGCTGGTGCTGTTCGCCACCGTTTCCTCGATCACGCCGGGGCCGAATAATATGATGCTCTTGGCCAGCGGGGTAAACTTCGGGTTTCGCCGTACTGTGCCGCATATGCTTGGCATAGGAATTGGCTTTACCTTGATGGTAGCGGCGGTCGGGTTGGGGCTTGGGGAACTGTTTCGGGTTTTTCCACTGGTGCAAACCACGTTAAAATTTGCCGGTGTGATTTATATGATCTGGTTGGCTTGGAAAATTGCCAATTCCGCCCCGGTGGGCGAGGGCGATGCCAAGGGCAATCCAATGACTTTTCTAGGTGCCGCGGCATTTCAATGGGTCAACCCCAAAGCTTGGCTGATGGCAATAACCGCTGTTTCCACCTACACCAACGGCCATAGCGTGGCGGGCGCGCTCGTCGTTGCGGCGGCGTTTGGCGCGGTGAATTTGCCTTGCGTGTCGATTTGGGCGTTATTTGGCACGGCGATGCGTTCTGTGCTGGGTGATGCCGGACGGGTGCGGATTTTTAATTGGGTCATGGCGGGCTTGTTGATCCTGTCGCTCTATCCCATTATCAAGGTGCATTAATTAAGGCGGGAAAGATCATGACAGAGACCCGACACCAGCAAAACGATCCTGAAAAGCCGCAACACACCCCCTTGGGAACAGGCCGGATCGAAGCATTTTCGGATGGTGTTATCGCCATCATCATCACCATCATGGTGCTGGAATTGAAAATTCCGGAACATGCCGCGCACGGGGATTTGTGGGCGGAGTTTCTCGGCCCGATGGCACCAAAGCTGACGGCCTATGCGCTGTCCTTCACCATTGTTGCGATATATTGGGTCAACCACCATGCCGTGATGCATTCGGTGCGCCACGCCACAACACGTTTGCTGTGGGGCAATAACTTTTTGCTGTTCTGGTTGTCGCTGATGCCGCTAGCCACCGCATTTCTGGGCGAACATCCGTTCGAGTTTCGCGCCATTGTGCTTTATGCCTTGCTCGGTTTCCTTTCGGCGTTCGCTTTTGCCGTGCTACGATGGTTCTGTATCGGTGCTGAGAATGCGCCGCAAGACAACGCGACGCATTTGGCAGCGGCCAAGCGCAGCCTGTTTTACGCCACAGTGAACCTTGTTGGCATTGCGGCGTGGTTTGTCTCGCCGGTGTTGGCATTGATCAGCTTTCTGATCCCGCCTATCGCGTATTTTTTGCCAAAACGCAGCTAAAACTTGAACTCAGGTGGCTTGCCCCGCGCGCTTAAGCCCACTAGAACAGCGCGACTGGATTTTTATAAAAAGCTCGTTAAGAGCCTCAAAGGTAAGGATAAGACGATGCGCGTTTATTATGACTCCGATGCTGATATTGGCCTGATCAAAGGCAAAAAAGTTGTCATCGTCGGATATGGCAGCCAAGGCCGCGCCCACGCGCTGAACTTGAAAGACTCCGGTGCCAAAGACATTCGCGTTGCGTTGAAGGCCGGTTCGCTGACAGCCGCCAAAGTTGAGGCTGACGGCCTGAAGGTGATGAGCGTGGCAGAAGCCGCCAAGTGGGGCGACCTGTTGATGATGGCAACTCCGGATGAGTTGCAGGCAGACATCTACCGCAATGAAATTGCACCCAACATCCGCGACGGCGCGGCGATTGCCTTTGCGCACGGCTTAAACGTGCACTTCGGCTTGATTGAACCCAAGAAAACTCTTGACGTTGTGATGATAGCGCCAAAAGGCCCGGGTCACACTGTGCGCGGCGAATATCAGAAGGGCGGCGGGGTGCCATGCCTGATTGCTGTGCATCAAGACGCATCAGGCAACGCACATGACCTTGCGCTTTCGTATGCATGCGGCGTGGGCGGCGGCCGCTCGGGCGTCATCGAAACCAACTTCCGTGAAGAATGTGAAACCGATCTTTTTGGTGAGCAGGTCGTGCTGTGCGGCGGCTTGGTTGAGCTGATCCGCGCCGGATTCGAAACCTTGGTTGAAGCCGGTTATGCGCCGGAGATGGCTTATTTTGAGTGCCTGCACGAAGTGAAACTGATCGTCGACCTGATCTATGAAGGCGGCATCGCCAACATGAACTATTCCATCTCC
>JAYTYD010000144.1:0-15848 GCA_043742625.1 Methylovirgula sp. | reverse complement strand
GCCCCGAGCAGATTGCTCGCCGGCTTCAGATCGAATACCCAGAGGATACAACCATGCGGATCAGCCATGAAGCGATCCATCAGTCTCTCTACATTCAGGGCCGCGGAGCATTGCGCCGGGAACTGACCGCATGCTTACGTTCAGGCTGAGCGCTGAGAGTTCCCCGTGAGCGGTCTCAAGGGCGCAACAAGTCCTTCATTGGGGACGCCATTATGATAAGCGATCGCCCGGCCGAAATTGCCGACCGAGCTGTTCCCGGTCACTGGGAAGGCGAGCTTATCCTTGGCCTCGGAAGCTCGGCCATTGGTACTCTTGTGGAACGAAGTTCCCCCCTTACAATGCTGCTTCACCTGCCGCGAATGGATGGTTATCAGCGGGGTTTGGGCATCAAGAATGGGCCGCCGCTGGCAGGCCATGGCGCTGAAGCTGTCCGTAGAGCAATCGTGCGATCGATGGGTAAACTTCCCGAACGATTGCGTCTGTCATTGACGTGGGATAAGGAGCCGAAATGGCGCAGCATGCCGACCTGCGAATCGATGCCGGACTTGAGATCTACTTCTGCGATCCGCAAAGCCCGTGGCAACGAGGTTCGAACGAAAACACCAATGGTTTGCTGCGCCAGTACTTTCTAAAGGGCACCGATCTCAGCCAACATCCAGCCGGAGAATTGGACGCGGTCGCCCATGCTATGAACACAAGACCTCGCAAAACGCTGGGCTGGAAAACACCTGTTGAAATTCTCGACCAATTCCTTAGCAAGCGGTATGATGCTGGTGTTGCGCTGACCGGTTGAATCCGCCTGTTTACCAGCATTGATTGGGCGTCGTTTCTCAAGCAGCATAATCTTGAACACAGCATGAGCCGACGCGGCAACTGCCATGATAGCGCCGTTGCGGAGAGCTTCTTCAACCTGCTCAAACGCGAACGCATTCGTCGCAAAACTTACCAAACCAGAGAACAGGCAAGGCAGGATGTGTTTGACTACATCGAGATGTTCTATAATCCACAGTGAAAGCATGTCAGAAATGGCATGCTGTCACCGGCTGCCTTCGAGAAGCAGCAAAAACTGAAACTGCAAGGTGTCTGGCGGCATTTTGATAAACATCCACACGCCTTAAATGGCAAAGTTTTGGCGCAATACGGTACTAAAATTGGCGTGATTTTCGCCCACAATAGTGCGGGCAATATCAAGCCCTGCCAGTCGAGCCCTGCTAGTCAAGCCCTGCCGGTGAGGTGTGCAACGGCCGCTTTTTGTGCCCCGGTGCCGTCCTGCTTAAACGCAATCAGTCCTGTGCAAACTCGCTCCCTACGTGGCCTTTCTCACCAGCAAGGGCAGCGGCTCAGCGCAGTATAATTGTCGCGCGTAAATTATTATATTGACGAAGTTTAATTATTTTGACAGCTTTGCAGTCAGGAAGGTTCTGGCTTTTGAACTTGATCCTAAAAATAAAATCGGGAGGAAACCATGGAACGCCGTTCACTTTTGAAGATGATGGGTGCTGCAACCGCTGTCGCCGGAACAGGCCTGACGCTTAGCAAAGCTTCTGCCGCAGATAAGGTTACGATTGCGCTCATTCCCGGCCTCACGGCTGATGGTTTTTATGTCACCATGCACAAGGGCGCTGAAGCTGCGGCAAAGGCCGTGGGTGCGGAATTATTGTATCAAGGCGCTGCAGAATGGAACGTTTCGCTGCAAGTGCCCATTCTGGATGCGATTATAGCCAAGAAACCGGCGGCAATTTTGATTGCGCCAAATGATAAGACCCAGATGATCAAGCCACTCAAGAAGGCTTTTGATGCTGGTATCCAAGTTGTTTGCGTGGACACATTCGTGGGCACCGGCGTGTTCCAGACCGGCACCGGCGATGCGGATTTCCCGATTTCCTATGTCGCGTCAGACAACGTTTTGGGCGGTCGTATGGCTGCGCGCGCGCTGGCAAAAGCTATCGGTGAAAAAGGCAAAGTCTATGTTGCCAACGTCAAACCGGGTATTTCCACCACTGATCAACGCGAAGAAGGCTTCAAAGATGAAATGAAGAAGTTCAAGGGTGTTGAAGTTTTAGAAACCCAGTTCAACGATGACGACGCCAACAAGGCTGCCGCGCAGGCCCAAGCCGTTATCGGCCGTGTTCCTGATCTGGCCGGTATATTCGGCGCAAATCTGTTCTCAGCTGGCGGCGCTGCCAACGGCGTTAAACAGGCCGGTTTGGCCGGAAAAATCAAAATGGCCGGTTTTGACGCGCCCGAGTCCATTGTCGGCCAGTTGAAAGACGGAACATTTGAACTGACAATCGCGCAACATCCGGCTGAAATCGGCTATTTTGGCTTCATGGCGGCTTATGCGCATGTGACCGGAAATCCGGTTCCAACAGCTATTGGCACTGGCTTTACAGTAATGACCAAGGCCAACATCGATGATCCGATGGTCAATAAATATTTGTACAAGAGCAAATAGGCTCTTCTGCAAATTCTATCGGCCGCTTTCCTCTCTCCCGAGGCGGCCGGTTTTTTCTTGATCTTGCGGAAAACATATCATGGCCTCCTCGACCAAATCCGGGACGGCAGGGAGCGTGCTCTTGCTCAGAGTAGCGGAGTTGCGGGCCTGGCTGTTTCTTATCGTTCTTATTGCATTTTTTGAAAGCTGGGCTAGGCTCTCCGGCAGCACCAGCTTCATTTTTAACATCTACAATCTGCAATCCATCTCGGTGTTTGCCACCGCGCCGCTGCTGCTGGCGCTTGGTCAAACCTTCGTCATCATCTCGTCTGGCATCGACCTTTCACTGGGCTTTGTTATGGGGCTTTCGTCGGTTATTGCCGCCCACACGGTCAATTATCTGTCGTTGCAAATGGGCATCGGTCCATTTCCGGCGATGAGTCTTGGCATTCTTGCCGGAGTTCTCATTACGCTGGTGCCCGGCGTCGTCAATGGCTGGCTGATTGCACATTTGCAGGTGCCGCCTTTTATCGGGACGCTGGGCATGTATGGTGTTGCGCGCGGTGCGGCTTACCTATTTGCCGGTGGCATGACTGTGGCAGTGGACAATGACTGGTACAGCGCCATTGGTAACGGGCGCGTGGCGGGAATTCCGGTGCTGGTCATTCTGACCGCGATCGCCTGTTTGATTATGCACTATTTGCTGTCGCAAACGCGTTTTGGTCAGCACACCTATGCTATGGGGGCGAGTAAAGCTGCTGCCAATCGCGCCGGGATAAACACCAAAGCTCTAACCATGAAGCTTTATATTTTGTCGGCCATTATGGCGGGTGTCGCCGGAACTCTCTACACCGGTCGTTTCACGGCGGGCGCGGCGCAGGCCGGGGAGCCGCTGTTGCTTGATTCAATCGCCGCGGTGGTCATCGGCGGTGCCAGTTTGTTTGGCGGGTCGGGCACTATTTGGGGCACCATCGCCGGATCCTTAGTTATTGCCGTCATCCAATACGGCTTGGTTTTCATCAATGTTGAACCATTCTGGCAGTTTATTGCTGTTGGTACGGTGATCATCATTTCGGTTCTGGTGGATCAAACCCAGCGCCGCTTTACCGGAGGTAGGCAAGTTGAGTGAGATTATCCCCATTCTTTCGGTGCGAAATGTTTCCAAATTTTTTGGGGCGGTGCAAGCGCTGACCAATGTTTCCATGGATGTTTTTCCGGGCGAAGTGGTGGCACTGGCGGGTGACAACGGCGCAGGTAAATCGACATTGATTAAAGTCATATCGGGCGTTTTTAAACATGACGAGGGCGAGATCAAGCTTGACGGCCGACCGATTTCCTTTGCCACCCCGCAGGAGGCACGCGATAACGGGATTGAGACGATCTATCAGGATTTGGCGTTGGCGGATAACCTCTCAATCGGGGCCAATATTTTCCTTGGCCGCGAGCCGATGAAAAAGTTGTTTGGTTTTTTACCGGTTATTGACCGGCAAAAAATGGCTGATGCCGCCAAAGAAACCATGCAGAGACTGGACTTTCATGTGACGCGGCTCGATGCGCCCGTTGCAGCATTTTCCGGTGGTCAGCGGCAGGCGGTGGCAATCGGCAGAGCGATGTATTGGAACGCCAGACTTGTGATCATGGATGAGCCGACTGCCGCTTTGGGCGTGCCGGAACAGCGCAAAGTGATGGCCTTAATCCAGTCGCTGAAGGCGGAAGGCAAGGGCGTCATCTTTATCTCGCATAATCTAAGTGATATTTTTGAAGTAGCGGATCGGGTTGTGGTCTTTCGTCGGGGCGAAAACGCCGGTGAGCGCCAACCTAAATACACCACTGGCGATGAGGTCGTTCGAATGATGGTGGGAAAATAGCTATTTTGGCGTTCGTGTTGGCGTTCTTGGCGGCTTTAAGCCGGCGGACGTTGCGCGTGCACCCAAGCCATGCACCCATGCCATGCGCGCGGACAGGTCCGGAGCATTCATTGCCAAAGATCCCATCACGATGGTTTGCGCGCCCGCATTGCACAGGCCCGGCACTGTGTGTTCTCGAATACCCCCATCGGCGGCAAGCACAATGCGATGTGTGTTGTGGCTGGCGATGAGGGCGCGCGCTTGGCTCAGGCGATCATTTGCGGCAGAGTCCAGCCCTTGACCCTTTACGCCGATGGCGGTGCCCAGCAAAGTGAGGAAACTGATCCGCCCGAGAAACCGGTTTGCCGCGCTCACTGGCGTGTGCACTTGCAAAACAAGTCCGGCCAAAAGACCGTGGCCTGTGATTTTGGCAAGCGCCGCACCGGCGTTGCTGTTTTCAGCGTGGACGCTGATCAGGTCTGCGCCCGCTTCGGCAAACTGGTCAATCTGAGTTTCAAGAATGGCATCCTCAACCATGAGATGCACATGAATTGGCTTGGCGGTTTTCTTGCGGATGGCGGCTACCAAATCAGGAAAAAACAGCAAAGCCGGGGAAAACACGCCATCTGCAACATCAACGTGATAAATGTCAGTGAAACGCTCAATACGATCCATTTCATCGGCCAAGCGCATCAGATCGGCTGACCAGAGCGACATTTCCGCCACAAGACGATTGCCGGGCAGGTTTTGCAGCCAATTATTGTCTGATCTCATCATGTCAACTCCTTGAGAAATTGCGCCAATGCGGCACTAAAATCGACCTTATACAGCGCAGGGCCGGTGGCTTTCGGGGTGATTATGGCGAGCCGCGCACCCGGGATCATGTCAGCCAGATCACGGGCCAGGTTGAGCGGATGCACATAATCGCGTTCGTGGCCGATGATGAGAGTCGGGATTTTGAGCCCACCGACTTCAGACTCCGTCACGCCCGGGCCGTCAGCGGAAATCCTGCACAGCAGCTCGCGGGTCACTGCCAAAGGCTGGCGCGCAAAAAACCTTTGCAGTGAAGTAAGATTGTCCGGGCCGTGTTGTGCCAGCGTAGCGGCAATGGCACTGGCGTCAAAACGCAGGCGCGCCTCTTGCGCGGTGTATTTGTTGAGCAGTTCGCCAACCAACGCGTTTGGCTGCATGTTGTGCGGAGCCGCATCAACCCGCCAAGCCGGGCGCGCGATCACCAGCGCGCGCACCAAATCAGGCCGTTTGACTGCCAACCGCAGGGCGATGGCCGCTCCCATGGAAATGCCGCCGATGGCCACCGGCGCGACGCAGCTGGTGTCAATATAGGCGGCGACGTCATCCGCAAATGTACCAATCGAAAAGCCATAAGGAGAGCCCGCGTCAGATTTGCCATGGCCGCGACATTCTATCGTGGCGCAGCGCCAGCCGATGTGCCCCGGGAAAACACCGGCGGGTTGAGCCGCCTCGCCACACAAGCCGTGCTGAAAGATAAAATCTCGGCCCTCAAAACTGTGGGCTATGGAGAAATTCAAATCGGCGTGGTGAAAAATAGTTCTGATCATAAGGACAGCAGGCCGGCAAGGTAGGCTGCAACCTGCGGGGCTTGTGCGGCCGTTAAACCATGGGTGACCAGCGCGCCGTCAAATCCTGCACCGCGCAAGTGTTGGATGACATGTGCAAAATCTATCACGCCCGCGCCTGCAATGGTAAAGCCGCCAGTGGCATCGCGATCTTTGGCATGCGCCATCACAATTACACCGGACAGCAGATCAATGGCAGCTTCAATGATGTATTTGCGGCTTTGCGGCGTCTCAACCTCAAAAAGATTGGCAGGATCGAGCACAATCTTCAATCGCTTGCTGGCAAACTGATCAATCAATTTGCGTGCCTTTGCCGCCGAGCTCACCACATTGGCCAGTTCCGGCTCTATGCCCACATAAAAATCAAACCTGTCCGCAAAGGCGATCAGGTGCTCGAATTCAGCGCTCATTTCGCGCCAAGCGGACTTGCTGACGTTATCCGGGTGATGTCGCCATTGGTCATTTGCGTCGCAACTGCCGGTACAGACTGTTAGCAAACTTGTGCCCATGGCCTGAGCGTTTTTGCCAATCGCAGCAAAAGCCTCGCGGCCCTTTACGCGTTCGCTAAGGTTCGGGTGGATCATGTTATAAGTCGCAGAGACGGCAGCTATTTGAACGCTGGTTTCAGCGGCGGCCTGTGCAACAGCAGCAGCGGTTTCGCGGCTTATATCTGCAGGCAGCGCGCTCAATCTTGAGCAGGCCATATTGTATTGCACACACTGATAACCGGCGGATTTAGCCGCGCTTACCACCTCAAGCGGCATGGAACTTGGAAAAGTTTTGGCAAAAATACCAAGTTGCATCAGACGTTCCCGGTTACATCGGCAAGGCGCACCGATTTTCCGGTTTTGACGGAATTGGCGACGGCAACCATGCCGCGCACAGAGGCAATACCATCGTCAATATTAGCACCGGTCATCGGCGCACCGTGCAGGATTACGTCGGCAAAGCTTTCCAGCTGGCGGCGATAAAAATGCCCGTCAGCGCCGAGAATGCGGGATGTGGCTCCGGTGGATTCGTGGAAGATGTCCACCTCACTGCTTTTATAATACCAAGGATTATAGGTCTTGCCCAAAATGCTGCCATTTTGGCCGTATATTTGAAAGCCCTCGTGCCAGTCCATCCGCACCGCAACGGTGAGATCGAGGTGGCCGAGCGTGCCATTGGCAAATGCCACATCGACAAACCAGCAATAGGCCCCGAAGCGCTGCCGCAAGCGCGCCTCAACTTCAAGAATTTCGCCGCCGAAATACCGCGCTGTGTCCAGCAAGTGGCTGCCATGCGCCAACATGAAATAACGCTCCAGATTGGCCTTCGGGTCTTCGGATGGTCGGCGCGCATTGGCGCTCTTAACCATCAACGGCTGCACCGCATCGGTCATGGGATAGCGATGGGTTGAGTCGCAATACCACGCCTTGAGCGCGAGCATTTCACCCATTTGCGTATCGATGAATGTCTTGGCACTCTGCAGGCCTGCGTCAAAGCGTTTCATATGACCGACTTGTAAAATCTTGCCTGAGCGCAACGCGACAGTTTTAAGGTCTTCTACGTCTTCAACGGAGAGTCCCAGCGGTTTCTCGCAAAGCACGTGTTTGCCCGCCTTAAGTGCTGCGAGCGTGGCAGGCACATGAAAAGCATCCGAAGTTGCGATGATCACGGCATCAAGCGCCGGATCGGCCAGCATCTTATCATAATCATTGTAGGTGCGCGCGGGCGCATGGGTTGCGGCCATGCGCGCCAGCAGGTCGTCTGCAACATCGCAAATGGCGTGGAGTTCGGTATTGCGGGCTTTGGCGGCGCTTTCAAAATGCGCGGCTTGCGCAATAGGGCCGCAGCCCAATACGCCGACTTTAAGAATTTTCTGCGCCTTTGGCTCCATTTTGCTCTGGCCCTGCAGGCGATTCCTCAAAAAGGTACTCGCCGAAAATATCATGCGGATTTTCTGAAAACCAATTCAGCATTCAAAAGCACACGGTCACTGTCAGGAATCGTGCCCTTAATGGCATCGGGTTGATCCATCTTTTGAAACAAAAGGTTCAGCGCGATTTGGCCCATGAGGTCAAAATTCTGCGAAACTGTGGTGAGCGGCGGCGAGGTGAACGCGGCGAAGGGTTGGTTGTCATGACCGGCAACGCGATAATCGCATTCGGCTCCGATGCCTATTTTGGCGCCGGATTCGTTTAGCGCGGCGATTACGCCAATTGCGATGCGGTCATTAGGGCACAGGATGGTTTTGGTGGGAAAACCGCCATTGGACAGAATGTAGTTCGTGCCATTGAAGCCCTGACGTTCGAATTCCCATGCGTCATCAGCGTCGGCTTTTACGAAGCGTGGCTCAAGCCCCAAACGCTGCATTGTGGTTGTGTAGGTTTTGCGGCGTTCCACGGCGTTAAAATTGGTAATCGGAACATCAAAAAACGTTGGCGCGTCACCGGACCGGCACAAATATTCGGTGATGAGCGTTATGCTTTGCGCGTTATTGGTGCCGACAAAAGACTCTTCCTGATCCAGCGGCGAATCGATAAACACCAGCGGGATTTTTTTGCCGAGTGCCTTTAATTTGCTGCGATGGGATTTAAGCCCCAGTGGCGCAATAACCGCGCCGCCCACGCTCAGATCGGTGATTGTGGCAATGGCGCGCTCTTCATGTTCCGGTCGGCCGTGGGAATTCAGCATCAAAACGAGATAGCCCGCATCGCTGGCACCAAGCTCAATGCGCCGCGCCAAGGCCATGTAAAACGGGTCAAGGTTATCGGGAATGATCAGCCCGATTATTTTGGTGCGGCGGCGGTTGAGATTGACGGCGAAAATATTCGGACGAAAGCCGGTATCCTGCAAAGCAGCATCAATCTTCAGCCTTGTTTTCTCGCGTACAGATTTTGGATCCTGAAAAAATTTGGACACAGTTGGCCGGGAAATCCCAACAGAAATGGCAAATTCCTCCATAGTTCTTATTTTTTTTGTCGTCACACTGGCACCTGTTTCATGTTTATCCGACCAGATGCCTATCAGTTTGACAGCACGACCGAAAGCCGTCAATAAAAATTGACGAGCGCAAACAATATAATTGACATGAAGAAATATTTGACAGATTCGTTTCATCCAACGGAGAAGATCACATGGTTTCAGGAGTTGGAATTGCCGCGATAGGCGAGCTGCTGGTTGAGCTTGTGCGCATGGACAAGAACAGCCGCCATCTCTGTGCGGGACTGTACCAAGGCCCGTTTGCATCCGGAGCACCTGGCATTTTTATCGATCAGGCCGCAAAAGTCGGCGGCCGCTGTATTTTTGTCGGCGCGGTGGGTGATGATGCGTTTGGCAAAGTCATTCTGGAACGCCTGCAGGGCGATGGTGTGGATATACGCCTTATCCGGACTCTGGCGGGCTTGCCGACGGGCAGCGCCTTTGTCAGCTATAATGACGATGGCTCGCGCGATTTTGTCTATAATATCGCCCGATCGGCAGCGACCCTGTTTGGCGGCGAGACCGATGTTGCGGAACTTGCCGCCTTCGATCTTGCCTATCTGCATGTGTCCGGTGCCGCGCTGGGCGATGCTGGAATGTGTTCCAAAATCCTGGAGATTTGCCGTGCGCTACACGCCAAAGGCGTGCGGATTTCGTTTGATCCGAATGTGCGCAAAGAGTTGATAGGCAGCCCGGATTATTTCGCTGCTGTGCGGGAGCTCATGGCGATGTGCGTGGTGTTCCTGCCCAGCGACGATGATATCGCAGCGTTGTTCCCCGGCAAAAGTCTTGAAGTTTTCGCGCCAGGACTTTTCGGACTTGGGATTGAGCATATCGTGCTGAAACGAGGGGCAGATGGTTGTCGGGTACTCAGCTCCGGTGGTGAATATTTTAACCTGCCGGCTCATCATGTTAACGTTTTAGATCCTACCGGGGCGGGCGACTGTTTTTCTGCTACTTTTGTCACACTGCTGGCAACGCGGCGATTTTCGCTTGAGCAGGTTTTGCAAAGAGCCAATGCCGCTGGCGCGCTTGCCGTTACCAAAATCGGGCCGATGGAAGGCAATAGTGATCTGGCAACGATTGAAGCCTTTTTGGATGCGCGCGGATGACAAGCTTGCAGGACATTATCGGCGCAAATCGTAGCGGACAGGCGCGCGGTATTCCTTCGTGGTGCACGGCGCATGCGGAAACATTGTGCGCTGTCTTGCGTTTCTATCGGCACGATGATGCGCCGATCCTGATTGAAGCCACCTGCAATCAGGTTAATCAGTTTGGCGGATACACCGGAATGACACCCGCCGGATTCAGAACTTTTGTTGAGCGTTTGGCGGCTGAATGCCGGGTTGATCCGCGCCGTATTATTCTGGGTGGTGATCATCTGGGGCCAAATCCCTGGAAAGATTTACCGGCGCGTGAAGCCATGGAAAATGCGCGCCAGCTTGTGAAAGCCTACGTGGAAGCAGGATTCACAAAAATTCATCTTGACGCAAGCATGGCCTGCAGCAAGGATAAACCCTTGGGCGAAGCAGAAATGGCGCGGCGGGCCGCAGAGCTTTGCGCAATTGCCGAGGCTGTCGGCAACGGTCATTTAAGTTACGTGATTGGCACGGAAGTTCCGGTTCCGGGCGGCGAAACTGAAGTGCTCGGCGGCTTAACGGTCACCAGTGCGGAATCGGTGCATCGGACATGGACGCAGCATCAACAGGCATTCGACGATTTAGGGCTTGGCGGTGCGCAGGGCAAGATTATCGCTATGGTGGTGCAGCCGGGCGTGGATTTCGGCAATCAACAGGTTTTTGACTTTAACCCGACGCGCGCAACTGCTCTGAGTTCCAGCCTCCAGCCGATGTCCGGTGTGGTTTTCGAGGCGCATTCCACCGACTTTCAACCGGAAACCGCGCTTGCCGCGCTTGTTGCCGCACATTTCGCAATTTTGAAAGTGGGGCCGGAACTTACCTTTGCCTATCGGGAAGCCATTTTTGCCTTGGCGGCCATTGAGCACCACCTCAAACCACCGACGCCTTCGGCAGTTATCGACGTCATTTCGCGGCAGATGGATGCGCATCCAAAAGATTGGCGTGCCTATGTGGCCGAAGGCGAAAGCCGGCAGCTTTTGAAGTTGTTCGGCCTGAGCGACCGGATCCGGTATTATTGGCTAAATCCGGCAATCAGCGCTGCCGTGAAACAGCTTCGGGCTAATATCGACACAGCGGAAGTTCCGCCAGGTCTGCTCTGGCAGTATGCCGGGGCGGTGCCTGAAAGCAACTTGCCGCTGTCGACGCGGATCATTGATGCGAAGGTTCAAAACATCGTCGGGCGTTATTGCCGGGCGTGTGAAATTCAGGTTTGAGATTTTAAGCGCTCGACCCAAGCTGCCAATTCAAGCCGCAAAACGGATCGGGTTGTGTCGACTTCAAATTTTGGAAAATCGCCGAGGGGTTTGGCAACCGTTGCCAATGTCATGAGTTCAGGCACGTAATCGAGGCCCAGATGGCCGCCGCTGCGTGCCTGCACCCGGGCGGCATAGCGCGCGCCAATAATTTCGGGCAAAGCGTGGCACCAAATCTCGCCAATCATTTGCAACTGCGCCGTGGCGATGTGCGCGTCCAGCACTTCCCGCGGTTGAAACCCGAACCACGCATCGATCACCACGCCACTGTGGGGCGGGAAATCACCGATTTGGGCAAAAATCGCCTGATACGAAGCGCGGCCTAGTTTGCGATTATAATCACGGTCGCCAGTGCGAAGGTGCGCAAACAGCGCTTCTTTGACGGTGTCTAACGCCAGTAAAGGCCAGCCGGTGAGCTTCGCCACCTCGCGCGCTATGGTGCTTTTTCCGGAAGCGGGCACACCATTGACAAAAATGGCAGTCTTCATCCCGCCCGCTCCATGGCAAACAATGCAGCGCCGATAACGCCGGCGTCATCGCCAAGCGCCGCAGGAACAATGGGGCACTGATACCATGGAGAAGTTCCGGGGATGGCCTCAAGCGCGCGACATGCCGATGCGCCCAAGCCGCCACCAAGCACCACCAGTTCGGGGTCAAAAATGGCGACCAGGCTGTCAATTCCAGCGCGCAGCGGCTGAATCCAATTGCTTAGAACCAAACGGGTGATCCCGTCGCTTTGGGCGAGCAGCGTCTCAAGAGTTGTGCTTGTCTGCAAGCCGCTTGCCTCAATCAAGCGCCCCAAAGCTGTGCCGGAGCTGTAGGTCTCCAAGCAGCCGTTGCGCCCGCACAGACACACGGGGCCATGATGGTCAATCGTGACATGGCCAAGCTGACCGGCTGTGGCCTTGCCGTGAACGATCTTGCCATCCAGCATCAGCGCGCCGCCGATGCCTGTGCCAATGGTCAGCATGACAATGTTCCGATGGGCGCGGGCGGCGCCCATCCGCGCTTCGGCAATCAATGCCATACTGGCGTCATTGTCATAAAATAACGGACGATTGCCGCATCTGCGGATCAGATCCGGGATTGCGGTGCCGGAAAGATTGATATAGCCGCCCGAAAGCACTTCGCGCGTGATGGCGTTTACCCGTCCCGGAATGCCAATTCCGATAGCGATGGTTTTTGCGTTGGCGACCTGTTCAACCAGATTCCTGATCTGTGTCAGAAGCTTATCGGGTGATTTTTCTGTCGGTTCAATCATCCGCTGCAAAATTTTGCCATTCGGGGCAATGCGGGCGGCGCGAATTTTTGTACCGCCGATATCAATTCCAATGGTATTTTGCATGGCGGGTTGCTCAAGCGGTCATCACGGATTTACGGCAATATTTGTCAAGCAAAGCCTGAATCTCCTTTAGACGTGGCACAGCCCGGGTCAAAATCAACCGTTTTTGCTCGGCACGGTCAAGCGATACGCAGTCTTTCCAAAGCGAACGTCCGGCAATAACCCCTGATGCACCATTTCGGAGAGAAATTTCAACTTGGCCTTTGAAGGTTTGATGATCAACACCTGCCGACAGCACTGACCATGGCACATGACCCGCTATTTTGGTGATATTGGCGCAGGCTTGGGGCGTGCCCGGATAAGGTATTTTCAAAACTTTCGCGCCCAATTCGAGACAGATTTTTGAACCGCCTTCGATCAGCGAAGGGAACTTTTCTGTGTAAACTGCAGAGCTTTCTTCCGGCATCGGATATGTCAGGAACTCAACCACCAGCAACAAATCTTCTTTGGCAAAATCTGCAATGCAGTTGCGGATGATTTCAATATTATGGCCGTTGGCCTGCGGGCGATCGGAGCGCAGGTAAACCATAAGCTTTCCGCCGGTGCCGCCAAGCTCGCGCACGCGGCGCGCGGTGATACCCGGAACCAGCTTCGATAGATAGTGACCGTCCGGGGATGTGTCATAACCCGAGGCGTCCAGACCGATTAACAAGGCGACGTCGCGCGGCAAAGCGCCCTCCGCAACGACGCGCGGCACGGCGCAAATAGGATCAAGCAGCACGCAAGGGGCTTCGCTGGCTAGAAATGCTGTTATGTCACATTTTGTATCGCCAAGAACATGATCGCTGATTTTTGCCTGTTCAACCGGATCGCTATTCAAAAGTTTGCGAATGCCGCCGCGCTGGTCACAAGCGATAACCATGATGGCACCGTTTTTACCGCAGATCTGCTGATAGCCGCGCAATTCGGCAGTCGTCATTTTCGTCATAGTACCTCCGCAAACTTTACGCGCGACAATATAACTTTCTGAAGACTTGGCCAGCATTTTAACGCTCGCAGTGAAATAATTTTACACGCGTGTATTATGGTGGATATCCGCTTATTCAACAACGAACGGATGATTAGGTCTGAAAGATGCCGCGCCCCGCCGCCCCATTCGTTTTACGAAGGGCGAGCTTCGCGCAGATGCTGAATTTGCAATTCAATGTCATCGTTGCTTAAGAATGTCATCGCAGCTTAAGAATGTCATGGCTGCTTAAGCTGGAGAAAAGGAAGTGCTGTGAAAAATATTGTGCTGATCCGCCATGGACAATCCACCTTCAACGCGCATTTTGAACAGACTGGGGTCGATCCGGGACACCGCGATGCGCGCCTGACAGACCTTGGAAAAATGCAGGCTTTGAGGGCGCGGGATTTGCTGGCAGACCGGCACTTTGACCTTGTGGTCAGTTCGCCATTGACGCGGGCGTTGCAAACATCGCAGGTGATTTTCAAAGATAGTAAAGTGCCGTTTCACGTCAACGACACACATCGGGAGTGGTTGGAGGGTATCGCCGAGGTGGGGCGCACGCCGGGTGAACTAAAACGGGATTTTCCGCATCTGGATTTTTCTCATCTGCAAGACTCATGGTGGCACAATGAGCCGAACTCCGCTGCAACATTTTCTCCAGAGCCGCACACGATATTTGTCAAGCGAGTGGCCGCGTTCAAAGCGTGGTTGATGGCTCACCCGTCGTCCCACATCGGGGTGGTCGGTCACGGCACATTCTTCAGCGCGTTGACCGGGCGGTGGCTGCAAAATTGCGAGTTTATGGATTGGACGGGCTGAAAAATCTCGCATCAATCACTCAAAACTATTCGCCGACAAGCGCAATCACATCAATGGCATTGAGAATTTCTGGAACCAAGCCAAGCGACATATGCGCAAATTTAATGGTGTTCCAAAGCCAAGTTTTGGGCTATTTTTGAAGGAATGTGAGTGGCGTTTCAACAACAGTGATCCAGTATTTCAATTATCGCAATTAAGACAATGGGTTAGAGTGAAAATGGGGTAATTATCTAGGACAGTCCCTTTTGCATTTATGATCCCGCGTTCGGGACAAGGAGAGTTCCTGTGAAAGCATCCAAATTTACTGAAGCGCAAATCGTTTTCATTTTGAATCAAGCCGCGGAATTTACGCGACCAATTTCAGTTTCGGAGCGGGTGTCATGCCGCAAGCTTCGCCGCATTAGTTTCAAATATTCATAATTCAAAAATTCCGTATAGCTAAAGATACGGCTGGAAAATATGGCTGGATAATTATGTTGTTTTCATGAGCGATTGTCCAGCCTCTGTGCATATGTAAAACTAAATAAAATCAATGTTTTAGGGCGTGTCGTCAAATATGGGATTCTCAAATCAGTTGAAGCGTGATTCATCGGGTCCTTGTTTGAGGAGGCTTCGATGGTGAAACGCTACGGTCTGCGTGACGATCAGTTTGCCCGGATTGAAAATCATCTACCGGGCCGCCATGGCCATGTTGGCCGCAACAGTGCGGGCGGCAATCGGCTGTTCGTCGAAGCTGTGATCTGGAAGTTCAGATCGGGTGCGCCTTGGCGGGATTTGCCTGAGCGCTTTGGTGATTGGAAAAATACGCATCGGCGGTTTTCGCGTTGGTCACAAGACGGTGTTTGGGAGAATCTTTTCAAAGTCTTGGCGAATGACGCCGACAATGAATACGCGATGATCGATGCCACCATTGTCAGAGCCCATCAGCACAGTGCGGTGTACTTAAAAAGGGGGCTTCGACCAAGCCATAGCGCGCTCACGTGGCGGCCTTTCAACAAAGATACACGTCATCGTCGATGCGCTGGGAAACCCGCTTGCTGTCAGTCTCACAGGTGGACAAGTTCACGACATCACGCAGGCCGAAAGCTTGAGCGCACAAGTGACATCTAGGTCCATGCTCGCCGACAAGGGCTATGATGCTGATAGCTTTATTGCAAGCCTCACACTGCGCACAATCAAGCCCGTCATACCGCCCAAGTCAAATCGGAAGTTCAAGCGAGACTGTGATTTTGCGCTCTATGCGGAACGCAATCTGGTGGAGCGTTTCTTCAACACCATCAAACACTTCAGGGGCATTGCAACGCGCTACGACAAAACGGCGGCAAGCTACCTTGGATTTGTACACATCGTTTCATGCCGCCTGTGGCTGAAACACTTTGTCAACAGAACCTAGCTGTTTGATCCTGGACTTTGATGGTGCAATATTTTCGCCTCGATGGAGGGATGCGCTATGGGTCAGATTCTTCACGGCAGCGCCACTACGACAGCGGCGGTTCGTCGAGC
>JAYTYD010000143.1:0-6011 GCA_043742625.1 Methylovirgula sp. | reverse complement strand
CCCGCGCCAAAGAACACATCTTTGAATGCAAAGCCGGAAACCACCGCGCCAAACGCTAACAAGGCCAGTGGAATCAACATGACTAAAGGCGATTCGTGCGGTTCATGCGCTCCATGATCGTCTGTGCCGTGATCATCATGAGCATGATGACCGTGGGCATCATGCCCGCTGCCTTTGGCTTGTCCAAAGAATGTCATGAACACCAAACGCCATGAGTAAAATGAAGTTAGCCCCGCCGCGACAACAACCAGCAAAAATGCATAGGTGTGACCAAACCGGTCTGACGCATAGGCCGCCTCAATGATAGCGTCTTTTGAGACAAAGCCTGCGAAACCCAACGATGTGAACGGAATTCCAAAACCGGTGAGCGCCAGCGTTCCAATCGTCATCATCGCGAAGGTAAACGGTATCTTGGAACGAAGACCGCCCATATTACGCATGTCCTGTTCGTGGTGCATAGCGTGGATAACCGAACCTGCGCCCAAGAACAGCAGTGCTTTGAAAAAAGCGTGTGTAAACAGGTGGAAAATGCCGAGCTGGTAGCCGCCAACGCCAAGCGCAACGAACATATAACCGAGC
This sequence comes from Methylovirgula sp., assembly GCA_043742625.1. GTDB lineage: Bacteria > Pseudomonadota > Alphaproteobacteria > Rhizobiales > Beijerinckiaceae > JANXSV01. Next base: position 5,432 of record JAYTYD010000143.1, on the reverse strand, counting down.
TGCGAACAGGTGGAATAAGCGATGACGCGCTTGATGTCATTTTGCACAAGGCCCACGGTTGCAGCGAAGAATGCGGTTGTACCGCCAACAATGGTGACAACCGATAACGCAACCGGTGCCTGTTCAAACAAGGGAGATAAACGCGCGACCATAAACACGCCAGCTGTGACCATGGTAGCGGCGTGAATAAGAGCCGAAACCGGGGTTGGGCCTTCCATCGCATCCGGCAACCAAGTGTGCAGCAGGAATTGCGCAGACTTGCCACACGCACCCATGAACAACAACAGGCAGGTTAGTGTCATCGCGTCCCAACTGTAGCCGAAGGCCATGATGGTTTTATTGGCCAGCTCAGGCGCTTTTGCGAAAATTTCTTCGAAACCTACCGATCCGGTCAACGCGAATATGAGGAAAATACCTAAGGCATAGCCAAAATCGCCGACGCGGTTGACAACAAAAGCCTTGATTGCTGCGGCATTGGCCGAAGGCTTATGATACCAAAATCCGATGAGCAGATATGACGCGAGGCCGACACCCTCCCAGCCAAAAAACATCTGAACGAGATTGTCGGCAGTCACCAACATCAACATGGCGAAAGTGAACAGTGACAGATAGGCGAAAAACCGCGGGCGGCTCTCATCTTCGTGCATGTAACCGATTGAATAAAGGTGAACCAACGCCGAAACCGAACACACCACCACTAACATTACGGCTGTAAGCGTGTCTATGCGGAATGCCCAATTGACCTTAAGGTCTCCGGATGTCATCCAATTGGCGATTTCGACGTGCGTGGACTGATGTCCGTATCCGACCTTGAAAAACGCCACCCAAGCTAAAGCAGCAGATAAAAATAATAGTGTTGTGGTGACAATTTCGGAAGCGCGCGCACCGAGCTGCCTACCGAAAATGCCGACAATCAAAAAGCCGACAAGCGGAGCAAATACAAGGGTTTGATACATTTGAGGCTCAGCCCTTCATCATATTAATGTCTTCAACAGCGATGGAACCGCGGTTGCGATAATAGGTCACCAGAATAGCGAGGCCGATGGCTGCTTCCGCCGCAGCGACGGTAAGAATGAATAGCGCAAACACCTGGCCCGTCAAATCGCCGAAGAAGCTCGAGAAAGCCACCAAATTAATGTTCACTGCCAACAGGATCAGCTCCACCGACATCATGATAATGATGACGTTTTTGCGATTGAGAAAAATGCCTGCGACACCAAGAGTAAATACAACTGCCGCGACCGTGAGGTAATGCTCTAAAGGTATCATCAAATTACACTCCGGCCCGCGAGGGCACCTTCTTGACTTCCATTGCTGTTTCCTTAGTGCGGGCCACCTGCTGTGCAATGTCCTGACGCTTGACGCCCACTTTGTGACGCAGCGTGAGCACAATTGCGCCGATCATGGCGGTGAGCAAAATAAGTCCCGAAACTTCAAAGAAATACACATATTGCGTGTAGAGCACCTGACCTAACGCTTGGGTGTTCGACACACCCGGCTTAATTGCGGACGCGCGGGCGATGAGTTCGCCAGGGGCCTGAACCCATGTGCCCAGCACAAACACCAATTCCACTAAAACCGCGATGCCGATAAGCGCGCCGACAGGCAAATATTGAAGGAAGCCCTGTTTCAACTCGGCAAAATCAACGTCAAGCATCATTACGACAAACAAGAAAAGAACAGCCACCGCGCCGACATAAACAATCACCAGAATCATCGCCAAAAATTCTGCACCAAGCAGAAGGAACAAACCAGCGGCGTTTACAAACGCAAGGATTAGAAACAGCACGGAATGAACCGGATTTCGAGCGGAGATTACCATCACCGCAGAGGCGATCAGCACCGTCGAAAACAAGTAAAAGAAGGCGGTGACCAAATTCATATTTCCAACCCCAGAGTCATATTTTATAAGCCTTGCACTATTCCAACACACATATGTTCGTGGGAACCGCTTGGCCCTACCCGGACCGTGGCGCGGAACTTCAATCTTTAGCGGTATTGCGCATCAAGCGCGATGTTGCGGGCGAGTTCACGCTCCCACCGCGCGCCATTGGCGAGCAGCCGGTTTTTATCATAAAGCAATTCTTCGCGTGTTTCGGTGGCGTTTTCGAAATTTGGTCCTTCAACAATCGCTTCGACAGGACAAGCTTCCTGACAAAAACCACAATAGATGCACTTTACCATGTCAATATCATAACGGGTGGTGCGGCGCGTGCCGTCGTTGTTGCGCGGGCCCGCTTCGATGGTGATGGCCTGCGCCGGGCAGATTGCCTCGCAAAGTTTACAGGCAATGCAGCGTTCTTCGCCATTTGGATAGCGGCGCAAAGAATGCTCACCCCTGAAACGCGGGCTGAGCTGACCCTTTTCGTGCGGGTAATTGAGTGTTGCCTTGGGTTTAAACAAATAGCGCATCGACAAAAAGAACGCCGAGACGAATTCGCTCAGAAGCAAGGACTTTGCAGCTTGATCCAATCTCATCCGTGCACTCCACCAAAAAACTGCAAGAAGCCGGCGACAACCACTACGCCCACCAAAGACAGGGGCAAAAACACTTTCCAGCCCAACCGCATTAATTGGTCATAGCGATAGCGCGGCACGAAGGCTTTCACCATGGCAAACATGAAGAAAACCAGGGAAACTTTGATTATAAACCAAATTGGAGCCAACCACGCAGCTGTGAACGGGGCAAACGGGATGGGCGAAAGCCAGCCCCCTAGAAAGAGGATCGTGGTCATGGCGCACATAGTAAGAATCGCCACATATTCTCCCATCATGAATAGCAAATAGGGTGTGGACGAATATTCGACCATGAAACCGGCGACCAACTCGGATTCGGCTTCAGGCAAATCAAACGGGGGACGGTTGGTCTCTGCCAGTGCCGAGATGAAGAAAATAACAAACATCGGAAATAAAGGCAGCCAGTACCAGCCGAATAACCCCCATTTGCTCTGCTGCGCCTCAACTATATCTGTCAGGTTCAGCGAGCCCGCGCACAGCAAAACAGTGATGAGCACAAAACCGATGGACACTTCATAAGACACCATTTGCGCGGCGGAGCGCAATGCGCCCAAAAACGGATATTTGGAGTTTGAAGCCCAACCGCCCATGATTATGCCATATACACCCAAGGATGAAATGGCGAAAATGTAAAGGATTCCAACATTCAAATCGGCAATGGCCCAGCCGGAACTGAGCGGAATCACCGCCCAAGCCGACATGGCGAGCACCGAAGTGACGAGAGGCGCCAGCAAAAACACGCCCTTGTTTGCGCCAGATGGGATGATCGGCTCTTTAAAGACAAATTTCAGCATGTCGGCGAAGCTTTGCAGCAGACCCCACGGCCCCACCACGTTCGGCCCGCGGCGCAATTGTACCGCAGCCCAGATTTTGCGGTCTGCCAGCAGTATGTAAGCGACAAAAATCAACAATCCGACGAGGAGCGCCAGCCCCTTCACGACCATCAGCAGAATGCCGAGAATGAAGATAGAAGAAAACATAGGCTACTCCGCCGCCTGCGCCACGGCACCATGGGCGATGGCTGAACATTCAGCCATAACTTTTGAAGCGCGCGCAATTGGATTGGTGAGATAAAAATCTGTAATTGGCGAGGTAAAGTTGGTTTTGCCCATGGCACCGGCGCTCTCGCCAAGTCGGGTCAAATCCGACGCCTCACCGCTTTTGATGGTGTCGATTGCAGCAAAATGTGGATGAGCGGCATAAAGTGCCGCACGCAACTGCACCAGGCTGTCAAAAGGCAGCTTATGGCCGACGTTATCCGACAAAGCGCGCAAAATCGACCAATCTTCGCGGGCATTGCCCGGCGGGAAGGTGGCGCGATTGGTCATTTGCACGCGACCTTCGGTGTTGACGAAGGTTGCGGATTTTTCGGTGTAGGTTGCACCTGGCAAAATTACGTCGGCCCGGTGTGCGCCGGCATCGCCATGCGTGCCAATATAAATGACAAACGCACCGGCCGGGAGCGCGGTTTCATCGGCACCCAGCGAAATAATAGCATCACAACCGGAAAGGTCGGTGCGCTTTAAGCCCAAATCGAGCGCGCCAACGGCAGCTGCGGACGTGTGAAGTACACTAAAGCCGTTCCAACCTTCCTTGAATACACCAAGCGAAGTTGCCGCCTTGGCTGAAGTGGCTAAAACAGCGACGTCTTCATAGGCACCTGCCCCGACAATGAGCAGCGGCTTTTGTTTGTTAGCCGGGGCATGTCCAATGAAAGCATTCAGGCTTTCCGAGCCAGCGCCAAGGTAATTATAGGCGTATGTAAGATCCGCTTTTTCTCCGACTACTCCAACCAGCAAGTTGCCCTGCCGCCAACGTTTGCGGATTCGGGCATTGAGTACAGGTGCTTCTTTGCGCGGGTTTGTGCCGATCAACATGATGGCGTCGGCTTCATCAATTCCCGCAATTGTAGAATTAAAGATGTAGGATGCGCGGCCGTGCGCAGGGTCCAAGGCGCCAACGCCCTCAACTGAAATAACTTGTGATCCCAATGCGTTAACCAAAGATTTAAGCGCGAAAGCCTCTTCAACACCCGCGAGCTGACCGACAACGGCACCCAGTTTGGAACCTTTAACTTTTGCCGCAACCGCGCCCAGTGCATCTGCCCAAGAGGCAGCGACAAGCTTGCCGTTTTGACGAATGTAGGGCCGGTCAAGCCGTTGCGATTTGAGGCCGTCGACGATGTGGCGGGTTTTGTCCGAAATCCACTCTTCGTTCACGGCCTCATTCACTCGCGGCAGGATGCGCATCACCTCGCGGCCGCGGCTGTCAACACGGATGGCAGAGCCAAGCGCATCCATAACGTCGATAGATTCGGTCTTCTGCAATTCCCAAGAACGCATATTGAATGCGGCGGGCTTGGAGGTGAGCGCACCAACCGGACACAGATCAACCAGATTGCCCTGTAATTCTGAGGTCATCGCCCTTTCAAGGTAAGTGGTAATTTCAACGTCTTCTCCGCGGCCAAGCAAGCCAAGCTCGGTGACGCCTGCCACTTCGGTAGAGAAGCGCACACACCGGGTGCATTGGATGCAGCGGTTCATTGAGGTTTTTACCAAGGCGCCAATATATTTGTCTTCGACAGCGCGCTTGTTTTCGTGGAAACGCGACGAATCAGCACCGAATGCCATCGCCTGATCCTGCAAATCGCATTCACCGCCCTGATCGCAAATCGGGCAATCGAGCGGGTGGTTGATGAGCAAGAACTCCATTACGCCCTCGCGGGCCTTTTTCACCATAGGAGACTTTGTGCTCACCACCGGCGGTTCACCATTGGGCCCAGGGCGCAAATCGCGCACGCCCATGGCGCAAGAGGCGGTAGGCTTTGGCGGACCACCTTTAACCTCAACGAGGCACATCCGACAATTGCCGGCAATAGAGAGCCGTTCGTGAAAGCAAAATCGTGGAATTTCAGC
>JAYTYD010000142.1:0-3894 GCA_043742625.1 Methylovirgula sp. | reverse complement strand
CATTGAATGAACTCTTGGACGGCGAATGGACGGCAATAGGACGGCGATGTTTTGGAATTTATTATTTTAATTCAGAGGCTTGAAGGAGATGGACGGCTTGGACGGCTTTTTGCCGCTATGTCCCAATACTCATGTGAGAGAAAATACTTATGCAGGCTATCACGCTTAAAAAAGTAAGCAATAAGTAAGCAGGAGAGATATAAAACAACCCTACACCCTAGGAATTCGTATTAATTCAAGCTATTGTTTTATCGTGATAATATTAATTAATATGAATTGAAATAAGCAGGTAAAAACGCCCAAAATACAAATCATAATCCTGGGGTCGGGGGTTCAAGTCCCTCTCCCGCTACCAAAATTCTGATCGTTACACATGACAAGATACTGCGCTCAGCCGCGCGCTGTCTCCAGCCACTGCTTAACACGTCCCTCAGGGTCGGAATTGAGCGTGATATCGGTCACTACGGCAATGGAATCCGCGCCAGCGGCAAAGGCCCCGGCTGCGCGCTCCGGCGTGAACCCGCCAATAGCCACCAGCGGGAGTTTGCCTATGCGGCTTTTCCAAGTGGTGATGCGCTCCAGCCCCTGCGGCGCCCAAGGCATTTGCTTTAAAATGGTCGGATAAATCGGGCCAAGGGCAATATAATCCGGCTTGGCTGCAAGCGCGCGCTCAAGTTCAGTTTCATCGTGCGTTGAAAGTCCAAGCTTGATGTTCGCGCGCTTTAACGCGGCAAGGTCGGCATGGGCCATATCTTCTTGACCAAGATGAACAAAATCACACCCAAGCTCAATGGCGAGCTCCCAAGCATCATTGATGATGAGTTGAGCTCCCTGTTGCGTGCAAAGCATTTTTGCTTCGATGATTTCCCTTCGCCATTCAGTATGATTGAGATTTTTTGGGCGCAATTGTACCAGCTTGATGCCCTGCGGCAACAACCGGCGCAGCCAAGCGGCGCTATCGACAATAAGGTAAAAGCGATCGAGACTCATGTGAAAGCTCTCCCAAAAACCGGCGTGGATGGCGCGGCCAGGTCGCGTGGCTCAATGGGGTCAGCAAGATACCCGGCGCGGCCTCCCTCAATCGCCAAGCCAAAACCGTGCGCCATTTTCACCGGGTCCCCGGCCTTGGCCACGGCAGTATTTAGCAATATACCGTCCATACCCAGTTCCATCGCGGCGGCGGCGTGGGAGGGCGCGCCAAGCCCGGCGTCGACGATCATTGGAATGCCGGGAAACCGGGCGCGAATCGAACGCAGTCCATAAGGATTGTTGAGGCCGCGCCCTGAGCCAATCGGCGCGCCCCACGGCATTAATACCTCGCAGCCGGCCTGCACCAGCTTGTCAGCCACGATCAAATCCTCAGTCGTATAAGGAAATACTTCAAAGCCATCGCGCGCAAGGATGCTTGCTGCCTCAGTTAGAGCAAAAACATCGGGCTGGAGGGTATCATCATCGCCAATGAGTTCGAGCTTGATCCAGTTTGTGCCAAAAATCTCACGCGCCATTTGCGCGGTGGTCACGGCTTCTTTGACGGTGTGGCACCCGGCGGTATTCGGCAAAACATGCACATTTTGATCTTTGATAAGCTGCCAAAAATCCTGTCCGGCGCGGCTGCCACCAGACTCACGGCGCAGAGAAACGGTGACGATCTCACATTTTGAGGCGCGAATGCTTTGCGCCAAAATATAGGGAGAGGGGTATCCGGCTGTGCCGAGCATAAGGCGCGACCCGAATGTTTTGCCATAAAGCGTGAAAGGACTGTCCATCATCCACCCTGTCTTGGTACGAGAATTTCGATGCGGTCGTCGGGTTCAAGCAGGGTCTTGGTGCGGTCGGGCGCGCGAACAAAGGCACCATTGCGAGCTGTGGCTACAATTGTGTTTACGTAATCCAGCTGATGTAGAAGCTCGTCCAAATTGGTTGCCTGTACATTTTGGCTTTCGCCATTGACTTCAATTTTCACGCATCACCTCCGGAAAAACGGTTCCGCTTTGTATGAATTCGACAACTCTGCGGGCCAACGCCGGTGCGCCCAGAAAGCCGTGGCGATAAAGCCCGTTTACATAAACCGTCCTGCCCCGCGTTCGCAAGCGCGGCAAATGGTCAGGGAAGGCCGGTCGCAGGTCAGCGCCAAGTTCGACAATTTCAGCTTCACCAAAGGCAGGATGAACCGCATATGCTGCATTTATCAATTCGGTGACGCCGCGTGCCGTAACACGGCCTTTTTCAGAATTTTCAATCATAGTTGCCCCCACCATGAACACATGATCAGCCCGAGGCACGATATAAACGGGAATACGCGGATGTAACATTCGCACCGGACGGGTGAGGCTGACCTCGTGTGAGCGCAGCAGCAGCATCTCACCTTTTACGGGGCGCAGGTCGGTAAGCACATCGCGCGCGGCAAGCCCGCGACAGTCGACCGTCCAATCCTCTAAATGACTTAGTTGAGGCGCATCGGTGTTAAAATGAAATGTCACGTTCATTTCATGCGCCAGACGATGCGCAAGTTGTGCTGTAACCAAACGCGGATCAAGATGCGCCTCCTGATCAAAAAACAAACCGGTGGTGAAACGTTCTGCCAAGTCCGGCTCCAGCGCGGCGATTGCTTTTCCGTCCTCCCACTTAAAATTATGGGTGCGGCGGGAAAAACGTTTAAGATCCGGCGTATCGCGGGGTTGAGCCACCACTAAAGTACCGTGTTCAGAAACGGTGAAATGATCCCGCCAGAATTGAAGCGATTCGATACCGAGTGTTTCGATAAGAGGTTCGGCGCTCTCGAGCTCACACCACGGCGCAAGCATGCCGCCGGCATAGTGGGAACAGCCTTGGGCAGGTCCGCTCAAACGGTCTATCACTTCCACACTCATGCCGCGCCGGGCCATTTCATAGGCGACTGTAAGCCCGGCGACACCGGCTCCAATAATATTGACTTTCAAGTCAGCACCCTCACTCGCGTTGCAGCTACGAAAGGGGCGGACGAATATTTCAACTCTAACATGGTCCCGTTCCTCCGCCGGAATGACCCGGATCAGGTTCAAGGTTCGCAGCGTTGGCTGCCTCTCAGCCTTGAAAAAGGCTCACCTCGGACGTCTGGAACATGGTGCGACCGGCCTTAAAATGCAAGTCAGTACCAAGAAAAATTGCCTGTACCTCTAATAGCCCGACTGAATTGCATTAAGATTTTACGTCGGAAAGCCCGGCAGACTCCAACTGCCTGCGCAACCGCGTGAATGCCAAACGGATGCGCGATTTAACTGTTCCAAGTGGCAATCCGGTTCGGGTTGCGATTTCTGAGTGGGACATGTCCTCAAAAAAGGCCAGCTTGATCAAATCGACCTGATCCTTAGGTAAGATTTCGAGAGCTTTGCGAACGAGCACTTCGCGTTGCCATCCATCCAGCAGGGATTCAGGATTAGGGTCGTCAGAGGGTCTGTCCATTGCTGCATTTTGGGTTAAATCCTGAGGATCGAAATAGTCCAATCGTTGGCGGCGCAGAGTGTCTATGCGGCGATTGCGGGCAACACGATAGATCCAAGTACCAAGAGAAGACTTTGCCGGATCAAACAGTTCAGCCTTCATCCACATAACTTGCATGACATCCTGGATGATATCTTCTGCCAACGCACTGGGCGAGCCAAGACGCTGTAAATATGCATTGAGGCGAGGGGCGAAATAGTCGAACAAAACGATAAACGCATCACGGTCGCGAGCCTTGGCGACGGCAACGATGAGTTTTATTTGGTCTTGCGAGGTTAAACTCTGGCTCAAAATGGTCTCTAACGCCCTATCTTCGCTTAGGGTCGGCTTTTGTTTCGAGCGCACTATGAAGGTTGAAACAGTTTGACGAAAGTGCAAAATGCAAACGTTTTATCTCAACAGCTGGAATTTGGC
>JAYTYD010000141.1:0-2048 GCA_043742625.1 Methylovirgula sp. | reverse complement strand
GACCTGATGGCTAAATTGCCTGCGGCTGAAGCCTATGCCAAGGCGCTATTCCCTACCTTGGAACAGCAGACCGGCATCAAAGAAACAATTACAAAGCAGTGGGATACTGTGGTGGGTGCCAACGTCACTAAGTAACTGTCTAAAAAGGCGCTCCGTCTGATCGGCGGAGCGCTTCATTATTGTCCAGAGGTGCGTTTTGTCGTCCCCAGTTTTACCTGCCACGGCAACAAAACCGCGAAAGTCAGCGCTGTTTCGTTTGAATTTGGCTTGGCTTGGCGTCGTTCCATTTTTCGGTTTCGCCTTCATGTTCCTTATCCTTCCGACAATGACGCTGGTCATCGGCGCATTTCAAGACAGGGAAGGGGCCTTTACGTTTGATAACATTGCAAGGCTCAATCAACCGCTGATTTGGGCGTCTTATAAAATCAGTCTGCAAATCAGCGCGGCGTCGGCGGTTCTTGGCGGCATCATGGGATTTTTTCTGTCGCAGGCGGTGGTTGGCGGCGGCTTGCCCGGGTGGGTGCGTTCATCGCTGATGACCTTCAGCGGCGTTGCGTCAAACTTTGCCGGTGTGCCGCTGGCTTTCGCGTTTATAGCCACCATCGGGTTTAATGGCTTGGTGACAGTAGCCTTCACCAAGGCGTTTGGTTTCAATCCTTACCGGAGCGGATTTTCGCTGCTGAGCTTTTGGGGCCTAACCGCCACATATTGCTATTTTCAAATTCCACTCATGGTTCTCATTCTAACCCCGGCGCTTGATGGTCTCAAAAAAGAGTGGCGTGAAGCGTCCAGTATTTTGGGTGCCAGCTCTTGGCAATATTGGCGTCACATCGCTTTTCCGGTGCTATGGCCGAGCCTTTTGGGCGCGACCCTGCTGCTTTTCGCCAATTCTTTCGGGGCTATCGCCACGGCCTATGCGCTCACCGGCAGCTCATTTAACATCGTTACCATTCTGCTTTACGCGCAGATTCAAGGCGACGTGCTGCACGATCAAAACCTCGGTTATGCGCTGGCGCTGGGCATGATCGTCATTACCGGTCTGTCCAACTTCACTTATATCTGGCTGCGCGGTCGCGCCGAACGGTGGATTAAATGAAAAAATCTACATTCGGGCCTTGGCTGACGGTTATTATTGGTGCCGCTTATTTTCTCATTCCTCTGCTGGCTACTTTTGAATTTTCATTGCGCCTGAAGCGCGATGAATACAGCTTTGAGGCCTATCGTATTGTTTTGGCTGACTCGCACTTTCAACAATCGTTTTTCTATTCTGTCACCCTTGCTTTGGCCACCATTGCTGTCAGCGTGCTTTTGGTGGTGCCTACCGCTTATTGGGTTCAGCTCAAGCTGCCGCGCCTACGCCCCTTGGTTGAGTTCATCACACTGTTGCCGTTGGTTATACCGGCGATTGTTTTGGTGTTTGGCTATCTGAGGCTATACAATAGCTCGTCGATTATTCCGCTAACCGGCAGCACGCTGGGCACCGACCTTTTGTTGACATTCGGATATGTTTCGCTGGCGCTCCCCTATATGTTTCGCGCTGTGGATACAGGGCTGCGCGCAATAAACATCCGCACCTTGACCGAGGCTGCTGAGAGTTTGGGTGCCAGCCGGTCTACCATCTTATTCAAAATTATATTCCCTAACATTCGCGCCGCAATTTTGAGTGGCGCATTTCTCACTTTCGCGATTGTCATTGGTGAGTTCACCTTGGCCAGCTTGCTCAACCGTCCCGCTTTTGGACCCTATCTTCAAAACATCGGAGCGAATCGCGCCTATGAGCCCGCTGCGCTCGCAATCATAGCGTTTGGCATTACGTGGGCGTGTATGGGCCTGATGCAACTTTTTGGCGGACAGCGCCAATCCACTTCCCGTTAGTTTGGAAATTTTATGGCCTTTGTCGATCTGCAAAATCTATCAAAATCTTTTGGATCGCAGGTGGTGGTTCATGATTTTTCACTCGCCATTGAGCGGGGCGAATTCGTTTCTTTCTTAGGGCCAAGCGGCTGTGGAAAAACCACAATTTTGCGAATGGTGGCGGGTTTTGAGCC
>JAYTYD010000140.1:0-16116 GCA_043742625.1 Methylovirgula sp. | reverse complement strand
TTGAGTGGCGGTATCTCTAAGCTGTTCGCAGTAATTACCATCATCGGCGTCTTTATACTCGGCTTCGCAGGGATACAGCCGCCGTTTGACATCCTGATTAATTACGCAATCGGACTGATCGTGGTGTTGGCAGTTGCGTGGTTCGGGCTTGAGGCTCGCCGGTTCAAAGGGCCACCGATTGGTGACGAAATTGCCAAACGTCAGGGCCTTATTCGCGCCGCGGAAAAAGCCGTGGGGCAGTCATAAATTTAGTCTATAAAACGCAAAAAGGCGACCGGTTGGCCGCCTTCTTTATTCTACTCATTTTATTTTACGGCGAACACTTTGAAGGGCGTTCCCGCCAGCTCAACCGGGCTAAGCCAGCTTGGTATTTTGCCGTCGTGCAGGTTTGCGGCGAGGCCGTTTGGAGCTTTCGCCATGACCTGAAACTCATTGGCAGCGGGGCAATACGCCAGATAGGTCGCGCCGCTTTCGCGTACATAGGCCTGTGCTTGGTCCACCGGTGATTTCCACGATTGCAATGTCAGCGCCAAGCCACGGAAGTCGCGGTGGAACGGCCCTGTCACCACATTGTGGTCGGTGAATGCCAAAAAGTGCGGGCCTGAGTCGATCATCGACAAGATCGTGCCCTTCGGCAAATTCCGGAACGGTGTAAAGGCATTTGCGGCGAAACACGCTGCGCCCTCTTCTTGCGCCGCAGCGCTGCCGCCCGCACCGTCCGATGGCAGCACCAGCGTCCACATTGTATCGCTTAACGGAGCCAACATCAGAATGGGTAGAATTCTGACCCAAGGTTTTGCAGAGGTTGAGGCAAATTCAATTGCTGAAATACAGGCATAAACGCCACCCGGCAGAAGGATCGGCATGAACAGGAGTGCCACACGAATCTGCCAAAACACGCCGATATCCCCGATCAACACAAAGCCAAGGGCATAAGCCCAGCGCACCCGCGCCGCGCCGCTGGACCTGAGCAACGCAATGATCGTCGAAATTGTGCCGAGCAACATCGGAATGGCAATGGGCAGATTGTCCATCGGCTCCTGCATCAGCAAAGTTGGCAAAGATTTGGCTTCCATCACATTGTCAAGCCAGCCTTTGCGTACCAATTCCGGTACAGCGCTGAGCGGATCTTTCAAAAGGCCCGGGAACAGTGCCAAAATGGTGACAGCGGCGACGCCACCAATCAAGGCCAGCGCAATAAAGCGACCCTTGATGTCCAAGCGTTGGCCGATGAAGCTAAGCGCCAAAAATCCGAGACAGCCGATGATGGCCGAACCGGCGTGGACAATCGAAAACGCATCATAGGTCAGCTTGCCATAATTTGCCGGCGTGAAAGTAACAGCCAGCATCACTGCGGCGCTGGCCGCGAGGCTGACCGAAAAACTGCGGATCTGGTGGGCGTAACTTTCGCCCTTGGCTGCGTAGGTAACGCCGATCGCGGCAATCATGATGGCGATACTGGGCAGGTTTTCAATGCTGATTTGTAATGAATAGGCGGCGATCATGCCGGCGCATATTGCAAACACTTTACGCGGTGTGTCGAACATCTCGATCAGCATCCACAGCAACACCATCAGAAACACCGCTTGGGTATTGTGATGGTCAATCGAGCCTGGCGTAAACAATGCGCCGGCGACCAACGAAAACGCCGTCAGCAAAAGGGCGAAAGCGGCGGACTCGCGCCCCATCAGCACAGTGGATACCCGTGCCACCGCCAACAGCTCAGCAGCAAACCACACTCCAGCATTAACAATCCGCATCAGCCGCTCGGCCGTGTCTACACTGCAAAACAAAGCGAAGAACTTGACCATTGCGGCTATTGGCACATCGAACAAACGGGACCAATGCATCAACACGCCAGCGGGCGCATCCATTCGGTGGGACACCATGTCAAACCAGCCCTGACCGTTCATCCAATCGCGCACTTCGACCATTTTCATGGCGTCGTCCGTACCGACATAGGCACCGGTAGTCCAAACAGTGACAAGAGTATCCCTATTTAGGGCAAACCAGATCAGCATCGCGCCAGCCAGAATGGGTAATAGTGAGTTTGCCTTTCCCGCTAAAATTGGCGTCTTGGCTTTTGGCCGCGCCAGAGAGAGATCTAATGACATGAGTGTATCTTTCTGAAACGTCCGCACGATGCGCCGGCTTCTTCATCAGGTATCAACCTTTGTCGGTAATCATTGAAATTCAGTTAGCGTATCGCGTTCTCGTAGGGGTTTTTTGTCGCCATGCCCTCCAAATCGACCAATATGCCCTCAAGGCAGACCAACAAGCGCAAATCTGGGTCAAAACGCCCGGTTCATTCTGCATCTGAGCAGTGGCAGACACAGGCCGCCGCGCCGGACTTCGCGCAGGCGCTCAGTGCCAGCTCGCCATTGGCCGCAGGTTTGGTGGAAACAGCCCGGCGCCAACAAGCGCGCGCAGCCGTTCAGGTGGCGGTGATCTTGCCATGTTACAACGAAGCCCTGGCAATTGCCAACGTGGTTAAGAGTTTTCAGTTGTCTTTGCCGGATGCGAAAATCTTCGTGTTTGACAATCGTTCAACCGACAACACCGCCGAAGTGGCACGCACCGCCGGTGCGCAAGTGATTGTGGAACGCCGCGCCGGCAAGGGCAATGTCGTGCGCCGGATGTTTGCCGAAGTCGATGCCGACGTCTATTTAATGTGTGATGGCGATGGCACTTATGATGCCGCCAGCGCGCCGCAACTGATTAAAGCTGTCACTGACGACCAAATGGATATGGTGATCGGCGCGCGCGCCAACATCCACCAAGAGGCGCATCGTGTCGGCCACGCCTTTGGCAATAAGCTGTTTAATGGCATATATCGCGCGCTGTTTGGCAATGAATATGGCGATATTTTCTCAGGCTATCGGGCCTTCTCGCGTCGGTTTGTTAAAAGCTTCCCCGCACTTTCATCCGGCTTTGAAATCGAAACCGAGCTCTCTGTTCATGCCAGCCAGCTTAAACTGCCGACCTGCGAATTCAGCCTGCCTTACGGCAAGCGGCAGGAAGGCTCAAAGTCCAAGCTCAATTCGGTAAGTGATGGTTTGAAGATCTTGAAAACCTTCATCTTGCTGGCAAAAGAAACCCGCCCTGCGATGTTTTTCGGGTCGATGTCAGGACTGCTGGTGGCGTTGGCAACGCTGCTCGCCATTCCGCTGGTTACTACATTTGTCGAGACCGGACTGGTGCCGCGCCTGCCAACAGCCATCCTCTGTACCGGGCTCATTTTAGTGGCCAGTGTCTTTGCGGTTGCAGGTCTGATCTTGGATAGCCTGACCCGCTTCCGCATCGAGAACAAACGAATTCTCTATCTTGCGATTAAAAAGGCCGGGATGTAACCGCCCCATAAAGTTTATTCCTCGCCGCCGGTGCCCTGCGCTTTCAGCGTATCAGGATGCGGCATCGAGATGACATTATAGCCCGAATCGACGAAATGCACTTCGCCGGTGACGCCATTTGACAGGTTCGAGAGCAAATACAGCGCCGAACCGCCAACGTCTTCAATTGTGATGCTTTTGCGCAGCGGTGAATGCGCCAGCTGGAAATTATACATAAAGCGGGCATCATTGATGCCGGCCCCAGCCAGAGTGCGCACCGGCCCTGCCGAAATGGCGTTAACGCGAATGCCGCCGGGCCCAAGATCCGCAGCGAGATAGCGCACCGAAGCTTCCAAACCGGCCTTGGCAATGCCCATAACATTGTAGTTCGGCATGACGCGCGTGGAGCCGCCATAGGTCAGGGTGAGCAAAGAGCCGCCATTTGGCATGATTTTGGCGGCGCGTTGCGCCACCTCGGTAAAGGAAAAGCAGGAAATCACCATCGTGCGGGTGAAATTCTCACGCGTGGTCGCATCGACATACCGGCCTTTCAGCTCGTTCTTGTCGGAAAAGCCGATGGCATGCACCAGAAAATCAATACTGCCCCATTTTTGTTTCAACGCCTCAAACACAGCATCCACCGATGCAATGTCCTCAACATCGCAAGGCAAAAGAATATCCGACCCGGCTGAAGCGGCCAGTGGTTTTACCCGTTTGCCCAAGGCTTCGCCCTGATAGGTGAAGGCCAGCTCCGCCCCTTCATTGTGCAGCGCCTGGGCGATGCCCCACGCTATAGAATGACCGTTGGCAACGCCCATAATCAAGCCGCGTTTGCCCTTCATCAGACCTGCCGCGCTTTTCATGTTGCCTGTGCCGTTTGTGTTCACATCTGTGCTCATACGGCTCACGCGTCGATATGTTTGAAAAACAGCGTGGCGTTAGTGCCGCCAAAGCCGAATGAATTTGACAGAACGGTACCGAGCTTCACGTTATCTATGCGCTTTTGCACAATGTTCATATCAACAAAGGCCGGATCAAGCTCATCAATATGGGCGCTGGCGGCAATGAAATTGTGCTGCATCATCAGCAGTGAATAAATCGCTTCCTGCACGCCGGTTGCACCGAGCGAGTGGCCGGTGAGGCTCTTGGTGGCAGAAATCGGCGGGCACTTGTCTTCATTGCCAAACACAGTCCGGATGGCTTCAATTTCCTTGGCATCGCCAACCGGCGTTGAGGTGGCATGGGGGTTGATATAATCCACCTTGCCTTTAAAGCCGCCGAGCGCCATTTTCATGCAGCGAATAGCTCCTTCGCCCGACGGGGCGACCATGTCATAGCCGTCCGATGTTGCACCATAACCGATAATCTCGCCATAAATTTTGGCACCGCGCGCCTTGGCGTGTTCATATTCTTCCAAAACCAGAACCCCGGCGCCGCCGGCGATAACAAAACCGTCCCGGTTTTTGTCATAAGCGCGTGAGGCAACAGACGGAGTTTCGTTGTAGTTGGAGGACATCGCAGTCATCGCGTCAAATAAAACTGACATGGTCCAGTCCAGCTCCTCACAGCCGCCGGCAAACATCACATCCTGCTTGCCATACTGGATCATTTCCGCGGCATTGCCGATGCAATGGTTAGAGGTGGCGCAGGCCGACGAGATTGAATAGTTGACGCCCTTGATCTTGAACCATGTGGCAAGCGTCGCTGAAGCGGTGGACGACATGCTTTTTGGCACTGCAAAAGGGCCGACCCGCTTAGGGCCGGACTTGCGGGCAATATCGGCGGAATCCACCAAGGTTTTGGCAGAAGGGCCGCCCGAACCCATGATAATGCCTGTACGTTCATTGGAGATTTCAGCTTCGGTCAAGCCCGCATCGGCGATCGCCTGATCCATCGCCACATGGTTCCAGGCGGTGCCTGTGGCGTGAAAACGCATAGCACGGCGGTCGAGCAAAGTAGAGGGGTCGAGTGTGGGCGAGCCCTGAACCTGTGAGCGGAAACCCATTTCGACGTATTTTTCGGCGCGGGAAATCCCCGATTTGCCTTGCTGCAATGAGGCCAGAACTTCGGCAACATCATTGCCGATGGAGGACACAATCCCCATGCCGGTGACGACAACACGTCTCATATCAATCTCCTCGCAAAAGCGGCGGGGCAAAACTTGCCGGCCCGCAAAATTTTTAACCTTTAAGATTTACGCGGCAGGCTTGAACAGGCAGACCCGCATATCCTTGGTTTCGTAAATGCGTACGCCGTCTGCCTCCAGCCAACCGTCAGCGATGGCAAGAATAACTTTGCCTTTGAAAACCCGCTTTATTTCCACGCCGTAAACCACTTTTTTAACAGCTGGCGTCACTTGGTCGGTGAATTTAACCTCGCCCACGCCCAGCGCGCGGCCTTTCCCCTCAAGGCCCAGCCAACCAAGATAAAATCCGGTCATTTGCCATAAAGCATCAAGTCCCAAACAGCCTGGCATCACCGGGTCACCAATGAAATGGCAGCCGAAGAACCACAAGTTAGGATTCACATCGAGTTCGGCCCGCATAAAGCCTTTGCCATTTGCGCCGCCGGTTTCCGACAGTTCAGTAATGCGGTCAAACATCAGCATCGGCGGAGCGGGCAGCTGGGCATTGCCGCCGCCAAAAAGCTCACCACGCCCGCAGGCCAACAGGTCTGCGTAGTCGAAAGAAGAGCGACGTTCGCTCATGCGCTGGCCATCCCGATTTAGAGTGAGCTCAAAAAGTGAGCCTTGCAAACATCTCCTATCACAGGCGCGCTAGCGCCGAAAGCACTCTTGATCAGGAAAAATAAACTCATCGCGCAAACGCATCTTAGCCAGACGTTGCACAAAGCCTATGCAAGCGCCTATATATGAGGTTCACAAATCTGAAAGCAAAGCAATGTCGTTGCCGCCGTCCCAGATCCCGCGTCCGCTGATCGCGCCAAAGCCGCCTCTGGAAGGGGCGCAGCCGCGCGCTTCGATGTTGGGCTGCCCTGTACACGAATTACGGGGCAAATTGCGCAAGGCGGGCCTTCGCCCCACCCGGCAGCGCGTTGCGCTGGGCTGGCTGTTGTTTGCCAAAGGCGCAAGGCACTTAACCGCCGAAAATCTTTATGAAGAGGCGTCAACCTCGCGCGTAGCGATTTCTCTGGCCACTGTATACAACACGCTGCACCAGTTCACCGAAGCCGGATTGCTGCGCGAGGTGGCGATTGACGGCTCCAAAACCTATTTTGATACCAACATCAACAATCACCATCACTTTTTGGTGGAAGACAGCAACACGCTCATGGATATTCCCAGCGGATCGCTGGACGTCACCAACCTGCCCCCCGTGCCGGAGGGCATGGAAATCGCCCGGGTTGATGTGACCGTAAGATTGCGGAAAAAAAGCTAAAGCTCCAGATCAAACACCAGCAGCCCGTCAAGGCCGCCCTCTAGCGCTGCAACCAGACGCGCACCGGCAGCTTTGTGATCTTCATGGGCAAGATAGGCATCGCGGGCTTTTTCATCTCTGAAATCCAGGCAGAAGCCGTGACCAAAACCCTTGTTCAGCGCCTCAGGACTGGCATCCTCCCCGGCATGAAACTTTATCCAGCCGGGCGTAACTCCTTCCAGAGCCGCCAATTGCGCAAAAATGCTCAAACGCTCTTTGGCGGGAACATCGGAACGAAAGCGGGTTAAAACCATATGCCGGATCATGCTTTATCCTGTTCTAAACAAGCGACTGTGCATAACAGACTATTTTTGCAAAGCTGGTGGCGGACCGCAAGATTGCCGCATTACCAGCTCCACCGGGCCGATCAAGGTGCGCGCGGGGCCACGCGGATCCTCGATCAACTCCAGCAGAATTTGCGCGCCTTGCTCTCCCAAAGCCCGGGTATGAGCATCGATGGTGGTCAACGGCGGTTTATAAAACTCGCTTTCACCAATATTATCAAAGCCAATGACCGAAAAATCCCGACCCACTTCTAATTTATGGGCTGCCAGTGTCGTCATGGCACCAAAGGCGATAATGTCATTAAAACACACAGCTGCAGTGACTTGCTTGTTAAGCTGGAGCAATTCTTCCGCAGCCACGGCGCCGCCGCGCCGGGTGGGTGGCGATTTGATGATCAGCTGCGGGTCAAAAGCAATGCCTGCCACAGCCAGCGCCTGAATATAGCCCTGCCGGCGCTCCAATCCGGTTTCGGTTTGCGTGGGACCGCTTAAAAAACCGATTTTGCGGTGGCCAAGGCCGATCAGGTAAGCGCAGGCCTTTTCCGCGCCATTTACGTTATCCGGCCCGATATAGGTTAGATGCGGCGACTGAATACGCCGGGCGATGGTCACCAGTGGGATATGGCTGCGGCGAAAGTCTTCGAGGGCGGCGCTGTTAGTTCCGGTGGGACTGATAATGACTCCTGCCACGCCTTGCTCTCGCATGCTTTGCAAAACCCGGGCCTCGCGCACAGGATCTTCATTGGTATTGGCCAAAATCGGAACATATCCGGCCTTATAAAACGCGTCCTCAATGCCAGTGGCCAGTTCGGAAAAAAACGCATTAGTCAGATCCGAAATCACCATTCCAACAAAGTTGCTTTTTGAAGTGCGCAAATTGGCAGCCGCGCGATTGTAAATATAGCCGGCCTCGCCCATGGCTGCTTCAACTTTAGCGCGGGTTTGCTCCTTGACCAGACCAGAATTTTTCAGAACCAGTGAAACGGTGGATTTCGACACACCGGCGATGCGCGCAATATCAACAATGGTGGCGCGTCCAGCGAGGCTTGTTGTGACAACCATTTAAAATTCCCGCCTCAAACTTTTTTGCATCACTGATTTCTTGCAACGCTTGGAACGTTCCATATTGTTGGCGGGTGTGCGGCGTTGTCAATCTTGCGGTGCAATAAGAGGTCGCGCACGCCGTAAACCATGGCATAGCGGCACGCTGCTTGATTGCGTTGCGTGAGTGCGCTGCTTGATTGCACAGGGGCTTTAGGCAATACAGCAATCATGACGTTTGAAACATCTTTGCCGATTGATGAGGTGTTGCCAGCATTGCTGCGTGCGCTGGAAACCCATCCGCGCGCTGTTCTGGTGGCTCCGCCGGGCGCGGGGAAAACCACGCGCGTTCCATTGAAGCTGCTTGATGCGCCATGGGTCAACGGCAAAATTTTGGTACTGGAGCCGCGTCGCCTCGCCGCGCGGGCTGCAGCCGAACGTATGGCCGCAACGCTCAATGAGCCACTGGGACAAACCGTTGGCTTACGGGTGCGCATGGAGTCTGTTGTTTCAGCAGCCACGCGCATTGAGGTGATAACAGAAGGTGTGTTCACCCGCATGATCCTCGATGATCCGGTGTTGGAAGGTGTAGCGGCGGTGCTGTTTGACGAATTTCACGAGCGTTCGCTGGATGCCGATTTGGGATTGGCGCTGGCGCTGGATGCGCAAGCGGGTTTACGCGAGGATCTGCGTATTTTAGTAATGTCCGCCACCCTTGACGGCGCGCGGGTGTCAACCCTGCTGAGTAATGCGCCTGTGCTACACAGCGAGGGGCGGGCTTTCCCCGTCGTTACAAATTATTTGGGATATGATCCGCAAGTTCGGCTCGAAGAACAAGTTGGCCGCGCGGTCCTTACCGCTTTATCGGAACAACACGATTCAATCTTGGTGTTTTTACCAGGGCAGAGCGAAATCGTTCGGCTGTGTGCCTATCTCACCGGCCGCGTGCGCGACGCTAATGTCGATATTGTGCCGTTATATGGCGCGCTAGACAAAGCCACTCAAAGTCGCGCGGTTTCTCCCGCGCCAAAGGGCAAACGTAAAGTGGTGATTGCCACATCGATCGCCGAAACTTCACTCACAATTGAAGGCGTTCGGGTGGTTGTGGACAGTGGATTTGCCCGCGTCCCGCGTTACGAACCGGATTTGGGCCTAACGCGGCTGGAAACGCGGCGCGTGTCGCGGGCCTCAGCGGATCAGCGCCGTGGCCGCGCCGGCCGCACCGGGCCTGGCATTTGCTACCGGCTGTGGAACGAGGCCGGAACCGGCGCGTTGGAGGCGTACAACACACCTGAAATCCTCAGTGCTGATTTGGCGGGTCTTTTGTTGGATTTGGCGAGCTGGGGCGTCACATCGCCAGATGCATTGCTTTGGCTTGATGCGCCGCCAAAACCGGCGCAAGCCGAAGCAAAAGCGCTGCTGCTCTCGCTCAACGCGCTGGATGCCGACGGGCGCATTACGGCGGCCGGTCAAAGACTGCGGGCTTTGCCGTTACCGCCGCGCCTGGGCATGATGGTATTGCGGGCCGCCGGGCAAAACGCTGCGCCACTTGCAGCAGAAATTGCAGCAATCATCACCGAACGTGGCTTGGGCGGCGATGGTGCAGACCTGACGCTGCGCATTGAGCGGTTTCGGCGCGAACGCACGCCAAAGGCCGAAGATGCCCGCAAACTGGCTAAAAACTGGGCCCGGCAAGCTGGCGGCCGACAAAGCCAAAATGACGCGCATGATGCAGGAGCAATCCTAGCGCTGGCCTTCCCGGACCGGATTGCCAAGGCGCGCGGCAAATCCAATCAAAAACGCCATGGCGAATTCTTAATGGCCAACGGCCGCGCCGGATTTGTTGAGGGTTCTGAGGCGCTGGCACAAGAGCTTTTCCTAGCCATCGGC
Source organism: Methylovirgula sp. (assembly GCA_043742625.1). Classification (GTDB taxonomy): domain Bacteria; phylum Pseudomonadota; class Alphaproteobacteria; order Rhizobiales; family Beijerinckiaceae; genus JANXSV01. The sequence continues at coordinate 6,135 of JAYTYD010000140.1, read as the reverse complement.
GAAATTACCGGCAAGGCCAGTTCGGCGCGTATTTTGCTGGCTGCTCCCATCAGCCTTGAGCAGATTGCTGTCATTGAGCCGCCGAAAATTTATGACGAGGTCAGCTTTGATATCGGTGCCAAAGCCTTGCGGGCACGGCGCATGACCCGGCTCGGCGCAATTGTGCTGAACGAACAAACATTGCCTGTGCCTGATGACGAAAACAGCGCACGGTTGCTGTGTGACGGCATGGCCAAGCTGGGTGCGCATGTGCTGCCGCTGTCGAAAGCTGCGAAACAATTTTGTGACCGGGTAAATTTCATTCGCACGGCGGAGCCGGAGATCGACTGGCCGGACTTTTCAACACCAGCACTGCTGACAAATCTGGCCGATTGGCTCAGCGCGCACATCATCGGCAAAACAGCTGTGGCGCAGATTTTTCCGGGCGATGTTTTGCAAGCGCTGGAAGCCCGAATTCCTTGGGACAGGCACAAAAAGCTCGATTTGGACGCGCCGACGCATTTCACAGCGCCCACCGGCTCCTCGATAGCGCTGGATTACGAGGCAGAGGGCGGGCCGGCGCTGTCCATAAGGGTGCAGGAACTGTTCGGCCTCTCGAAGCATCCAAGCGTGGCTGGCGGGCGTATTGCTCTCATGTTGCACTTGCTGTCGCCAGCACATCAGCCAATTCAAGTGACACGGGATTTGCCGGGGTTCTGGAAAGGCTCCTGGGCAGCGGTAAAGTCAGAAATGAAAGGGCGGTATCCCCGCCATGTCTGGCCGGAAAATCCGGCAGAAGCGCAAGCCACCGCCCGGGCCAAACCCAGAGGGACATAATGGACAAAATAGAACTCGCGTCCGGCCTAATGTTGTACCCTCAGGCCCTTGATCGCGCCGCGCAAGAGGGTCTGCGCGCCGATGTGCGAGACGTCGTACGTGCCGCACCGCTGTTCAAGCCTAGAATGCCAAAAACCGGCAAGGAATGGACTGTTCGCATGACCAATTGCGGTGAGTTGGGCTGGGTGTCAGACATCAACGGCTATCGCTATCAGCCAAAGCATCCGGACACACACGCGCCTTGGCCAGCCATGCCGGACCATGTGCTGCGGCTGTGGGACACATATGCCCCCGGTAGCGCCGCGCCGGAAGCCTGTCTTATTAATTTTTATGAACCAACGGCGCGTATGGGCCTGCATCAAGATCGGGATGAGGCCGATTTCAGCGCGCCGGTGGTATCGGTTTCATTGGGCGACACATGCCTGTTTCGCTATGGTGGACTTAAGCGGAATGACCCGACAAAATCTGTTAAGCTCACGTCAGGCGACGTCGTGATAATTGGCGGCGCATCGCGGCTATGTTTTCACGGCGTTGACCGGATAATAGGAGGCACTTCAACCCTACTGCCCAATCATGGCCGCATTAACCTCACCTTGCGGCGGGTGGGCAATCCTACTTAAAGCATGCCTACTTAAATGCCGGTTTCTTGCGATCAGGAATGATCAAGCCGCAGTGTCATTCGCAGCGGCACTGGCCTTGGGCCCGCCTTTAGAAATGCCAACCATAGCAGGGCGCAAGACACGGTCCCCAATGGCGTAGCCTGTTTGCACCACCTGCAACACAGTACCGGAAAATACGTCTGCATTTGGAATTTCGAACATCGCTTGATGCATGTTCGGGTCAAATTTGGCTCCTTGCGGGTCCAGTTTTTTGACGCCGAAGCGCGTTAAAATCGCCAGCAGGTCTTTTTCCGTCAGCTCGACGCCTTCAATCAAGGCCTTGAAGGCACCGTCAGCACTCGCCCGGTCCGGCTCCGGTATGGCATCCTGCGCCCGGCGGATGTTGTCGGCAACGTTTAGCATATCACGGGCAAAATTGGTTACGGCATAGGATTTTGCGTCAGCAACTTCGCGCGCGGTGCGGCGGCGCAAATTTTCCATATCTGCGAGAGTGCGCAAAAGCTGATCTTTAAGCACCGCGTTTTCGGCATTCAGCGCTGATATAACGGCATCGGGCGCAGGCGCGGCGGAGTTCGCCTCAGGCATGCCTTCGTTTTCAGCGGCGTGAACCGCTTCTTCGAGGACTTCTTCAGGGGTTGCATTGTGTTTCGGATCGGACGGATGAGGGGACGAATGAGTCATAGGGCTCTCAAAGAAGGGACGAATAGGGATGTGCCGCGCATGTGAAACAGCTTGCACAACGTTGAGCCTTGCATATCAGGTTTTGAGCGCGAAAAATCAAGCCTCACGACACGCTTTGCTGCAATGCTTTGGCGTCTGACGTCTCGGATTTTTTGTCAAACACCTCAAGGAGGTTGCGCTTGACTGAAATCTGGCGGGCCGGATTGGTAATTTTAGCCCCTGTCAAGTCCGTGACATAAAACGCGTCGACCGCCTTTTCGCCAAAGGTGACAATGTGAGCAGAGCCTATGTTTAAGTTCAGCTTGGACAAAACCGCGGTAAGTTCGTGCAGCAAACCCGGCCTGTCCAGCCCGGAAACCTCCAAAACCGAGTAGCGGTGTGATAAGTTATTATCCAGGATCACCTCCGGTGCGACTTTAAAGGTCTGCGCATGGCCTTTTCGGTCATCCGATTTTTCTGCCATGAGCGGCGCAAGGCGAATTTCACCGCGCAAAGCCTTTTCGATGGTTTGCGCGACGCGGTTTGCTCGCCGCAATTCATCCTCTTCGCGCTCAAACGCGCGTGTCATCACGATGGTGTCCAGCGCGAATCCATCCGAGGTGGTGAATATCTGCGCATCAACAATATTGCCGCCGGCCGCAGCACAGCCCCCCGCGATGATGGAGAGGAGGCGGGGATGATCCGGCGCGATAATCGTAACTTCGGTAACGCCTTTTTCCGGATTTGTCTGAACTTCGGTAATCAACGAGCGCAGCTCGACCCCGGAGAGGCGGAACAGCTTGGCGTGTTGAACCTTGTGCGCCAAATCCACCTTGAGCCAATAGGCCGGGTAGTGTCGCGCGGCGTATTCGTCAAATTCGGGATCCGACCAACCCGGCAGGACAGCGCGCAATTGCTCCTGTGCAGAGTAAACACGGTGTTTGCGATCCATGGCCGAGTATCCGCCACTGAGCACAACCTCGGTTTCCCAATAAAGGTTGCGCAACAACTGCGCTTTCCACGCATTCCACACGCCTGGTCCGACCGCACGAATATCGCAAACCGTAAGAATGAGCAGCATTTTCAGCCGTTCCAAGGTTTGCACAGTGGCGGCAAAGGTTTCAATGGTTTTAGGGTCGGAAAGATCGCGCCCCTGCGCCGTGTTAGACATGATGAGATGCGCATCAATCAGCCAAACCACCGTCTCGGTTTCGGCGTCTGACAAGCCAAAGCGCGGGCACAGGCTGCGGGCAAGCCGGGCACCAGCAATGGAATGATCTTCCTCACGGCCCTTGGCAATATCGTGCAAAAACACCGCCACATAAAGGGCGGTGCGATTGCTGATGCTGGCAAAGATTTCCGTGGAAAGCGGCAGTTCCTGCGCCAGAATTTTGCGGTCAAGCTCCGAGAGAACACCAATGGCGCGCAGCAAATGCTCATCCACAGTGTAGTGGTGATACATGTTGAATTGCATCATTGCGACGATGCGCCCGAACTCGGGAATAAAGCGGCCCAGCACGCCGGCCTCATTCATGCGCCGCAGAACGGTTTCCGGCTGGCGCTTCGAGGTGACGATATCCAAAAACAGCCGGTTGGCTTCGGCGTTTGCACGAATGTTGGCGTCGATACGTTTAAGTGAAAGCGTGACCAAGCGTGTGGCATCGGGATGTATCGCCAAAGAATTGCGATCCGCCAGCCAATAGAGCCGGATAAGATTCACCGGGTCTTTCTCAAACACATCGGCGCTGGCCACGGTTATACGGTCGGTTTCAATGGCGAAATCTTTGGAATCCGCCAATGTTGCGCGGCGGCGCAGCTTGCCAACCAAACGATTGAGCATGGCGCGCGGCTTGGCCTGCTTCTCTTCCAGCGCGGCACACACAATATTGGTCAGGTCGCCAACATCTTTAGCAATGAGGAAATAGTGCTTCATGAAGCGCTCGACCTCATTTAGCCCCGAATGGGATTTATAGCCCAGCCGCCCCGCAATCACCCTCTGTAAATCGAAGGTCAGCCGCTCTTCGGCTCTTCCGGTAACAAAATGAATGTGGCAGCGCACGCGCCATAAGAACTCTTCGCAGCGCTCAAACAGCCGCAGTTCAGCCGTTGTGAAAAGTCCGGCAGTGACCAGCTCCTTCACCTCTGAAACTTTGTAGACATATTTCGAAATCCAGAACAGCGTATTCAGGTCACGCAAGCCGCCCTTACCCTCTTTAACGTTCGGTTCCACCAGATAGCGGGATTGGCCGGCCCGATGCACCCGCGTCTCGCGTTCCGCCAGCTTGGCGGCAACGAAGTCCCTCGCGCCCATGTCGACAATTTCGGTGCGGAACCGAGCGCGCAATTGCGCGAACAGCGCGGCGTCTCCGTCGATCAGCCGCGCCTCCAGCATTGCGGTCCGGATCGTCATGTCCGCCTTCGCCTGGCGCATACATTCATCCAGCGAGCGCGTGGCGTGGCCAACTTTTTGGCGCATGTCCCACAGAACATAGAGGATGGCTTCCACCACGCTTTCGCCCCATGGTGTTTGCTTGTATGGCAGCAAAAACAGCAGATCAATATCGCTCTGCGAGGCCAATGTACCGCGCCCGTATCCGCCCACAGCGACAATCGCCAACCGCTCGGATGTAGATGGATTTTCCAGCGGATACACATAGGTAACCACATAATCGTGAATAGCCCGGATAAGATCGTCTTCAATCCGGCTCAGATTGCGTGTGCAAGCCAAGCCGCCGCCGTCCGCTTCAAACCAGCTGCGAACCTGCGCGCGTGCCTCTGTGAGTGTGTGAAAAAAGCACTCGACCACTGCTTTGCGGAACTCAGGCATCGCGGCATGTTCCGCACGCAGAATCGCAATCTGCTTCGCCACGCCTGCGCGGTCAAAAAGATGCTCGGCGGAATGAACAGGAGCACGCGACATAGTTAGCTCACATTTCTCTTGGCTTCCAGAACAGCCCAAATCTGTGCGGCCAAGTCCGGCCCGCCCAGCCGCTTTATGGCGCGCAACCCTGTAGGAGAGGTAACGTTAATTTCAGTCAGATTGCCGTCAATCACGTCGATGCCAACAAAAATCAAGCCTCGTCTTTTCAGCTCCGGACCGATGGTGCGGCAAATTTCCAATTCGCGTGCTGATAAGTCCGTGGGGTGAGCCGCTCCGCCCCGAACCATGTTAGAGCGAATATCGCCCTCTGGCGGAACGCGGTTCACTGCGCCCGCTGCTTCGCCATCAATGAGAATGATGCGCTTATCGCCTTCGACCACTTTTGGCAAAAATCGTTGGATCACCCATGGCTCGCGCATGATTGAGCAGAACAGATCAAACAGCGAACCGAAATTCGGGTCCTTGAGCGCAACTTTGAACACGGCCGCACCGCCGTTGCCATACAGCGGCTTCATAACCACGTCGCCTTGCTGCGCCCGAAAGGTTTCAATCGCGGCGCGGTCGCGTGAAATCAGCGTCGGCGGCATCAATTGCGGATAGTCGAGCACCATCAGTTTTTCCGGCGCATTGCGCACTTCAAACGGATTATTTACCACCAAAACCTGCGGGTGCAGCCGTTCGAGAATGTGGGTGCTGGTTATGTAGGCCAGATCAAATGGCGGGTCCTGCCGCAGCAAGATGACGTCCAGTGCGGCTAAATCGTGAACTTGCGGCGCGCCAAGACTGAAATGAGCGCCCTTCTCGTCTCGCACCTGCAGGGTTTGCAGCGGCGCAGTGACTTTGCCGTTTTGAAGCGACAGCGCGTCAGGGGTGTAAAAAAACAACTCATGTCCGCGCGCTTGCGCCTCCAGCAACAAAGCAAAAGTGGAGTCTCCGCTGATGTTAATATGGGCGATCGGATCCATTTGAACGGCGACTTTGAGCTTCATGGCGAAATCCTAGTGAATATTGTTCTCTACATCGCCAGTTCGAAGGCGGCAATCAAGTGCTTTGGCCAAGATACCCGGAAAGATACCCGCGAAGAAACCGGCCAAATCACCGTTTTGGACAGCACAATTGGGGCGATGAAGACAGCGTCACCACGCCAAATATAGCCGG
>JAYTYD010000139.1:0-2032 GCA_043742625.1 Methylovirgula sp. | reverse complement strand
CAAGCGGCGCTTGCCTTTACCGTGACGCAGGATTTTGAAGGCGATCAACTCACATTTTTTAAATATCCCCTCGAAGATCTTGAAGCCGCCTATGGCATCAAGGTGCAGGAACTGGCGATTTTTGATGATGTGGCGGAGCATATCACGGTGCAACTCGGTCGCAAACGGCTCTGCCTTGTTGAAATGGACAGCTTTTACATGCCGGACACTCACGGGGTGGCCTACGGTCTTGAGCATGGAAAGACCACTGTGGCGATTAACCGGCTCAACATTGCCGCTAAAACCATGGAATATTTCCACAACGGCGGTTATTTTGGACTTGAAGGCGCTGATTTTGACGGGGTTTTTCAGAATCACGCCAAGGACGCACTGTTTTTGCCCTACACCGAATTTGCTAAATTTGAAGACCTGCAAAAACTTAATGGTCCGCAGGATGCCAAAGAACTCCACCAGCGCAGTTTAAAATTATTTGCGCACCACCTTGCCCGTCGTCCTAAACAAAATCCGGTTGCGGCATTTTCCAGAGTTTTTTCCGCTCAAGCCAGCGCATTAATGTCCAAGCCAGAAGGCTTTTTCCATAAATATGCTTTCAACACTTTACGTCAGATGGGGGCAAACTTCGCGCTTTTGGCTGACTATTTGCAATGGCTTGCGGCAAATGGCGAAGCTGAGCTTTCAGGCGCGATAGAGGGTGCCGTAAAAATATCCGACACCGCAAAAGTCGTTCAGTTTCAGCTGGCCCGGGCTGTTGCCCGCCAGAAGTTTGATGCCCTCAGCGCCACGCTCGAACCCGCGGTTGAAGCTTGGGAGACAACCATGAGCCATCTTACCGCGCACTACGGCCACTGACATGTGGACCTTTCCGCGTATTCGAGGTGAGGAATTCGAAATTCTGAATTCCGGCTGGCGCATGACTTGCGGAACCTACGCCGCGCCATCTGATCTTGAAAATGCGGATTGGCTGGGCGCAATTGTGCCCGGAACTGTTGCAGGCACGCTTGCAAACGATGGTAAATTTGACCCGCAAGATCCTCATCCCTTACAAGACCGGGATTTTTGGTATCAGCGCATCATCAGTGGCGCTGGCGCTTATGAGCTTCGCTTTGACGGGTTGGCCACGTTCACTGATGTGTATGTTAATGAGACCCTCGTGTTGTCATCGTCGAACATGTTTAGAAAACACGTAGTGCGCGTCACCCTCCATGGCCACCACCGCCTGTCACTTCACTTCCGTGCGCTGACCTCCGCGCTTGCCACGACCAAACCCCGCGCCCGCTGGCGGACACAATTGATCCCCGATCAGGCGCTGCGTCACGTCCGCACCACTCTGCTCGGGCATATGCCCGGATGGTGCCCCGATATTGAGGCTGTCGGCCCGTGGCGGCCGATATATCTGGTGAAACCGCACGCCTTAAACCCGCGCAACTTTCGCATCCAGGCCGAACTTCACGGCGACGATGGCGAGCTTTGTGTCGATTTGGACATCGATACCGCGACGACGGTCACGCTTCACTGCGGCGATGCCTCTGCGCAGATGCAGCACGAAGGGGAATCATTCCGGGGCAGGCTTTCCCTCAAAACCGTGCGCAAATGGTGGCCGCACACGCATGGAGACCCGCTTCTCTACCCCGTTTGGGTTGAAGCTGACGGTCACAGAATTGAACTCGGGAACACCGGCTTTCGTTCAATTGTGGTCGACCGCGGTCGCGATGGCAAAGATTTCAAAGTTCTTATCAACGGTGTCGCCATTTTCTGCCGTGGTGCAGTTTGGACGAATGCAGACTGTCTCAATCTTTCCGGTAACCGCGAAACCTACGCGCCGTTTTTGCAGCTCGCCCGCAACGCAAATTTCAACATGCTGCGCATGAGCGGCACCGGCGCTTATGAAACACGCGCCTTTTACGACCTCTGCGCCCAACTTGGCATCCTGATTTGGCAGGACTTCATGTTTGCCAACTTTGACTATCCCACTTCAAACGAAGACTTCTCCGCATCCTGTAGCAAAGAGGCGCGGGATTTCCTTGAAACAACG
>JAYTYD010000138.1:0-5850 GCA_043742625.1 Methylovirgula sp. | reverse complement strand
TTAGGTCACTTACGAGACTTGCGGCGGGAGCAGTTTACAAAGGCGCGAGGCACGGGGCTAAACAAATAAAATCCATTGCAGCTGTCGGTGGCGGGTTTCATCGCGCCACCCGACAACACCCGCTTTCAGCCGACCCATGTGCTGCGGTGGCGATTATTTTATGTTTAGGGCCAATTGCAGCAACACAAACAGCGTTGAAACAATACAGTTAAGTAAAACCCAAAATATCGATTGTAAAAAAGCGTGGATAGGCCCAGTTTCATAGGCATCGTCCACGCGCGGAACAGGGCAAATTCGCATAAATCCCGTAGTGTTTGATGTTGGAGATTTTAATCATGACCAAATTTAGCATTGTAGTGCTTGCGGCACTTTTAGCGCCGGTCAGCGCTTTTGCTGCCAACTTTAACGTGCCGGAAGGCAAGCCTTTGGCGTCGGTTATTGTGCCGGACAGCTGGAGTCCCAATTCTTATGATGGCGGCGTTGAGGGAACATCGAAAGACGGCAGCACCTATCTTGCTTTCGAGGTTGTTGAGGCTAAGGATGTTGAGGCTGCCACCAAAGAAGCTTTGGAAACATTCATCAAAGGTGGCGTGCAAATAGATTTTAAATCAGGTGTTCAGAAGGATACCAAGCTTAACGGAATTGACGCCTTCGAAATGGACTACACAGGAACTGAGAAAGGTAAAGCAACGAATGTCAGCGTAACCTTGGCTCTGGTCGACCCTAATCACTTTCTTTTTGTGTCATATTGGGGAACGCCCGCCGGTGAAAAAGCCAATAAAGACGATCTGATGAAGATAGAATCCAGCATCAAAATAATAAAATAACAGCCTCCTTTCATTTTGTGGCGACCAAGCGCAAAAGCTTGCCTTGATTTCGAGCTCTGATTAGCCCACGTGTGGCACCTAATCGGGCCGCTGAAATTTTTAATGCAAGCTTTTGCCACCCCATATGTTGTGCTGGAAGACGTGTCCCTAGGGGGCACGTTGCTGTTTGACCAGCCCGAGACAATTATTGTTGCCCGCCATCCCAGCGAAGTAGATGCTGCATTTGCGGCGATGGAAAAAGCGCGGCAAGCGGGGCTGCACCTTGTAGGCTACGCTGCATTCGAGCTTGGGTATGTTTTAGAGCCGCATTTCGGGGCTGATTTTCACGAGCCTAAGGTGCCCTATCTGTTATTTGGAGCGTTCAAAGGCCCCAAAGCATTCGATTGGAGCCTGATAACACCGGCTGTGCAGGCAGTTTCGCTGGCACCCGATTGGTCATACGCGCAATATCAGGCGCGCATCGACCAAGTGCTGGATTATATTCGGGCGGGTGATGTCTATCAAATAAACTTGACCTTCCCGATGCGCGGCCGCTTTCAGGGCGATCCACTGGCGTTGTTTGCGGCCATGCGCCGCCGTCAACCGGTAACGCTGGGCGGTGTGATCGCGTTGGACAAGCAAACCATTCTGTCTGCCTCGCCGGAGTTGTTTTTTACAATTCGCGGGCGTGAGATTTCCGCCAAGCCGATGAAAGGCACGGCACCACGCAGTAAAAACCCGTTTGAAGACGCCAAAATTGCTGCTACTTTACAAGCCGGCATTAAAGACCGCGCCGAGAACGTGATGATCGTCGATCTGTTACGCAATGATCTGAGCAAGTTGTCGCGCGTTGGCTCTGTCAAAGTGCCGAAATTATTCGAGATAGAATCCTACCCAACCCTGCACCAGATGACCTCGACTGTGACGGCGGAGCTGCACCCCGGCTTGTCCTTGCGCGATATTTTCGCCGGACTATTTCCGTGCGGATCGGTAACGGGAGCTCCAAAAATCCGCGCTATGGAGATTATTCACGAGCTGGAGCCTGAGGCGCGCGGAGCCTATTGCGGCTCCATTGGCCACATCAGCCCCAATGGTGATATGAAGTTCAATGTCGCCATCCGCACCGCAACCTTGTTTGGCGAGGACTTGATTTTTAATGCCGGATCGGGAGTGGTGTATGATTCCAACGCCAAATCGGAGTGGGACGAATGTCACCTCAAAGCCACCTTTATGAGCAAGACTTGAGCCGGAAAGATTTGAGCCTGCAAAACTTTGGCCTGATAGAAACATTGCTCTGGTCCAAACAGCAGGGATTTACCCTGTTGGAGCATCACGTCACCCGGCTTACAAACTCTGCGCAAAATCTAAATTTTGAATTGAATATCGATGAATTTGATTCGGCCTTGGCGCGCGCCGTAAAAGACCTGCCAACCGGGCAATATTTTCGGGTGCGCGCGGTGTTGCAGCGTGATGGCGCAATACATGTCACTCAAACGCAAATTTCAGAGGTTCCATCCAGCGCAGTCTGGCAAGTCGCAATGGCGCAAACCCGATTTGACTCGCGCTGGCCGCTGTTGCGCCACAAGACCACACGAAGATCCCTCTACGAAGATGAATTTGCTGATGCAGGCAAACGCGGTGCAGACGAGGTACTGTTTATGAATGAACGCGGCGAACTTTGCGAGGGGGCACGTTGCAATATTTTCGTGAAACGACGCGGCGTGTTACTCACGCCGACGCTTGAATGCGGCCTGTTGCCTGGCACGCTGAGAGCAAGATTGTTGCAAACAGGCCAGGCCCAAGTGACAATTCTCGCGCCTGCCGACCTAATTGATGCTGAATGGTATATGGGCAATTCAGTGCGCGGCCTGGTGCGCGCCACAATGATTTAAAGCTGGAACCTGATTGCGCCGAAGACGCCGTCTTGTTCTTCGTTTGGCTAGGTGGCGAAATAAAGTGCGTTTTTCTCACATGCCCAGCCGCTTCATGGTTCGTTCTGTCTCAGAGCTCCAATTCTGTGGGGCGGGGCGCGTTTCGGCAGCGCCAGTTCCAGGAACAATATGCACAATTTTGTAACCGCGCAGTTTCAGCTCGCGCAAAAACGCCGGCAGCATGGCGGCTGTCTGCGCTTTGGTGTCGTGAAAAAGAATTATGCCGCGTTTTTGTGCCTCAAGGCGTTTCAACACGAGGGCGAGTTCAGCTCCAGGACTCATGGCAGTCCAATCGGACGCCCAAATGTCTGTGCCAAAAATACCAATGTTTCGTGATTTAAGCCATTCGTTCAAGGCGGGGCTGTCGCCAAATCCGGGATATCGAAAAAACGGCACCCGAGGTTGTGTTGCGGCGCTGCCATAGGCGGCAACATCATCAGCTATAAAGCCGCGGGTGATATCCGCCTGCGCTGCCTCAGTGCTCATACCGCGAAGCGTGACGGCCGGATGGCTGTAAGAGTGATGGCCGACTGTGTGTCCCTCGGCCATTTCGCGCTTTACCAACGCCGGCGCGGCGGCGGCATTGCGCCCGATGACGAAAAATGTCGCTTGGACACACTCCTCCGCAAGGATATCGAGGATCTTTGGCGTCGTCGCCAGCCACGGCCCGTCATCAAACGTCAGAACCACTTCATGGTCGTCAAGCGCCAGACTTTGTGGGTAAGTCTTAAAGCCGACGACAAAACCGCTTTGCGTCCCCAAACTCAAAACGCGCGCAGTACCTAGCGCGCTTTGCGTACACGCTTGGGAAGGAAAGCAAAAACAGGCAAATAATACCGTAAAAAGTAAATAAATACCAGTATTCATTGTGAACCTTTGTAAATGCAATCGTTGAAATTAGAATATTAGATAAGTTATGACCCAAATATTCAAAACATTTAATTAGAAGCAAAAATAAGTAACCAGAATATCTATTCACTTAAAAAAATTCTTGCAGTGAACTATTTTCACAAGGGAAATTAACTAAGTTTGCCTTAGGATAACCATCACATGAACAGCCAAGTCTAAGTTCAGGACAAAAAAATGAATTTAATTTTAAAAGCAATCTCGCACACCTCTATAAGCTATTTCTGGTCACGCATGACCCGTGATTTGCAATTTTCGCGGATATTTTTCGTCGATTTGATAGCTGATTCCGCCTTTGTCTCTGCGGCAATGTTTTATGTCCTCACCTACGATGTACCTTTGAACCAACGGTGGGATGATTTTGCGGTCATAGCGCTGGCTGGTCTTCTGCAAATTGGCAAAATCATCGCAGTCATTGATCTTGAAAAACGCGGCGGCGATGCGCGGCAATTCTACGGGTCAGACGCGCTGGTGACGACAGGTCTTTTCAGTCTCAGCCGCAACCCGACCTATCTGCTGACGATGATGCAAAGCGGCCTGCTGGCGCTGTTGCTCATGCTTTTGGCTTCAAACCCGCCCTTTATGCACTTTGGCCTGTACTTTGGGCCGTTGGTCTTCCTCGGGCACTTTATTGCAATTGACCGCCTGATAATTCCAAATGAGGAGGCGGCCTTGCGCCAAGTCCACCCGAAAGCGTTTGCGAACTATTCATCGCAAGTGCGCCGCTGGCTCGGGCGTTATTGAATCTTTACATGTAAGGCTCAGGCCCGCGCACAAATCCAGCCCCCCGCGTCTGGGTTTTGCATTGGCGGATGTAAGCGCCCGCAAATTAACCATCATTGCGGGTGTACGCTGCCAGAGCGCGGCGTTTGCGCCCGCATTAACGAATCGTTACCAACTTGTTTCTATTTTATGCCTATGACTGACTTCGCATCCGCCTTTTCGTTTAAATCCGTCGCTGCCGGCGCGTTAGCGCTACTCGCCTCGGCCTGTTCAACGTATGAGCGTGACAATTATCCAAGCGCTTCGGACTTTCCCGTTCACGGTATCGATGTGTCAAAATATCAAGGCGATATCGATTGGAACGCAGTCAAGGCCAGCGGCGTGCGCTTTGCCTGGATTCGAGCCACTGAGGGCGGCGATAACGCCGACGAAAAGTTCATGCAGAATTGGCAGGGTGCCAAAGCTGCCGGAATTCCACATGGAGCCTACCATTTTGTTTATTGGTGTCGCGGCGCGCTGGAACAGATCAATTGGTTTAAAACCCACGCGCCGGTGGAAGAGGATTCGTTGCCGCCCGTGCTTGATGTGGAGCTGACGCCGGGTTCAAAGTCTTGCCCGCGCGTGCTTAACATGGAGCAAGTCCACCGCGAAATGCGCGAAATGCTCAATGAGATGGAGCGCTACTACGGCAAGCGCCCGGTTATCTATTCAACAGTGGATTTTCATCAGGGCATTCTGGACGGTGACTATTTCACCGAATACCCGATGTGGGTGCGCAGCACCAAATATTACCCCACTGTAAAATACAAGCAGCGCCGCTGGACCTTTTGGCAATACCAATCGGATGCGTATATCCCCGGCATAGTCGGCAAGGTTGACCGGAATGCCTTCTTTGGCACCGAGCAACAGTGGCAGAGCTTCGTGCAGGGCAATAAATAAATAAAATGCCATGCAAAAATTGCATGGCTGAGCTTTGTTTTTTACACTTTTGTGCGGCGCACAATGGATTATATTGCATACAAGTCAGGGATCAGGAAACGTCTCCACCAAACAGCCTGAAAAACAGGTAAACATCGGAGATGAGTTATGAATTTGACACATATATTCGCGCACATGAAGCGTAACCGTATTCTGCGCGCTGAGCGCAGCAGATTTTGGGCCGAACTGAATGCCATGGACAACCGCGACCTGGCGGATTTGAACATTAGCTCAGCGGACTTTGACACCATCGTTGCCCAGCACATGAGCAAGGTTGTTGCGGGACTGTAAAACTAACCATGCTGATGCCCCGGGCTGAGTCCCGGGGTTTTCTTTGACATTGTCACCCAAAAAGCTTTTCCGGTGTAGAATTTATCCGCGTACCCTTTGATTGGCCGGATCATACAGCGCCTCTAGGCTCACTTTGGCTGTGTGCTTCTCGCAGGCGATTTCAAGCTCGTAATCGCCGGAAAGCACAAAGTCGCGGGAAATCGCCGCCTCGTTGT
>JAYTYD010000137.1:0-1256 GCA_043742625.1 Methylovirgula sp. | reverse complement strand
TCGTACGGCTTGCCAAAATACGTCCGGTCACGCTTGTATATGCCACCTGAGCACGCCTGAATTTCAGGCTGTGGAGATTATCGCGCTTATTGGAGAAACCGGGCACATGCTGAATCAGTTGAAAACTTGGCTGTCCACCGTCCTTGTCCTGTTTTGCGGCACGCTTGCGTTTGACCCTGCCTCTGCCCAAGGCCGTGGCGAACTTGGCTTTCCCTTCGCCAAAACTGCCGGATACAAGTCTGCCGGATACAAGTCTGCTGCATACAAGGCCGGGGACGCCTCCGCGAAAATTGCCATCGCGGGCATGGAAAAAAATTGCAGATTTGAAGATGAACCCCCGCACAAGCGCCAGCCCGGTTTCAAAAAGGCGGTCGCCCTCGGCAATGGAAATTGGGCTTTCATTATATCCGGCGAAAAACTCGCCTGTAATTATTCGTCGATGTGCGGCACCGGTGGCTGTCAGCTCACCATCATCGCGGTGATTGAAGGTGTGGCCAAACCGGTTTTTGCCAGGCAGGCGCGCCAGTGGAAACTCATCACCAAACCGCAGGGTCAACTTTACTTGCAGCTGGACCTGCATGGCGGCAATTGCGGCAAAACCGGCGCTGAGGCCTGCCCGAAAAAACTGAACTTAAGCACGGGAGAATTTATGTGAAACGTATCACCGCTTTCGCCATCGCTGCTGCACTGGTGCCTTTTGGCGCTGTTGCCGGACAAAGCTATACGCCGCCTAAGGCAGAATTTGATCTCGTTAAAGCACCGCCTTCGCTGGAAAAATTTCTGGATCACGCCCGCGACACCGCTCAAGCCGAATCCGGCCCCGACCACGCCAAGCACCTGGCAGCGCTGTTCGCCGATGATGTGCAGATCATCATCGGTTTGGAAGCGGGCGTCTTTAAATTGCAAAAGCTTGACGCCACGAAACCTAAGCTCGACCAACTCGGCAAATACCTTAAAACCATGGAGCCGGACGCAAAATTGAGCGCGACCGAAAAGGCCGCCGACAGTGTTTGGCGCTACATCGCTGAAAGTGTTGAAGGGCCGTGGTCATTCGGCCCCTATCCCGGTCATGCGGGCGAAATTTGTATGGGGCCGGTGGTCAAGCTTGAGACATCTACGCTTGCAGCCGCCTTGGCCGCCGCCCCGCATGCCTCGGTTAGAGTCACTAAACAGCCAACCGCAGTTCACGCCGGGTCAGATGGTGACGGTGTGTCGGCCAGATACAAACGCGTGATAGAGATCATTCCGGCCAAGCT
>JAYTYD010000136.1:0-12252 GCA_043742625.1 Methylovirgula sp. | reverse complement strand
ATGGCCGCGGGGTACCCGCGGCATGCCACGATGTGGTCGCCCAAAAACAAGTTTTTGGGCGCCACAATGTATGAAAGCATTCCATTTTTATAGCAAACCAATGCAATTTTTGATGTACGATTTGGATCAGCTTCTAATTTTTTTATGACTCCTGGCACATCAAATAATGACCTTTTGTAGTCTATTATACGATATAATTTTTTGTTTCCACCACCTCTATGGAATACTGTTATTCTTCCGTGATTATTTCTACCAGCTTTTTGAATTTTGTTTTTTGTTAATTTATGTATTCTGTTCATCTTTTGTTGGCACATTCCACATGGCATCCCCCATGGTGGCGTCGCAGCCTAAACGGCGACGTTATACTTTAGGCATTTTAACTCCATATTTAGAACGTTTTTGTTTACGTTGTTTTGTATTTTTCAAGTCAAATAATCCACAAATTAAATGATATTTAACACCAGGTAAATCTTTTACTCGACCTCCTCTAATTAAAACAACAGAGTGTTCTTGAAGTGTATGACCTTCACCTGGTATATACCCAATAACTTTGGAACGGTTGGTTAGCAGTACGCCAGCGACCTTTCTTTTAGCAGAGTTAGGTTTTTTCGGATTTCTTACATATACACGAATACACACACCCTTTTTTTGGGGGGCTTTATTTAAGGCAGGTGATTTGCTTGCTTTGCTTTTTTTGGTGGTTTGTTGTCTTGTATTTTTTACTAGCTGTCTAATTGTGGGCATGAATTTGTGGTTGCGGGGCCAGCCCGCAGGCGCTGCATGCGCCCCTTGGAGGCGCTGCATGCGCCCCTTGGAGGCGCAAGGGGGGCCCCCATAGGCAAGGGGGCCCCATTCCAATTGCTTTGAAGGCCTCGCCTCCTTCCTGTGCCCGCCCCAGAGGGGCGGGCATCCCCCCGCCTACTTGCGGGGGGGCAGGCCCCGTGCCGCTGCCTTGGCATCGGCCCCCTCCGGGAGGGTGCGACCCGTCCCGCAGGGGCGGGCAAGACGCCACAGCTTCGCGGTGGGAGGCGCTGGTCGGGGGGGCGGCAGGCGGGGGGGACAAAGTGCCCTGAATAGGACTCGAACCTACACGCTTTTTGAGCATCAGAACCTAAATCTGACGTGTCTACCAATTACACCATCAGGGCCAAGTTTGAACCTCCCCCCTTGGCATCAGCAAGGGGCATGCGCCACCGGGGCTTAGGGGTAACCGAAGCCTTGGGGCGGCGCAAGTGCCGCGGGCGTTGGCCCCCACGGGGGGCATCCCCAGGGCTACAAAAGTTTTTTTGATTGCGATATGACTTGACGATAATTTTTTGTTCTTAATTCTCTTGTTATTGGTCCAAAAATTCTAGATCCTACTAAATTGCCTTGGCCTGGTCCGGCCAATAAAACAACTTCATTGTCCTCGAATATGACCCCATGTCTACATTTGCGTTGTTTATAAGTAACGCCTTTTTTTGTACGTATAACTAAAGCTTTAAATATTTGTCCCTTTTGTATTGTTGTTGATCGCTTGCCGCCTACGGCGGCCTTGGTGGGGGATGATGTCCGCTTCGCGGTGGGTGTAGAGTCTACCAATTTCGAACCTGATCCCGATTTAAGACTTCTTACAGAGACAATGATACAATCTCCTATAAATGCATATTTTCCAGACTTATTTAATATTTTAATACATTTAACTGTTTTTGCGCCGGAATTATCCGCGACTTTTAAAATACTTTGATGTTGAATCATGACAAAATTAAGCGTGTCCCCCTTTTTTGTAAAAACTAGAGGGGGGCGAGGCGTCGCACCTCATGGAGGGGGGGGCTGCCCCGAAGGGGCATACATGGAGTTTTCGATTATTCTTGGTGGGGGCGCCTCGTGCCCCCCCTCCGGGGGCCCCCCTACAGGGGACTCGGGGTACGATGTGCCGCTTGCCCGCGAAGCGGGCAGGGGCACACGGAGCCATCTTGTCGCCCGCCGCCCCGCCAGGGGCCGGCGGGCGAGGCGAGGAGGGCGTGTCCCGAAGGGGCATGCTCTAAAGAAGAGACCTTCTTGAGCCTAGGCCCCTTCGGGGCCGGCGTGCATTGGCGCGCTGTCGCCCGCATGGCGTACAGTGCCCCCCGTCGGGGCGCCGGGGCAGGCACTAGTGCAATTCAATAGCATCATGAATATATAAACATAAAAGTACAGAAAATATATATGCTTGTAAAAATCCAATAGCAAGTTCTAATCCAGTAACTAAAAAGATGATTGCAAGTGGCACGATAAAAATCCCTCAAAATGATACTGCTGCTCAACCAAAAGTTGATAAGATTTTAAGTAATGTATGACCTGACATAAGGTTGGCGAATAGTCGTATCGCCAAACTCAATACTTTAAATATATAAGTCACAAATTCAATCAATACAAGAAAGGGTGCTAAAGCTAAAGGAGCACCTGGTGGGAAAAATAAGCTCAGGAAGCTTACACCATTCTTTAAAATACCTAATATGTTAATACCAATAAAAATGGCCAAGGCCATCGAAAATGTAACAATTAAATGACTTGTTGTAGTGAAACTATATGGGATCATACCTAATAAATTACAAAATAGGATTAACGTAAATGTTGTAAAGATCAATGGAAAATATTTTCTTCCTGCAGGTCCCGCGTTTTGATTTACAACATCTAAAACCATTTGATAAAACATTTCAAAAACGATTTGTCAGCTGTTGCGAGCAACAAATGTTGTGGAGCTCATCGAGCTTACAAGAAGGAATGTCGTAAAAACAAAACCTAAGGACAATCATAATGTTGACGAGTTTAAAGATAATATTAAATAAGAAAAATCCTTTGTTGTAAGCGTTAAAGTGCTACGTACAAAATTGTCCGCGAACACGGATCAAATTGATCAGAGCGCGTCATCAACAGCCAAGTAAGTATTGACAAGAAAGGTCCCGAGCGCGCTTGAGACCAAATAAAAATTTCAGTCCAATCATATGCTACTCTCCGCAATGCCTAGCCCGTTTGTTGTAGCAGCGCCCTTGGCAGAAAATTCTGCGAACAAGGCGGACACTAGGTCCGCAAGTTTTGTTGCGTATACGTGATCCGCGGAATATAATAAACTTTGTGCTTCTGTAGATGTTAAGAATGTATGTCATATTAATGAGAAAAATGAATGATGCGGACCGTGAAGCGGTCCCGCAAAAAGATCTGCTCATATGAATGACTGAATAAACTGCGCTAACGCGCCGACCGAATACGAAGCAAAAACGATTGAGGCAACCAAAGCTGGAATGACTTGAGGGAGAACACCTCCTTGGGATCCTCCCAACAACATAGAAAACGAATACAACTCATTGTTTGTTCCAATTTCATAAACTATTGTTTCAGGTAAATTATAAAATGTATACCAAGCTGTTAGTAAAATTTTAGCATACATTATTTCAAATACGCTCGAATTTGCGAGTGAGGCATCGTATACCGATAAAATATTAAACTGTTCTAAGGGAGAATTAATCATATCTTGAGGTGTACCAACAGGGTTGCCTCGTGCCGAGGCAACCAGGTCGCGCGTCCGCGCAAGAGCGCGGGCGCGCAATGTGAATTCCACATTGCGCGTCGGGGGGGGACGCGCAACGCGCCCGCCCCGTGGGGGCGGGCATGGATCGGGGCACCCCCCATGCCTCGTGTGCAAGGAGGGGGATGCCCGCCTAGTCCCGCCCCTCCCGTTGGGATCCTAACGTCGTGCGGGGGCAGCTGCCCCAGCAAGATAATAAAAAGTTAGCGTAAGCACGAAATATAAAGCATTAGATGTGCCACCGCCTTCGCCCAGATCGAGTTGTTGTTGGAACAACAACATCCACCGCGGCGAAGCCACGGCAAGCGCGGCCAGTGATAAGAGCGCCGTCGCTCCGACGAGTGTAATAAATGCATAATGATACACGTAACCACTTTGTAGTTCGCTGAACCTACGCGATATCTTGGTCATCGCTTTTGCGATGCCGTAAGGTCCTAAAAAGGCAATTCAACCAGCATCAAATAAACGAAATGTAACATGGTATCCAAAATCTAAAACTTTCTGGATCAGAAAACGACCGTATATCTCGTCAATATACCATTTTCTGTTGAAGAAACCATAGATTTTGATCGCCGCAGGCGACGTCTGGAATTCATGGAGCATCACGCTCTTTTGAAGGGATGGCGAGGCCATCCCCTCCTTGCTCATACTGGGCAACGCGCCCGCGCCGTGCGCAGGCGCGATCCAAAATGATGTGGTGTGATATGCAATAAAAATACCTAAATGACTAAATATAAGCGGTATAGCTTTAATATGATATGGTAAATATTCAGCTTCTAAGTAGGACATGTTGTTAGACAACACAAATATTGACGAACGTCACAAGGGCGAACCTAAACCAACAATCATATCTTTAGTTAAATACCCAACAAACAAACTTCCAATAGCTAACAATGCCAGCGGCAAGCCCGTGGCAACCTTGGCTTCATGAGTATATGCAATACATCTCTGGAAGCCATTGTTTTTATTGATAAATGTTAAAAATAATAAGCGATACGAATAAAATGTTGTAAAGGACACTGATGCCGCCCCCAGCCAGTAAGCAAAATTCCCTGCAAAATTGTATTTCGAACTCGCTATTTCGAGAATGAAATCTTTCGAATAATATCCTGTTAAAAAGGGAAATCCGATTAACGCAAAAGACCCTATTAAAGTACAAGTATACGTAAATGGCAGTAATCTATTAAGTGCTCCCATTTTACGCATATCTTGTTCATCATGCATAGCGTGAATAATCGCTCCGGCACTTAAAAATAATAACGCTTTAAAAAAAGCATGATTCATTAAATGAAACATTGTTACGGAATACGATGATATACCACATGCAAAAATCATGTAGCCCAATTGACTACATGTTGAATATGCAATGACACGTTTTAAATCATTTTGAAATGCTCCCGACGTGGCTGCAAAAAAAGATGTTGTTGCACCCATGATTGTGACGAACGTCAAGGTATTGGGTGCGTATTCGAAAAGTGGGGAACATCTGACGACTAAAAATACACCGGCTGTTCATTTATGTTTTGGCTTCTCCTTGTCGCCCGCCCCTCCCGCTTGTGCCTTGCGCCGACACTGGGCATCCCCCCCCCAGGCGGGGGGGGGCCTTGCACGTGCAGCGACAAGGTTGTGGGCCCCCGTGGGGGGCCCGCGGCGTGAAGGGGTTTTGCGAAAACAAATCAATGCGACCCTCCGGGTCGCCCCCGCGCACGGCGCGGGCGCCTTTCCATATATCTCTATAAGGATCGGACTATACCTTTAACCTTGCGCCCGCCTTGCCGCCCCCGAAGGGGGCGGCAAGGCGGGCAACCTTCAAGCGGGCACACAAGCGTTGCCGCCCCTCCGCGGGGCCGCTCGCGGCGCTCGGCAGCAATGATGGGCGCCGCGCACGGCGCGGGCGCCCCACTCTGTTTGATTAAGAGGAACATTTTTATGGGACATCGCCCCGCTGGCGGGCGGGGCCATGCTGCCCACTGGGCCCCTGCCCCCGAAGGGGGCATGGCGACCCACAAGGGTACGCGTCCCCCCTTCGGGGGGGCGCCTGCCCCCGGGTCGCGCCCAAACATCCTCATTTTGATTGCAGTCCACCCGCGACGCGGGCACGAGCGGGCGGGATCGCCCGCCCCTTAAGCACAAAGCGCGGAGGTGCGCGACGGCGCACCCTCGGGATTTGAGTAAGGATATTGTACACTTTTATAGGGCGGGCACGCAGTGCCCGCCGCCCCTCAGGGGCGGCAGCTTCGCGGCCCGCCCCCCATTCACCACTTGTCCCCCGCCCCGCCTGGGGGCGGTGAGGAGGCCTGCTTTGCGGGTCCCCGAGAGGGTACCCGACCCTCTCGGGGACCCGGAGGCCCTTCGCGCCACAGCTTTGGAACCTCCACAATTTTGTTTTTTGTTGCCCATTGCATATGCTTGTATCGGCAAGCGATACGCAATAGCCAGGTCGGCAGGGCGGCCAAAGGCCGCGGACCCTCCCTCCTCCTTGCGGGTAGGGTCCCCTCTCGGGGACCCGATAGGTACGGGGGGGCAACACGGGAGGAGCTGACGCCGCTTTGCGGCACAGGCGCAGGGGCGGCGCCTTCGGTTCCTCCGACTTGGGAACCGAATTTTGAACCTAAGGCAAGGAAGGGGAGGGGCTGCATTCTTTGGAAAATGGCGCCTTTGGCGCCCAGTCAACGAAGGATCCCGCCCGCCCCCGAAGGGGGCGGGCCTCCCATGCCCCCTTCGGGGGCAGAGGCTCAGGGGCGGCGCCCGATTGGAACAAGTGCCCGCTTCGCGGGCATCGCCTGGGGGGGGGGTGCCTCCCTGCTGGACCGCTCTCGCGGAGATCTTTGGGAGATGGAGCGGGGGGCATCCCCCCTCCGGGGACCCCCCCCCTCGTGGTTGTCTTGAGGTACATTCGCGGGCACTTGGTGACCCGCATCCTGATCCGCACCTCTTGCCCTCGCAATCCTTGGTATAAGTCATACCGCTAAAAATACGAGGCATGATATAAACAATATTTTTTTTAGCACTTTGTCCGCAGTATTGCGGATGAAATTTGTTATGTTACCATGTTCAATGTGCCGCGGAGCGGCACATGCAAAAGACTCCTCTTCTTGGGGCGACGGTCGGGGCATGTGCCCGCTTCGCGGGCACTGCGAAGATGCTTAAATACACTTTTTAAAGACATGTTTGCCACGAAGCGGCATTCGCCTTGGCCAGCCCCTCCCAACGGTGTGCCCTCCGCCTGTCGGGGGGGGCACCTGAACAAGAATCGCTCAAACACGTGTACACGCATGTGCCGCTCCCCCCGCCCCGCCAGGGGCCGGGGAGGGGCACTTGTGCGTGCCGCGAAGCGGCATGGCCGAAGCCCTGTGGGCTCCGCCTGATGTCCGCGCCCCGCGCTCAGCCCCCCCCGACGTAAGGGGCGGGCGCCGCTTCGCGGTGGCAGCATTGCGCCGCCCCTGGCGGGGGGCCCGGCACACAGGTGGATTAGTTTCAATAATCCGATTCTATCATCTATTATATATAAACATACCCCCCCAGGGGCAGACGTCCCCCGGAGGTGTGATCCCCGGAGGGGTGATCCCTGGTGGAGTGATGCACCCATCGCAGACGGCCTTTGGACGCCGGCGATGCGCGATATCCTCTTTGAGAGAGGCGCATGGCCGATGTCCACGGGCATCGGCATGTGCAGAATTTTTCCACATTTTAATATATTTTTCATCTTGTACATATCCAAGGCTTCTTTGGAGCCCGTGAGGCCTTTGGCCACAAAAAACATGTCGCCCACCACCGGCAGCGCATTGCACATTGGAGGGGCAGGCGAAGGGCGGGGCAGCGAGGGGGCTGTGGCGCCCTCCACGTGCCCCCCTGCGCTTCGCGCCACGCTGTGGATGGGTGGATGGACAAAACGCACAAAGTATCCATTGGTTGCCGATGTTTCAAAGAAGAAACATCGGCAACCCAATCTGTTGAGGGCCGAGGGCTCCGCCCCGAATCGGACCCTCCCTGAGGTAGGGGCCGAAGGCCCCCTCCCATCGGGGGGCACGCAGCCTACCCGTAGGGTAGGCGGCCAAGGCGCCCCCTTCCTGAGGAAGGGGGGCGCGAGTGTTTTTTCTTTTTGCGCCATGGTTGTTGTTTCAACAAGTGTTCATATAAGTGTGCTCTTGTCGCCCCCACCGCGACGGCGGAGAAGGGCGGGGCCGAAGGCCCCGACTTCTGGAGCCTTCGACCCCAGAGCGCGCAGGTGCCAACTAAAAGCGCATTACAGCTTTATTATTAATAGAACAAAATTGTGGGAGCCCCTAGCAGATGAAGGCCCGCCAAGCGACGGGCGGCCCCAAGGGCCAGGGCGCATGATGCCCCAAAGGGGCATCGGGGCAGACGGGGCCGAAGGGCGCGCGAGGGCGCGGATGCGCAGCGTGCTGCATTTGGGATGTAGCCAAGTTGGTAAGGCAACGGTTTTTGATATCGTGTAGCGTAGGTTCGAGTCCTATCATCCCATGATGTGGCCTGCCGTAGACGGCATGGCCGCTGCTTGCCCGCGAAGCGGGCAAGCCTTGCTTGCGGGCCTGCGGTGAGGGGGGGGGCCGCGCATCTTGGTGGGAGAGGTGGCTGAGTGGTCGAAGGCGTTGGTTTGCTATACCAATGCGCGCTTGTAGCGCGCCAAGGGTTCAAATCCCTTTCTCTCCGTTGCGGCGTGCTTGGCTGCGGCCCCCCCCCCTCGGCCCATTGCCCGCGAAGCTGCTACGAGCCTAAGTGGTGAAATGGTAGACACGCTACCTTGAGGTGGTAGTCTCGAAAGAGATGTTGGTTCAAGTCCGACCTTAGGCAACCTTGAGCCCCTCCCAACGAGAGGCGCAACATGCCCCCTAGAGTCCGCCCCGTGTCGCCCCCCCTTGCCATAGGCAAATGCCATCGGCAAGGGGGCGCATGTCGCCGATGGGCCGAAGGCCCCCCCTGACAACCGCTCGGGTTGGCGCATGTCGCCGATGCGCGGATTGCTACGAAGCTACGAAGGATGATGTTGTTAAACAATGCTGCACCAACAAATTTATACGTTGCCGAGGCCCCCCCGAAGGGGGGGCCTCGGCAACCTGGATCTAAGAATCCATGGGGGAATGCCCCCAGCGGGGGCAGCGCCCCCGCCATGCCTCCTAAGGAGGCACATAAATCTCCCCCCCCCCGGGCCACCACAACCGCCCCTCAAGGGCGGCGCCAGTGGGGGCCCGTAGGCAATGAAGGGGAGGAGGCCATGTGTCCGGTGTGGGGGGCTGTGCCCACCACGAATGTTTTGGACCTCTTGACGTATGTAAAATTTGAATCACATAATCAAATAAAATTCACTAAAATGAGTGCAACGATAAGACGTTTAGCGGAGGAAATGGGTATTGGCTTTGAACAAGGGCCAAGTAGTTCTTATAAATTGAACTCGGTTTTTTTAAAAAAAAGACAACAACTCTCTCTTACCTTAATTTCAGGACCTCATGTACATAAAAAATCACGGGATCAATATAAAATAGATCATTACAGTGGGTTTTTTATCTGATCGCCTCCACTTGTGCCAACCCGCCCTCCTGTGCCGCAAAGCGGCACATCGCCGCGTGCCCGCGAAGCGGGCAAGCTTTTGGAACTGCGGAGCAAGTTGCACCAGCTAGAGCTGGACGGGGGTTTTAATATATCATACACATACAAAAAACAAGATGCCCTACGGATTAATCTCGTTGCCCCGAAGGGGCAACACGGGAATCTCGTTGCACACGGGAATCTCGTTGCCCGCCCTCTTCCGTAATGCCGCAAAGCTGCGCCCCCCAGAGGGGGGGCAGGGATGCGAAGTTCGCCCCCCCCGCTCCAACGGAGCGGGCACCCTCTTCGGGAACACCGTAGGATGGACCGGAGGATGTTGCACGCACCAAGGGGGGACAAGCACACGATTAATTCTGTAATTATGACAAACAATGTTCACACATTCCATGAAACGGCAGCCCGCGGGGTACGCTCCGCCGCCCCCGTACAAAGGCCCCCCCTTCCGCTGCGCCCCCCCCTTGAGAGCCCCCGAGCGCTCAAGGGGGTCAGCGCCGCAGCCGTAGGAGGGGGGCCAACGAAAGTTGGCACCAACTCCCCCTCCAACGGAACGGGGGGGGCCTTGTCGCCAAGGACTTTGGTTTTGCTCCGACGCCCCTCCCCAGCTGCTCTGGCGCAGCAGGGGGTACCAACGCCTTCGGTGCTTCGGGGGGGGGAATTGCGGGGACTCTGGGGTTTCGATGCAGCTTTGCGGGCATCCTCGGTTGTCGGCGGAACCGCCGACAAATTCACAAATTGTTTAATGAAAAGTGGTAATCGACATGTAGCCGAAAAGGTGCTGTCTAAAGCAAGCATGTTTATAAAAATGAACCCCTCCCGAAGGAGGGGGAATCAGTTTGGACATTTGGTCCGCGAAGCAATATTACAGGTAAAACCCCTCGTAGAACTAAATGTACAAGGTACGGCAAGTGCACGGTCTCGTAGAAAAAAACCTAAAGCTATTCCAATGTCATCTCGTCGTGGTGAAAAACTCGCTATACAATGAATTATAGAAGGAGCAAAAAAAAGGCCAGAACGAACCATGTATTTACGGCTGGCGATGGAATTGATGAATGCTTATAATAAAAAGGGATTTGCAATAAAAAAAAAAGAAGAATTGCACGGCCTGTGCAAGGCAGCCCATTTGTCCCGCCGCGTGACCTCCTAGGGAACAGGGTTCAAGGCGGCCAGTTGAAACAACAACAACTCTATTATAATTTATATATATACATACACATACAAATCGGAAGATCAATTTGAAAAGGTCCATATATAATTAGGGATTGCGGCCGCATTGCGGCCGGACGCCCCTTGGGTGGCTTCGCCCCCAACGGAGTGCTCGCGAACACCGCGAGCACGGGCCGCCAGGTGCCCCCCCCTCAAGACGAAGGCATGGGGGGGGCGCCTCGTGTCGGCGATGTTGCTTTAAAAAGCATCAACCTTGGAACAACAAAGGGCGCCGCGTCCCACGCGGCGCCGAAAAGCATCGCGCAAAGCGCGACGACGACGAGATCGATGGGCGTTGCGCCTCCGCGAAGCGGAGGCGACTCGACTCGACTATGATGTCGAAATGCAACGATTTTACCAAGTTTTTTAGGACTTGCCCTCCGGGTGTATAACGGCAAAAAATTTATACGTTTGCGAATTATTCAAGATATGATTGGTCATAAATTTGGTGAATTCAGCGCCACAAGAGTGGATCGCTCAGGGCGAAGCACAACCGGGACGAAGCCAACAAAAAAAATGGGGGGCAAAAACATAAACAAATAAGCATTGCCCCCTAGGCCGCGAAGCGGCACACCAAGGGGGGATAAGCGGGCACGCACAAGGGGCAGATGGCTGAGTGGTTTAAAGCACCGGTCTTGAAAATCGGCGTACGCAAGTACCGTGGGTTCGAATCCTACTCTGTCCGTCGCCCCCACAAATGGTGGGGGCAACTACGCGTACTCAAAGCGCCCCCCGTCCAGGGGGCGACCAAGGACTTGGGCACTGCCAGTCCGCCCCCACAATGGCGCTGACAGGGGGGCCCGCCAAAGGCACCTTGGGCCGGTGGGCATGCCCACCGTCCATGTTCCACCACAGTGGCCTCGGGAGGGCGGGCACAAGGGGGGCTGCAGCGCAGCCGAAGGAGGTATGGCGAATATAACTCAGTCGGTTAGAGTATCAGTTTGTGAATCTGGAAGTCATGGGTTCAAATCCCATTATTCGCCCTCGTGGTTGTGTGCCCGCCCCCCTTCCAGGGGGGCCCCCGCGGGTGTGCCGCTTCGCGGCAAAGGGGCTTATAGTTTAATTGGTTAGAACTTGCCGCTCATAACGGTTACGTTGCAGGTTCAAGTCCTGCTAAGCCCATGTGCCCGCGAAAAGCGCACGCCGTCGTAGCACCCGCTCCGGCTCAGCGTTGCCAAGCGGGGGGGGGCCCGCTTCGCGGGCAAGCCAAAGGAAGACCGTTCCACCGCCGCGAAGCTGCGGCGGAAGCGTGAATGTATAGCTCAGTTGGTTAGAGCATCTGACTTTTAATCAGAGGGTCTTGGGTTCAAGTCCCAATACATTCATGTCCCCCCCTTCCTGCCCGCGAAGCCGGCCTACCCCCTTTCGGGGGATGCCGCTTCGCGGCATCATGGCACATGCCCCTTCGGGGCACACGCAATAGACCCCCCCAGGAACATCGCAGTTGTGGGCGCAAGCACCACCGCAAGCACACGCGCCACCCGGGAGACGCACTCCGTGCAACCTCAGATATGAATAGATTTAATCATCATCACGATCACGTGACACGCTACGATATTTTGTTCAAGGACACTTGAATCAACATAATGCAAAGTCCTAAAATAAGCAAGTGCATATTAAATACTGGAATAGGTAAAAGGGCCGTTGTCGATAGAAAACAAATAATGCCAGTCCTTTTAGGACTGGAGACAATCTCCGGCCAGAGGCCGATGATTACACGCGCCAAAAAATCGGTAGATAAATTTAAATTAAGAGAAAATATGCCTATTGGTTGTAAAGTCACTTTACGAAAAAACAAATTGAATTCATTCTTAGATCGATTAGTTAATTTGGTATTGCCGAAACCAGGATTAGAAGAATGGTCTGGAACGAAACCGAGTTGACCAACCGATTGGGGCACGGGCCCCCCCCCGTTGCATTGCCGTTGACGGGAC
>JAYTYD010000135.1:0-15829 GCA_043742625.1 Methylovirgula sp. | reverse complement strand
AGCAACCCGAACCGGGCCATAAGCCACGCGACCGAGGTTGGTTTCCACCTCAACCAGCGGTTCCAGCCAAAGCAGCCCCCGCGAGCCGTTGCGGACAATATCTATCCGAATATTGCGGGATGTTGCCTCTGCCCGGATGGCCGCCGCAACATGGTTTGCACCAACAGAAATGGAAGCAGCGTCTCCCGGAACGTAAATTTTGATCATTGCAAAGCGCCTTTGGCAGCAGACATAATCATTTCAAGACGGTGAACGTCCAGCCGCGCGATCAGCTCGCCGTCAAGCAACGCTGCCGGGCCGAGCGCGCAATTGCCGAGGCAATAGACATTCTCAATGGTTAGAAGTCCGTCCCGGGTCGTCTCGCCCATTTTAATAGCGTGCGCCGCCTCGAAATCAGAAACGAGGCTTTCGACACCCATGGATTGGCAGGCCTCGGCGCGGCAAATTTTCAAAATGTGCTTACCGGCAGGGCGGGTGCGGAAGTCATGGTAGAAGGTAATGACGCCGTACACCTCGGCTTTCGAAACATTGAGAGCATCAGCGATCAGCGGATTGCACTGCGGGTCAATGTAGCCAAACGCGGTTTGCAACGCATGTAAAATAGGGAGCATGGCGCCCGGCTCATGCTGCAAAGATCCGATGATCTCGAGCGCTTGGCTCTCATCGAAGGGTTGCGACGACACATATGTCGAGCCGCATAATACTTTCGTCATATAAATCCTCAAATGCTTCTTATTGTAGAGCAATTCCAAGTATAACATGCCCCAAATTTCTGACTTTGCAAATCAAAAGGTCTGATTAATTGATAGACAAAATCTATCATACTCGCGCCGTTATGCTGACCGGTGCGGTAATTTTGGCCAAATCGATTGGCTTTGTCATGGCAAAAAGGCTGCGTGCCAGCGGCGAAAGCGGCTCGCGGTCCGCCACAATCAAGCCAACCGTGCGCTGCACGTGCGGTTCAATCAGCGGCAAGGCTTTCGTGCCCCGTGGCAGGCCAAAAAAGTTTAGCAATGGTCCGGGAACAATTGACGACCAGAAACCCGCGCTGGCATGGGAGCACAAGTTGAAAATAGAATTGGTTTCCATTGCCGGTCTGGACGTTTTCCCGATTGAGCGAAATACTCCATCGATGATGCGGCGGTTTTGCATGTCGGGTGTTAGCAGGCACAGCGGCAGCTCTGCCGCATCGCTCCAGCGCATAGTTGTCGCCGTGGCGAAGGTGTTGGTCGCTTTTGTCAGAAAAAAATAATCTTCAACATAAAGCGGCTTGGCCCGCACATGCGCCAGCGGTTCGTTATCGAGATAGGTTATTCCGGCATCAATTTCAAAGTTAGCAATGCCATCCTCAATCTCTTGGCTATTGAGAGAAAGCACAGTGATGGTGACCTTTGGAAAGCGTTCATAAAACGGCGCGCTGAGCAGCGACACAACCGGTAAGGCAGTTGGAATAGCACCAATTCGCAATTTTCCTGAAAGCCCCTGCCCCATTTCATCAAGATTTTGCTGCATCATATCACATTCTGCCAACACCCGTTTAGCGTGCTCCAAAATCACCTGCCCTTCAGCAGTAAGACCGTTAAAGCGATGGCCGCGCTCAACGATCGGCACCCGCATCTCGTCTTCCATTTGACGGATAGCTGCCGACAGCGTTGGCTGCGACACATTGCAGGCAGCTGCGGCGCGGCCAAAATGCTGTTCGCGCGCCAAGGCCACCAGATATACAAACTGTTTGAAAACCATTTTTGCCTCGCAAGCCGACTTCCGCTAATGTGACATTAATGTCTGTAGGGTTCAGTGTTTTGCAAGCGCTATCGGACTATCAAGCGGGCTCGGTTGGTTGGCGCTGCCTGAGTGGTAAATGGGCTCATATTTAGGGAAACAATGGAATGGCGGGTAAATATTTTGGCACCGACGGTGTGCGCGGCAAGGCCAACAAGTTCATTACGCCGGAGCTGGCACTCAAGATCGGCCAAGCTGCCGGGTTGGCCTTCCGGCGCGGCGACCACCGCCACCGCGTGGTTATCGGCAAAGACACCCGCCTTTCAGGTTACATGATTGAATACGCCATGGTGGCGGGATTTACATCGGTGGGGATGGACGTGATGTTGCTTGGGCCGGTGCCAACACCGGCGGTTGCGATGCTGGCCCGCTCAATGCGGGCGGATTTGGGTGTAATGATTTCCGCCAGCCATAACTCCTATGAGGACAATGGCATCAAGCTGTTTGGCCCGGACGGCTTCAAACTCACCGACGAGATTGAAAATGAGATCGAGGCTTTGATTGACTCTGATATGTCGAAAAAACTATCCGCCTCCCCCGACTTGGGCCGCGCAAAACGCATTGATTCGGCACAGGACCGGTACATTGAATTTGCCAAACGCACCTTGCCACGGGCGATCTCGCTCGAAGGGCTGCGAATCGTAGTCGATGCGGCAAACGGCGCCGCCTACAAAGTGGCGCAAGATGCGTTATGGGAACTTGGTGCCGAGGTTTTTGCCATCGGCGTGAAGCCGGACGGTTTCAACATCAACAAGGATGTCGGCTCCACTTCGCCGGATGCTTTGGCACAAAAAGTGCGGGAGATGCGCGCTGACATCGGCATTGCGCTGGACGGCGACGCTGACCGTGTTTTGATCGTCGATGAAAAAGGCCAGAGCATCAACGGTGATCAGCTTATGGCAGTGGTGGCCTCCAGTTGGCAAGATGAAGGGCTGCTGTCCAAGCCGGGCATCGTTGCCACTGTGATGTCGAACTTAGGTCTGGAGCGTTACCTTAACGGTCGCGGCCTTGACTTGGCGCGCACAGCCGTTGGTGACCGCTATGTGTTGGAATATATGCGCGAACACGGATACAACGTCGGCGGGGAGCAGTCCGGTCATATCATCCTGTCGGATTACTCAACAACGGGCGATGGGCTGATTGCCGCGCTACAGGTGTTGTCTGTGGTGCAAAACAAGGGCAAGCCGGTAAGTGAAGTATGCCATCTATTTGAAGCATTGCCACAAATTCTGAAGAATGTGCGCGGGCAAACCGGCGCGTCGCTCAAAAATGACAAGGTTATCGCTGCAATCAAGGCGGGCGAGGCGCGCCTTGGTGCAGGCGGGCGGCTGTTGGTACGGCCATCTGGCACAGAGCCACTGGTGCGGG
The DNA here is from genome assembly GCA_043742625.1 of Methylovirgula sp. Lineage (GTDB taxonomy): Bacteria > Pseudomonadota > Alphaproteobacteria > Rhizobiales > Beijerinckiaceae > JANXSV01. The sequence goes on along the minus strand of JAYTYD010000135.1, from coordinate 12,679 downwards.
TGATGGGCGAAGGCGATGATCATGGCGAACTGAACGAAATCGTTGACAGTATATGTTCTGCTATCGCCAAAGTGGCTTAACCTTGAATTAACCGTTTCAACATGAAAAGCCGCTGGATTTGTCCTGCGGACTTTAATTTTAACACCTTTTTAATACATTATTTTCACAAAATATTTTATGGTTAAGCGCGCCTTAAGAGTTTTCTGAAACTCTGTGTCCGAACACCTTTGAGCCGATGCGCTTCAAGGCAGTGGAAACAAGGAATTTTAGATGCGCAGCCCAAACAAACTCCAGTTCGCCGCAGCACTTTGCGCCTCTCTTGTGGGCGTGGCTGCTTTCGCGCACAGTGCCATTGCAGCCGACCTGGCCATGCCGGGTGCGGGTTCCGCGCAAACCGTGCAGGCCGAAGAACAGCCGGTGGAATGGGGTTCAGGTTGGTATTTGCGCGGCGATTTGGGCGGCGGAACGCTCTCGGCACCGGATTTCAACTCCAACTTGAAAGTGTCGTCAAAACATACATTCAGCTCCGGCATCGGCTTCGGTTACAAGGTTAATGATTGGATGCGCCTCGACACCACCCTCGATTATCATTGGGGCGGCCAGGCCAACGCTGCCGTTGCCGGCCTTACGTGCCCGCACACTATGGCCCCTCCTCCTCCCACCTCCACAATGTGTTCCGGCACAGAAAGCCGCAGCCGCAAAGTGTTTAACTGGATGGTCAATGGCTATGCGGATTTGGGCACTTGGTCCGGTATCACACCTTACCTTGGCGCGGGCATTGGCTTGAGCCATCAGACCGTGGCCGGCCAGATCAACTATTACGACACCGGTTCAACCGGCACGTCACCCCCGACCGCCTATACCTACACCGACACGCTTAACGTGTCGCACAGCTGGGATCGTACCGATGCACGCAAAGGCATCACAACCTTTGCATGGGCGGCGATGGGCGGCGTTGCAATCGACGTTAGCGAGCACGCAAAACTCGATATTGGCCTCAAATATCTCAACATGGGGCACATTTCCTATCTCGACAGCGCGACAGGTGTTACCCGGTCAAAAGCCTTCACCTCAAAGTCGCTCCATGTCGGCATGCGCTACATGATCGATTGATCTTCCCAAAATTCTGCACCCCTGCAGCAACTTGGAGGCGGGCCCTACGGCTCGCCTTTTTTTGTGACAGGCTTTCCGTTACTTGAAAAATCGCAATCACTTGAAAAACCGTTTGACCAGTTCCGTACAATTCTGTACCTGCAGAGGCGGGACACCTCTCCCCAACGAGAGGCGCTCATCTGAAAGGATGGCATCAAAATGGTTGACGTTAAAACTAATTTTCATAAAGCGCCTGCATTGCGCCCTAACAATGCAAATTTTTCCTCCGGCCCTTGCGCCAAGCGCCCCGGATGGTCTCTTGAAAATCTCAAAAACGCAGCGCTCGGGCGCTCGCACCGTGCCAAAATTGGCAAGAGCAAACTCAAAAATGCCATAGAGCTGACCCGCGAAGTTTTGAAGGTTCCTGCGAATTACCGTATCGCTATCGTTCCGGCCTCCGATACGGGCGCGGTTGAAATGGCGTTGTGGAGCCTGCTTGGCTCCCGCCCTGTGGACGTGGTGGCGTGGGAGAGCTTTGGTTCTGAGTGGGTAACGGACGTTATCAAGCAACTGAAGCTGCCCGATGCGCGAACTCTCAAAGCGCCCTACGGCGAAATTGTTGACCTGCAGTGCATTAACTTCGATCACGACGTTGTCTTCACTTGGAATGGGACCACCTCTGGCGTGCGCGTTCCTAACGCCGACTTCATTCCGGCAAACCGCACCGGCCTGACCATTTGCGACGCCACCTCTGCCGCTTTTGCGCAAGACCTCGACTATTCCAAACTCGATGTCGTCACCTTCTCATGGCAAAAGGCGCTGGGCGGCGAGGCGGCTCATGGGATGCTGATTCTGAGCCCGCGCGCGGCCGAGCGTTTGGAAAGCTACACACCTGCATGGCCACTTCCAAAAATCTTCCGCCTCACCAAGGGCAACAAGCTGATTGAGGGCATTTTTGAAGGCGAAACCATCAATACGCCGTCCATGCTTTGCGTGGAGGACTATCTCGATGCACTGGAATGGGCGAAATCTCTTGGCGGATTGAACGGGTTGATCAAGCGCGCTGATGACAATCTTGCCACCATCGCGGCTTGGGTTTCCAAAACACCTTGGGTTGATTTTCTCGCGGTTGACCCCGCCACCCGCTCTAACACCTCTGTGTGTCTGAAGGTGGTTGATCCGGCGATAACCGCGCTTGCTCCCGATGCGCAGGCCACCTTCGCCAAGACGCTGGCAGGAGCGTTGGAAAAGGAAAAAATTGCCTTTGATATCGGCGCCTATCGCGACGCCCCTCCCGGCTTACGCATTTGGTGCGGTGCCACAATTGAGGCAACCGACTTGGCCACACTTACACATTGGCTCGACTGGTCATTCGCCGAAGCGAAAGCAGCACTTTAATTCATCACGCAAAATTTTGCACGTCATTGCGAGGGGCTAAGCAACGCGGCAATCCAGACTTAAACTAAAAGTTTCTGGATTACTTCGTCGGCAAAGCCTCTTCGCAATGACGGCTCAGTCTCTAAATTTTATCAAAGGAATATCCCCCATGCCACGCGTTCTCATTTCAGATTCTCTCTCCCCCGCCGCAGTCGCAATTTTTAAAGAGCGCGGCGTTGAAGTTGATTTCCAGCCTAACTTGGGTAAGGACAAGGACAAACTTCTTGAAATTATAGGCAATTACGATGGCCTTGCCATTCGCTCTGCCACGAAAGTCACTGAGAAAATATTGGCCAACGCTAAAAATCTCAAGGTCATTGGCCGCGCCGGCATCGGCGTTGACAACGTGGATATTCCCGCCGCCACGGCCAAGGGCGTGATTGTGATGAATACGCCGTTCGGCAATTCTATCACCACAGCGGAACACGCTATTGCCATGATGTTTGCGTTGGCGCGGCAAATACCCGCTGCCGACATTTCCACACAGGCTGGAAAGTGGGAAAAAAACCGCTTCATGGGTGTTGAGTTGACCGGAAAAACCCTCGGCATCATTGGCTGCGGCAACATCGGCTCCATTGTTGCCGAGCGCGGCGTTGGTCTTAAAATGCGTGTTATTGCGTTTGATCCGTTCTTGAGCGTAGATCGGGCACTGCAGATCGGTGTTGAAAAGGTCGAGCTTGATGAATTGCTGGCGCGCGCTGATGTCATTAGCTTGCACACACCAATGACCGCGCAGACCAAAAACATTTTGTCCGCGGCAAATATCGCCAAATGTAAAAAGGGCGTGCGAATTATCAATTGTGCCCGTGGCGGCCTTGTTGATGAAATTGCTCTGCGCTCGGCGCTTGACTCCGGCCAGGTTGCCGGCGCGGCCTTTGATGTATTTATCGAAGAGCCGGCCACTACAAATCCGCTTTTTGGTCATCCTAACGTGGTCTGCACGCCGCATCTGGGCGCTGCCACCAATGAGGCGCAGGAAAATGTTGCGCTGCAAGTGGCCGAGCAAATGTCGGACTATCTGATGCGCGGCGCCATTTCAAATGCGGTTAACTTTCCTTCAATTACCTCCGAGGAAGCCCCTAAGCTGAAGCCATTCATCGCATTGGCTGAAAAGCTCGGCTCGTTCGCCGGGCAGCTTACCGAATCCGGGATCAAAAAAATCACTATCATCTATGAAGGCCATGTAGCGGAACTCAAGACTAGGGCGCTGACGTCGTCGGCGATTGCCGGATTGCTCCGGCCGTTGCTGTCGGACGTGAATGTCGTTTCCGCCCCGACAGTCGCCAAAGAGCGTGGCATTGTCATTGATGAGGTGACCCGCGCCTCAGCCGGGGATTATGAAAGCCTCATCACCCTCACAGTTGAAACCGACCGGCAAACCCGAGCCGTCTCGGGCACCGTGTTTGCTGACGGAAAGCCGCGCATTCTTTCCATCAAGGGCATTAAGGTTGATGCCGAGTTCGCGCCGTCGATGATCTATGTGACCAACGAAGATAAGCCTGGCTTCATCGGTAAATTTACCGGATTGCTGGGCGAGGCCGGTGTCAACATTGCCACCTTCGCGCTGGGTCGGGACAAGGCAGGCGGCTCTGCCATCGCGCTGGTTGAGGTGGATGGTGATGTGCCTGCGACCTTGATCGAAAAGACCATGCTTATCCCCGGTGTAAAGCAAGCAAAGGCACTGCGGTTTTAAGCTGAGACTTCACAAAGCTCAGATGCTTTTGAACAGGCAATCCGGAGAGACGTAAATTTTATCCGGATTGCCATCCACCAATTTAAGCCAAGCTTCGCACACTAAACCCGCACGTGATTTTGTGGCAACTTCGCACAACCGTTCGGTTGTTATTTGGGTTGCATTCCGGTTGTAAAAATCCGGTCAAATTCTTATTAAATAGTGCTAAAATACCATTTTTGGCCTGGCTTGTCCATGTTTAGCTTATCTTTGGCTGGGTAGTGTCAGAAATCCGGCCAAAAGCATTTTTATAAATGATTGGATTGATTTGCTTTTTTTAGCGGTGACCACCTTTGGCCGACATTTTCCAACTGATTTTTGCGCAAAATCGGCCATAATTCGCGCTGAAGAGCTTTTAAATTTTCGAGCGCGCCCCTAATTTTTCCGCCACATAAATCCCGCCCAACACAAGCGCCAAAGCGGCGGCATGATAGAGGTGGAATCCCTCTCCCAAAAAAATCACAGACAGGGCTGTTCCCATCACCGGCACCAGATTGACAAAGAGCGAGGCGCGCGACCCGCCCACCAAATCCACGCCGTGGATGAACCAGATTTGTGAAATGAGCGACGGAAAAATTGCCACATAAAGCATTATGAGCCAGCCCATTGGGGTCGGCCAAAAGAATCCGCCGTTCCAAATTTCCCAGATGAACAGCGGGATGGAGGTTAAAAACGCTATCGCCGCCATAGCAGCGAACAGAGTTAGGCTTGCAACCTGCGGCCTGTTGCGCAGAGCTAAAGTATAAGCCGCGTAAAATGCACATGCGAGCAGGATATATACGTCGCCTATATTGAACTTAAAATTGGCTAAACTGCTGAAATCGCCCTTGGCACCGATCAATAATACGCCGCACAACGTGATAATCAGGCCTATAAATTGAAATAGTCGCAAACGCGTGCCAAAAATCAGAAATGCGCCAAGCATCGTGAAAATAGGGACTGTGCCCTGAATGATCGAAATATTTACGCCGGTTGTATGATGCGCGCCCACATAAAACAGAGCATTGAAGCCGGTAAAGCCTAACACGCCGCCCGCCACCAAAAGAAGCCAGTTGGCCCGCAGCACCGGAGCAGCGCGCATCATGTCGTGCCGCTGCAAAGCAAACATCAGCGTGGCAGACAGCAACCAGCGCAGGCACACCAGCGCCATCGGCGAAATCTGATCAACTGCCAGTCTTCCTGCAAGGACATTTGCCGCCCACATGAACATGGTCAACGCCAGCACCAGCCATCCGCGCTTGTAAAAACCGTTCCAAATTTGCTGTATCATATTATGCTCTTAGCCTCAGGCACGAGTGCTGCCATCTTTAAGACAAAAACACCCATGCTATTTGAGCGAGTCTGCTATGTTTTATCCGAAATACATTTGAAAAGGATGTTTTATGCGCCTGAATCTCGCCGCAACCTCAATTTTGGGCCTAATTACATCATTTCCTGCGATAGGAGCAGAACTGGTAACAGCGTCGAAAATTGACACTGTTACCGTCTTTCCTGACGGGGCAAAAATAACCCGTCAAGTGGAATTAGATTTGCCTGCAGGTGAAACCAGCGTGGTGCTGCACGGATTGCCGCTCAGTCTTGACGCCAACTCGATGCGTGTCAGTGGTGTTGCGGAAGGCGGGTTGCAGCTTGGTGCCGTGGAGAGTCGCTTGGCGTTACCCCTAAAGTTGGAAGTGACCGGCTCGGGGAAATTGGAACTTTTGCGGATTGAGCGGGCCAAGCTGCAAGGGCAGATTGATGCGCTTTTGCTGAAGAAGGCGATGATTTCTAACTTTGCGCAAAGCGGGCCGGATAGACAAGCCGGAGAACTTGCTGTCGAAAAATGGAGCGCTGCATGGAGTGAAGTTGGCGCAGGTTCGGCAGCTGTTGCCGAAGAACTGCGCGTTGCAGGCGCAAAAGCACAGGAACTGGACTTGGAAATCGCCGGGTTAGCGCCAGCTCATTTGCTCGGTCCGCCCGGGCAAAGTCGCGACGTTACGATTACCCTACACGCTGATAGCGCAACGCGGGCGATTTTGACTGTGTCTTACGCTGTAACTGGTGCCAGCTGGACGCCTATCTATGATGCCAAGCTGGATACATCCAAGTTGACACTTGAAATGGTGCGGCGGGCCGCCGTTCGTCAGAAAACCGGAGAGGATTGGAGCGATGTGGATCTGATCCTTTCCACAATTCGTACTACTCGGTCGACTTCTGCACCGGAATTGGCATCTGAAACCCTGAATTTTGTTGATCCTGTATTTTACGACGCTAAAACCGTCGCGGCCCCGGCTCCTCTAGCACGCTCAAAGGTCGCGGGCCAGACACTTCAAATGGACGACACTGCTGCTGCCGCGCTGCCCATGTCAGCATCAAAGCCTGTCGAAGAAACGGCTGCACAAACTAAGCTTGGCACTTATGCTGGCACATACCATCTCGCAGGTCGGATAAATGTGCCCAGCAGCTCGGCTCAAAAAGCGGTTTTGATCTCTTCCAAGACACTCTCACCCAAGATCCGGCTCACCACGACTCCGGCTCTGGATCTAACGGCCTATCTCAGCACTGAAAGCATCAATGACCTTGACGCGCCTCTATTGCCCGGGGATGTCTCTTTGATCCGCGATGACACTTTCATTGGTAAGGGCAAACTGGCTTTCACTGAAACGGGGGATGTGTTCTCGCTCGGCTTTGGTGCTGACGATAAAGTGAAGGTAACGCGCGCACCCGTCAAAAAGAAGGAAAACGAACCTGTTTGGTATAATCAGGTCAAGACTGAGACCCGCGAATATAAAACAACAATCAAAAATTTGCACAGCTTCCCCGTTTCAGTGCAGCTTTTTGATCGGGTGCCAGTTTCGGAAAACACGTCGATCATTGTGGAGCAACTTAGCCTAACGACTCCTCCGACGGAAAAACAGATTGCTGATAAGCGTGGTGTGATGAGCTGGGCTTTAGACATTGCGTCAAACGAGTCCAAAGATATCCGTTTGGGCTATAAAATTAAATATCCCGCCGATCGAGATATCGTTTCGCCGCAATAGATACACTGGGTGAACAACTGTAGGCGGCTCCCTCCTCAAGGCCAAAGGCTCGTGGTGGGGCGCCTAAATTTGAATAAGCCTCTGATGACAAACAGAAAAACCATAAAAAGGTCTTCCTGAGTCCTCAGATTCAAACGATATGAATTTTACTCTTTCCTATAAGAGCTTGCTGCCGTTTTGGGCTGTTTTGCTCATCGTTATGCGCAGATATCCAATTGCGCTGGCTGTCGGTGTTGGGGTCTATCTGGCCTCGGCATTCATCGTGCTGAACTCAAGCGGCTTGATCTATGCCGAAAGAAATTTCTATGGCGTCAATCGCGTTTGAGATAATATGCAACTGGGCCTACGGCAGATTGAGCATGGAATAAGTCGGTATGTGAAAGACAATCCAGAATTACATCATTTAGCGCGTTGGACACGAAGCTGTCGCGGCTCTTTACAGCGGATGACAGTTTCGTTAAACATTCCCTGCAACAAGCCCCGGCAAAATTGTCCGGGGCTTTTTTATTTGAGTTGATGGCAAGTCCAAAGGCAAGACCAAATGGCAAATGTGGTTGTGGTAGGCGCGCAGTGGGGCGATGAAGGCAAAGGCAAGATTGTCGATTGGCTTTCGGTTGAAGCGGACGTCGTGGTTCGCTTTCAGGGCGGCCATAACGCCGGCCACACGCTGGTCATCGAAGGCAAGGTCTATAAACTGTCTTTGCTGCCCTCTGGGATCGTCCGCTCTGGCAAACTTTCGGTGATCGGCAATGGAGTTGTTGTCGATCCGCATCATTTTGTTGCTGAATGCGCCAAACTTCGTTCCCAAGGAGTTGAAGTGACTCCGGAGACGTTGAAGCTGGCAGAAAACGCCCCGCTAATTCTCTCTCTTCACCGTGAGCTTGATGCACATCGTGAGGGAGCTAGCTCCGATGCCACCAAAATTGGCACCACTAAACGCGGCATTGGCCCTGCCTACGAGGATAAAGTCGGTCGTCGATCCATCCGCGTGATGGACTTGGCGGAGCCTGACACTCTTGATGAAAAGATCAATCGTGCGTTGGCGCACCATAATCCATTGCGCAAGGGTCTGGGGCTTCCTGCAATTTCCACTGCTGAAGTGCGCGCCGAACTCCTGGAAGTTGCCGCACAAATCCTGCCATACATGGCGGCAACCTGGGATCTGCTAGATGGCTTGCGCCGCGCGGGGAAGCGCATTTTGTTCGAAGGCGCCCAAGGCGCGCTGTTGGACGTCGACCACGGTACTTATCCTTACGTGACCTCGTCCAACACCACTGCAGGTTTTGCGGCAACAGGATCCGGACTCGGCCCGAAAGCGATCGGCTATGTGCTCGGAATTGCCAAAGCTTACACTACAAGGGTTGGTGGCGGGCCATTTCCCACAGAACTTTTCGACCAAACAGGGCAGTTGATTGGTGAACGCGGCCATGAATTCGGTACTGTCACGGGGCGCCCGCGTCGATGCGGCTGGTTTGACGCTGTTCTTGTGCGGCAGACTGTAAAGACCTCCGGCATTGACGGGATTGCCCTTACGAAACTGGACATTCTCGACGGCTTTAAAGAAATCAAGGTTTGCACGCACTACAAACTTGATGGTGAGATAATTGATCGGCTGCCGGCCAGCCAGGCAGCGCAGGCGAGAGTTGTCCCGATTTATGAAACGATCGAAGGTTGGCAAGGCACCAGCGCAGGCGCTCGGTCTTGGTCAGAACTTCCAGCGCAGGCGATCAAATATGTGCGTCGCATTGAAGAATTAATTGGTGCCCCGGTGGCACTTCTGTCGACAAGCCCAGAGCGTGAGGATACTATTCTTGTGCTTAATCCGTTCCAGGATTGATCTGTCGCGCGGAACACATGGTTTAGGACACGATGGCAGAATACTATCCTCTGATAGCGAAGGCAATTTCAAGCCTTCCCAACTCCACCTCCGAGTCGAGGCTCGCGATTTACGACCGGGCTCGCGGAGCCTTGGTCCGCCAGTTGCGAAGCATGCAACCGCCTGCTCCCGAAATTGATATTACGCGCGAAACGAGTTCATTGAATGAAGCAATAGCTCGTCTGGAGAGTGATCTTGCGCCAAAAATGGCTGAAACCTCTTTAGGTCAAACCTCTTTAGAAACGAACCGGGCGGAAAAACGGGCAATTCCGGAATGGACGCCAAAAAGGCTTTCTGCAGCTTCGGGTTCGCAAACTCCAGAATTAGCAGCTAACCCCGGCGACAGTGTACCCGACTCAGATCCCGAATTTCGATCTTCAGCGACCTCACGCGTTTTACCGCCAAAGTCACACACGCAAACCGAAGCTGCACCGGATATATTGCGTCCAAGTAGTGATGCGGCGCGACCCTATGCTCCGACCGCAGCTCCCGCGCGAAAATCCAACTCGAGGCCATGGATTTTGGGAGGCGCGGCATTGCTCGTCGTTGCCGGGGTGGCAAGCGCGGCAATTTGGTTAAAAGCGAACTCTGATGACAAGGTTTTAAAGCCAAAGGTAGAACCTATTGCTTCAAGCGAAGCTAAGTCGCCCGGTAAAGCCGAAACTCGGATTGGTGGCGCAGCCGCTCCCCCGCCCGTAACAACAATAGTACCAGCAAAGCCAAACTCGGCGACAGCGGTTACACCAGCTTTGCTTCCTGCCAAAGACCCTAATTTAAAAGATCCTACTTTAAAGGACTCGACACCCAAGGGCCCGGCACCAAAGGAACCGGGCTTTAAAGATCCGGCTACGCCGTCCTCCACCCAGCTAGCGCCTGCCTCTGCAACCGCTCCTTCGCCATCAATTCCAATTGCATTGCGCGCGGCGCTCCTGGTGGCAGCGCCCGAAGAAGCTGCAAGATTTAAGACCTATGTCGGGACAGTTGTATGGAGCAGCTTGGCAAAAGCGTCTGCGACCGGATCAATTTCCATCATGCACGCTGATGTGTCTGTACCAGATGCACTGCTCAAATTCGGGTTCAATCTGCAAAAGAATGATGATTCCAGCTTTCCAGCGTCACACATGATTGACGTTAAATTCTCTCCTGAATCGACCAGTCCTATTACGGTAATTAAAGAAGTCCGCCTACCTGAGATGCGTCAGGAAGATGCTGCAGCGGGGGAGGTACTTCGCGGAGGTGTCGTACCGATAACAGAATCCGCTTATCTTATCGGTCTTTCACGTATCGATCGTGATTTAGCGCGCAACATGGAGCTGTTGACCGGACGAAATTGGATTGACGTGTCATTTACGCTAGCCGATGGGCGCGAGGCTAAAATCACATTCGAGAAGGGCGTCCCCGGTGACCAAGCTTTAAAAGAGGCTTTAAAGTAGACAACAAAAAGACCCGCGGTGGCAGCTCCTTTCATTGGGCATGAAACAGTGTATTGGCTCAACAGTTATTGGCCCATAGGCACCGAAGAACGCATTGCACTTGGCTTAGGCAAGGGCAAAGGCACCGCACCATCAAACTTACGCATACCCACCTTAACCGCATCTTGAACTTTTTCGAACGCGCGCACTTCAATTTGCCTCACTCGCTCGCGGGAAATGTCGAAACGTGATGAAAGCTCCTCCAAGGTAACTGGCTCATCCAGCAAACGACGGGCAGTAAATATCTCCCGCTCGCGCGGATTCAGCACCTTCAAAGCTTCCCCTAAGGCACCTAGACGATTATCCGACTCTTCACGCTCTACGAGTACATTTTCCTGACTTGCGCTATCGTCGACCAGCCAATCCTGCCACTCTCCGTCTCCATCCATTTGCATTGGCGAATTCAGAGAAGCGTCGCCGCTCAGGCGGCGGTTCATGTCTGTGACCTCTTTTTCAGGCACGCCGAGGCGTGTCGAAATTGCTTTCAGTTGTTCGGGCTTCAAATCACCTTCTTCGAGCGCAGAGATCGAGCTTTTAGCTTTGCGCAGATTAAAGAACAACCGCTTCTGATTTGCCGTGGTGCCCATTTTCACTAAGGACCACGAGCGCAGCACGTATTCTTGTATAGAGGCACGAATCCACCACATGGCATAGGTTGCAAGCCGAAAACCTTTTTCAGGTTCAAAGCGCTTAACGGCTTGCATGAGGCCAACGTTTCCCTCCGAAATCACCTCGCCGATAGGCAAGCCGTAGCCGCGATAACCCATGGCTATTTTAGCGACCAGCCGAAGATGCGACGTAACAAGCTTGTGCGCAGCGTCTCTATCCCCATGCTCGCGCCAACTTTTGGCCAACATATATTCTTGTTGGGGCTCAAGCATCGGGAAGCGACGAATTTCGGCAAGATAGCGGGACAGGCCGCTTTCAGCGGATACCATAGGAAGAGTAGCGGAACTCATTCTAAATTCTCCTTCAGGTCCCCATTTAGGCGGACCAAACAAACCTCTGCTCGTGAAGCCACAGGTTCAACAAATCTGACTTGAGCGCTGAAGCATGGCGAAAAGAGGGCTGAACACGTTTTATTTTGAGCGCTTCATTATTTGTAAATTTGCTTTGATGCAAATTCATTTTCGTAATATACTGGTTGTCTTGCATGGAAACAAGAAAATTCAGAATCTTGAGCATAAAAATAAATATCATCTCAATTTTAAAGCTGGGCAACAAACATGAACTCACCGACGTCTTGGGATGACTTTCGCCTTGTCAAAGCTATATCAGATAAACAATCGTTGGTAGGGGCCGCTGAAAGTTTGGGGCTAAACCACTCAACAGTGTTTCGCCGCCTTGGAGCACTTGAATCGACACTCAAAACCCGGATTTTTGAACGGTCGCGTAACGGATACACCCCGACAGCCGCGGGCGAGCGCATGGTGACCCTGGCTGACCAGATGGCAAATGAAATTAACGGGTTTGAGCTTAAATGTGCAGGCCGCGATGTTCAGCCAAGCGGCGAGCTGCGTGTCACGACAAATGACACGATGCTCATTCATTTACTTACGCCCATTTTTGCCGGGTTTGCAAAAGCCTTTCCAGATATACGGCTGGACATTGTCGTTTCAAATGCCGCACTTAATCTGTCCAAGCGCGACGCTGACATCGCAATTCGGGCCACCGCCAACCCGCCTGAGGCACTGGTGGGCAGAAATATCGGAGCAATTGCTTGGGCCGAATATGCTGCAACGTCATTGGTTGAAAGCAATAGCGTTCCTGACCGGCATGTGGCGCGCTGGGTGGGTTATGGCGATAATTTGTCAGGCTTGATGGCGAACCGCCAGCTCGAACATAAGTTTGAAGACAAACAAATTGTATATCGCGTCAATACGGTTCTGGGATTGGCTGAGGCCGTCGCCGCAAATATCGGGTTGGGATATTTGCCCTGTTTTATCGGCGATCGCATGTTCGGCATCACGCGGGTATCTGAGCCATTGGCCGAACCTCTTACCCATTTGTGGTTGCTCACGCATCCCGAATTGCGCGATGCAGCCCGCGT
>JAYTYD010000134.1:0-2147 GCA_043742625.1 Methylovirgula sp. | reverse complement strand
TGTCTTCCTTCTTCCCGTGTCTCCGCCTTCGAATGAACCGTCGGGCCTTTTTCCGGGCTTGAAGGGCTCCGCGCCGAACAAATCCAGCCTACATCCTGTGGCTGGACATCGAGAAAGGTACTATCTATGGCTCTTTACGAGCACGTTTACCTTGCCCGTCAAGACGTTACCACCCAACAGGTGGAAGCGCTGACTGAGCAAATGAAGGGCATTATTGTCGCCGGCGGCGGCACAGTGTCCAAGGTGGAATATTGGGGCGTTAAGTCGCTTGCGTTCCGCATCAAGAAAAACCGCAAAGCTCACATGACCTTGCTCAATATTGACGCTCCTGCCGCTGCTGTCGCGGAAATGGAACGCCAGATGAACATTTCGGAAGACGTTATCCGGCTTATCACGCTCAAGATGGAAGAGTTGGAAGAAGGTCAGTCGGCTATGTTGCGCAAGCGCGATGAGTCAGAAGACCGCACCGAGCGTTTTGACCGCCCTGAGCGTTCCAGCCGTCCGCGCCCACCACGTGCTCCACGCAACGACAATTACGGAGAGGGTTAATCCATGTCAGTTGAAACTCCCGCAGCAACCGGCAACACGCGCCGCCCGTTCTTTCGCCGTCGTAAAAGCTGCCCGTTTACAGGCGCTGGTGCTCCGAAGATTGACTACAAGGACGTCCGATTGCTCTCGCGCTACATTTCTGAGCGCGGCAAGATTGTGCCTTCGCGAATCACAGCCGTTTCGGCAAAAAAGCAGCGCGAATTGGCTCAAGCCATTAAGCGCGCCCGTTTCTTGGGGCTTTTGCCATACGTAATCCGCTAACCTGTTGAAATGGGGGTGAAAAGCCCCCGTTTTATCCTTATTAAATGCAGATTGTCCGGGAATGGCCTCGGGCGAGATGGCTGAGGAGCCGATTTTTTCCTCTAACCGCACAAAGCGGGACACCCGAGAGTTACATGGTTTTAGCAGTTTCCTTCCGCCTGCCTCATTGGGGCATCAGCCTCGTCGCAGGTTTAGCTTCCGCATTTGCTTTTTTGGCTGGCGGTTCTGGCCTTTTTGGATTTATACTAGCCAATTTCGCTCCCCTGCCGCTGATGATCGCTTCATTTGGCTGGGGTGCCAGCTCAGGCGCTATGGCGTCAGCTTTTGCGTTTGTTTTGATACTTTCGTTGACCAGCTTTAAGTTGTCAGTCGAATTTGCAGCGCTTGTCGCTACTCCCGCGTTGATTTTATCCGTTTTGGCGCAGTGGCGCAGAGCGTCGGGATCGGATTTCTATCCACTCGGCCGCTTGCTTGCATGGATTACTTGGGTCTCTATATTTGTATCACTGGTCGACATCGCGATTTGGTCGTCGCAAAATGGCGGTTTTGAGGCTGCATCCGCCGAAATAGCCAAGCGTTTTCAACCTCTACTCCAAGAAATGTTTGCAAAAGGCCCGCAATTACCTCCTTCGGTAAGTTTTGACGATATTGCGTCTGTTTTCGCTTATGCTGTGCCGTTCGTATCTACGGCCTTGCAGGTGCTGTTTTTCAGCGCCTGTCTGTGGATCGCGGCTCGTGTCGCACAGGCATCCGGGCAACTGGTTTGCTCTTTCCCTAAAATCTCAGCCGAAACCTCCCTACCACGCGACGTAATGGCAGTTTTGGCACTCTCTGTTGTTTTGCTTGGCGTCGGCTTGTTTGCCGGCAGCACCTCTCTGGCGCTCGCGTCCGGAATGATCATTATAGGTATAATAGCCGCCTTTGCTTTGCAGGGATTGGCAGTCATCCATTTCACCAGCCGCAAAGTGCCGCTGCGCGGAGCTCTTCTTACATTTATCTATTTCGGCATTCTATTCTTGAGCCTCTGGCCCTTGGCGATCGCAGCCGGCATCGGGTTTGTCGATGCTTTCCATCCACTGCGTCGGGTTTTTCCCGCCGCAGAAGATCAAAAACTCTAAACTAAATCATCAACTTAGGAGAACTACCATGGAAGTTATTTTGTTGGAACGTGTTGCCAAGCTCGGCCAGATGGGCGAGCGCGTAAAAGTGAAGGACGGTTTTGCCCGCAATTTCCTGTTGCCGCGCGGCAAGGCGCTTCGCGCGACCGAGGGCAACGCCAAGAAATTTGAAACGCAACGCGTATCCTTGGAAGCGCGCAATCTTGAGCTAAAGACTGC
>JAYTYD010000133.1:0-3017 GCA_043742625.1 Methylovirgula sp. | reverse complement strand
GCAAGCCCGCGCATGTTGGATACCACAATTGCCTCACCAAAGGGGGAGGGGTGAAAGCCGTAAGAAAATGTCAATCCTGCGCCTTTGGCCTTCCATTCTCCAGGCGACAAAGCCTCGTGTTTAACGAACAAATCATGCAGCCGTCCCGGGCCGGACAGACCAAGGTCCAATGCGGTTTCGAGCACAGAGTTTTGCCGGAGCAATCCGCGCGCATGGTCAATCGTCACCGCTTGCAAAAACGCCTTTGGTGTTAGTCCCGACCAGCGCCGGAATAGGTCATGTAATTTCAAATCGGGCAAGCCTACATGCGCAGAAATGGCTCCAAGATGGGGTTGATCCTGCCAATTTGCAGTGATGTATTCTAAAGCGCGACGCACAACGTCATAATCGCGTTGCGCATCTTTAAGGCGCAAAATCTGCGCCGGAAATGGTTGTGGCAAAACGCCGTGTAGTATGGCCATTTATCGTCCCTAAAAATTCTTGGGCCGTCTTCCAAAAAAGTCACAAACTTATCGGAACGGATGTGGCTCAAGACCAAATCTGAACGCAGCCTAAGGATTTTTGTCGCCAAAACCACCCGAAAACACTTCAGCGGATTTTGTTGTCAGGTCATGCTACGAGGCGCGCAGTTTTGAAATGCCTTTGCAGAATGTCACTTAAGCCGTTAACGGCCAGTGGCTTATGCAGATAAAAATCGAATCCGGCTTTTATGGCTTCAGCTTTGTCGGTATCGAGACTGTTTGCGGAAGCCGCAATCAGCAACAGTGCCGGGCCGCCGTTAACCTGCTCATTTTGCCGGATGGATTTGGCCAACGACAATCCGCTCACTTTCGGCATCCGAATATCGAACACACACAGGTCAAAACCCGCACGCGGTTGGTGGTGCAGTGCGTCCAGCGCCGCCGCACCATCCCGCACCAATGTCACTTTGGCACCCAGACTTTCAAGTATTTTGCGGCCCACGAGGGCGTTGATGTCATCGTCTTCGGCTAACAGCGCGTGAAACGCAACCAGTTTTGGTTTGTCCGCCGCGATCAAAGTTGCCGGGGCTGCTTGTTCCATGGTGTGCGGCCACAGTTGGGTCAGCAGTGATTGTGTCCGCACCGGCTTCACCAGCCAACCATCAAATTGGGTGCCGATCTTTGTACTAAAATCACCGCGTTCGTAAGGCGAAAATAAAATCAAACTGCGCCCAACACCCACGCTGTGGGCGGCGGCAGAAACTTGCGCTGCTTCCCTTTCGCCCAGGGCGCAATCAATGATCACCGTATCCACGTTGCCCTTCACCAGATGCTTGACAGCAGCGGCGTGGCCTTCAACCAAAATTACCGCGTTTCCACCCTCTTGCAGTCTTCGGGCGATGAAGGGAGCTTCGAAAGCGGTTCGCGCCACCACCAGAATGCGTTGTCGGGGCAGTTCGGCGGGCCGTTCCCCGCCCGAAATAGGATCAGGTGTGAAAGGAATTGTGAATACAAAATGCGCGCCAACGACAGAGTCTGCCAGATTGAGGCTGCCGCCCATGTGTGAAACCAACCGCTGCGAAATGGCGAGGCCCAAACCCGCGCCCGCTTCAGCCCGCATCACGTGATTGTCACCTATGTCAAACTCATTGAAAATCCGGCCGCGTTCGGCTTCTGCAATGCCCGGCCCGGTATCAAACACGCTAAATTTCACCTGAGTGTCGTCTACCAACTCGGCGCTGATGCCAACGCCGCCCTTTGCTGTAAATTTAACCGCGTTGCCTGCGAGGTTCAATAAAACCTGCCGCACGCGTGCCGCGTCAATAATCACCCTTTCCGGCAACTTGCTGGAAACGAAAGTGGCAATCTCCAAGCCCTTTTCCTGAGCCTTGGGAGCCAGAAGCTCCGCTACACTCTCAGTAAGGCCGCTCAAGCTCATCAATTCAGGATGGAGGTTGAGGTGTCCGGCCTCAATGCGGGAAAAATCCAATATTTCATGTACCAGCGCATTGAGTGCCACACTGGACTGGCGGATAGCGTCAACGTAAGATTTTTGCTCGCGGCTTATTTTTGTACTGTTGAGCAGGTCCGCCAATCCTAATATGCCATTCAGCGGCGTGCGGATTTCGTGTGCCATGGTCGCCAAAAACCGCGATTTGGCCTCGCTGGCTGCTTCCGCTTTACGTCGCGCTGCGCCTTCATCGCGCATGGACCAGTTTTGGTCCTTCAAGATCTCAAATTCCGCCGCTCTGATGTTGGACTGTTTGGGGGCGTGTGTCCGGCCGATCCAATACCCGATTCCGGCCCAGCCACCTGACAAAATGAGGGCCAAAATCCAGACAAAACTTGATATATCAATGAGGTCAGACAAGGCCGTTCCCGCTATTACACCGCTGGCTCAACCCTACCGGTCTACGATTGAGGATGTGTTTCGCAGCACTCTGCACCGCGGTTAAACTTCGACTTAGACTTAAGCCTTGGTTAAGAGCACAAAAGAGACTTGTGCCGGCTGCTGCATGCAGTTTCTGCGCGCGGCGCAAGGCAACCTTCGCAAAAGTTATATCGCATACTCTTGTTATTGACGTGGCAGGTTCTTGGTGTGGGCGTGCCACCGGAATGAAACCAGCGGGTCGTCACTTGATGCAACTCAGTGCGGGCGGTACGCCAGCGCCTCAGCCAAATGCTGCCGTTGCACCCGCTTTTCAGCACTTAAATCGGCAATGGTGCGCGAGAGTTTTAGCACGCGGTGGAATCCCCGCGCCGTCAGCCGCATTTTGTCAGCCGCTTCACGAATTAAATTTTGAGCCGCCTCGTCAATATCCAGTGTCGCCTCGATGACATTGCTTGGCGCGCTGGCATTCGTCGTGCCGCTGGGTAAACCATGGGCGCTATACCGTTCATCTTGCACGCGTCTTGCCCCCTGCACCCGTAAAGCCATTTCCGAAGATCCTTCATTGGGCGGCGGCAACAGCAAATCCGCTGTGTTTACGGCCTGCATGTCCAAGTGAATATCTATGCGATCGAGCAAAGGACCGGACAAACGCCCCTGGTATTGCG